>JAUMNV010000134.1 GCA_031295725.1 Collinsella sp.
CGTTGATATGCCCTCACCAGCAGCGAGATACCAAAGTTGAGCACAAAGTACATCGCAAACACCAGGCCGTAGAGCATAAGCACCTGCGACAGGTCGATCGCGTGGGCCATCACGACGTTTGCCGTGTACATGAGCTCGGCCACGTTAATGCCCGAAAGATACGAGCTGTCCTTGATGACAGTCGTGCATTGGCTAAACAGCGCCGGAATGATTGTCTTAAACGTCTGCGGCAGAATGATGTAGCGCATGGTGGCAAAGAAGCCAAAGCCCTGGCTCTGCGCTGCCTCAAACTGGCCGCGCGGAATCGAATTGAGGCCGCCGCGCACAATCTCGGCCATAACGGCGCTGGTAAACAGCGTAAAGGCGATGGTCGAAATCACAATGTCCAAACCCTGCACCGTAAAGTAAATAAACAGGATCCACAGCAGGTTTGGCGTGCAACGGAACAGCTCGATATAGGCGCTCACCAAAATACGGAATGGACGGGGCGCATAGCTTTTAACGAGCGCCAGCACCGTGCCAAAGATGAGCGAGAAAAAGATCGACAGCGCCGAGATCTCGATCGTCTTAACAAAGCCGCCCCAAATGTAGAGCAGGTTGGTCGCGTTGAAGATTTCCATGCGCTAGGCCTCCTCTACGTTGTCGAGCCCCAGCTCGGCCAGGCTCACGCCGCGCGGACGCTCCTTGGAGCGGCGCTCGAGCCACTGCACCAGCATGGCGAGCGGAAAGCAGATGATGAAGTACATAAGGCAGCAGACGATGTATCCCTGCAGGTAACCGTACAGACTCACAAAGTTGTCGGAACGGTACATAAGGTCGCCGCCGGCCACAAGCGCCAGCACCGACGTGTTCTTGACCAGGTTGAGCGCCTGGTTACACAGCGGCGGCAGAATGATCTTGAATGTCTGGGGCAGCACGATGTACCAGTATGCCCGCGCACGGGTGAAGCCCTGGCTCTGGGCCGCCTCCATCTGACCGCGCGGAACCGCCTCGATACCAGTGCGGATGACCTCCGCAATGTAGGCCGCGTGATACAGGCCCACACCCAAGAAACCCAGCACGAACGGCGCGATGCGCACCGGCTGGTCGGCACCGGTTATGGCCTGCAAAAACTGCGGACCGGCCATGTACATAAAGAGCACCTGCACGGGCAACGGGGTGTTCTGGTAAAACTCCACGTACACGCGGCTTATGGCGCGCAGCACGCGTGAACGAGTGGTTGAGAACACGCCCAGCAGCGTGCCCAGCACCAGCGACAGCAGCAGACCGGCAACGACCACCTGTAGCGTCACGCCAAAGCCCTCCCAGAAGGGCCCCATGTTTTGAAATGTCGTCGACCAACGGTCGGCGTCAAATAATCCTTCGAGCATTTGATTCCTTCCTTGGACGATACGCCTATACAAGACCCCAGGTCTTGACCTCTTGGTCGAGCCAGCCATCGGCCAGGCGATCGCAAATCACCTGATCGACCACGGCCGAAAGGTCGCAGCCCTTCTTGGTCGCCACGCCGTAGCCCTGCTCGCCAAACTTGACCTCGGGCTGCAACAGCTCGACGGTCTCGTTCATGTAACCGGCCAGCGTGGAGCGATCCATGGCAAAGACGTCGATATTGCCGGCGTCGAGCGAACTCTTGATGATGGGGTAGCCGCTAAAGGCCCTAAACTCGGGCTTACAGCTAAAGCCGTTGTCCTTGATCATCTGCTCAATCAAGCCCTGCGTGGTAGCGCCCTGGCTCACGCCAATAACCTTGCCGTCCAGGTCCTCAATCGAGGTAAAGCCCGAACGCTTCTTGACCATGAGTCCCACGTAGTCGGTGCGGTACGGCGTCGAGAAGTCCCAGCTCTTCTTGCGCTCGTCGGTGATGGTGTAGGTCGCCGCGACCACGTCGAGTTGGCCGTTATCGATCAGCGGACCGCGCGTCTTGGGCGTTACGTCGGTAAACTCGACAAGCTCCTGGGCGCGGGCCTCCTTGTAACTCACGCCAAAGACGGCAGCGGCGATCTGGTAGCACAAATCGACCTCCATGCCCTCAAAGCGGCCCTTGGCGGTGTCGTAATAGCCGTAGCCGGGAACGTCCTTCTTAACGCCGGCATTCAGATGGCCACGCGACTTAATGGCCGCAAGCTTGGACCCCTTGTCGGAGCCCTCACCGCTGGTGGAGTTGCCGCAACCGGTAAGCGCGGTCCCCGTCAGCGCGAGCATGCCGGCGCCAGCCAGCTGCAAAAAGTGACGGCGCGACACGGCCGCCCTCGTCATATCCGTCATGTCCATCACCGCGCCTAGTGCAGAATCTTGGACAGGAACTCGCGGCAACGCGGGTTCTCGGGGTTATCGAAGAAGTGCTCGGGCGTGCCCTCCTCCAGGATGCGGCCGTCCTCCATAAAGATGACGCGGTCGGCCACCTGGCGCGCAAAGCCCATCTCGTGCGTCACGCAGATCATGGTGATGTCCTCCTGCGCGAGCTCAATCATAACGTCCAGAACCTCCTGGACCATCTCGGGGTCGAGCGCCGAGGTCGGCTCGTCAAACAGGATGATAGGCTGCTTGGTGCACAGGGCACGGGCGATGGCGATGCGCTGCTGCTGACCGCCCGAGAGATTCTGCGGATACTCGCCAGCCTTATGCGCCATGCCGACGCGCTTGAGCGCGGCGATGGCGATCTCGGTCGCCTCCTCCTTGCTCTTCTTTTGCAGCTTGATGGGTGCGAGCGTCAGGTTGCCCAGCACCGTCATGTTGGGATACAGGTTGAACTGCTGAAACACCATGGAGCTGTACTTGCGAGCCATCTCCAGGTGATTCTTTTTGGTGAGCGGCGTACCGTCGATGACGACCTCGCCCGACGTGGGCTCCTCCAGATAATCGACGCAACGGATGAGCGTCGACTTACCCGAGCCGGAAGGCCCGATCATTACGAGCTTCTCGCCGCGCTTGACGGTGAGATTGATATCTTTGAGCACATGCAGGTCGCCAAAGTACTTGTTGAGATGCTTGATCTCGATCATGTCTGCCATGAATGTCCCTTCCCTGCGTTTACACGAGTTGAACTATTGTACGGAAAGAACCACGTTTCCGCAGCCAACACTACATTCCCGTAAAGAACCCGCAACCTTTAACCCACTCATTGGGGACAGACTTAAATGAGTACCTGCTCATTGGGCACTCATTTAAGCCCGTCCCCAATGAGCGCCGAAAATAATACAACCGCCCTTGTTGAGCATAAGTCAGCGAAAACCCGTACACGCGAGCAAGGTGACGTGAAATGAAAGGGCGCAGACCTTATGGTCGCGCCCTTGAAATTGAACGTCAGATTGCCGCGTGTACGGGTTTGCAGCGTCGAGCCGTTACGCGGTTTGGTAAAACCGCGTAACAAATTACGCAAGCTTTGCGCCGACGATCTTTGCTGCTGCCGGCTTATCGAAGTTGCCGCCGGTGGCCTTGCCGAGTGCACCCATGACCTGGCCCATCTGCTTCTTGGAAGTAGCGCCCAGCTCGGCGATGACCTGCTCGATCAGGGCCTCGAGCTCCTCGCCCGAAACCTGCGCGGGCAGCAGGCTTTCCAGAATCTTGACCTGCTCGGTCAGGTTGTCGGTACGCTCCTGGTCGGTGCCGGCCTTGATGGACATCTCCAGCGTCTCGCTCGTCTGCTTGATCAGACGCTTGATCATGCTGTTGACGTCTTCCTCGGTCACATCGCGGCGCTCGTTAACCTCGATATTCTTCACCTCGGCCTTGACCTGGCGAATGATGGACAGGCGAACCTTGTCCTTGGCCTTCATGGCCGCGATCATTTCTTTCTGCAGCTCTTCGTTGGTCATCTGCAAATCCTCTCTAATAGCGTGGGCAGCACTCACGCGAGCACCGCCCCATGGTTACTCAGTCTTCGACGAATCGTCGGTCGAACTCTTGGTGACGCCCTTCAGACTCACGTTATAGGGTACGTCCTTGGGCATGGGGTTGACGGTGATGTCGGCATCCTTCTTGTACTGCTCCAGCCACTCGCTGTACGCGGTGCTGGCCGCTTGCGTCTTCACCACGTTGGAGACGTACTTTTTGATGTCCTTGGGCACCTGGTTGATGTCATCGACCTGATTATCGACATGGAAGTAGTCGGTGCACTTGATGATGTGGTAACCATAGGTCGACTCGACGACTTCGCTCACGTCGCCCTTGTTGAGTCCCTCGAGCGCCGTCTGGTAGCTGTCGACAAAGGTGGTGAGCTTATCCCAGCCCACATCGCCCTTCTTCTCCTTGGAACCTGTGTCCTCGGAGTACTGCTCAACGGCGTCCTCAAAACTCAGCTCACCGGAGTTAATCTTGTCCAGGCACTCCTGCGCCTTGGCCTTGGCGGCAGCCTTGTCCTCGTCGGAAGCGTCGGAATCAACCTTGATCAGGATGTTCGACGAGCGGCGGGCGTCGTTGTAGCTGGACAGGTTTTCGTTGATGTAATCGACAATCTCGCTGTCCTTGGGCTTGCTCGTGGGCGCGACGGCATCCTTGAGTTTCTGTTGCGCCAGACTCTCCTTGAGCGAGTCCTTGTAGGTGTCCTCGGTATAGCCGTAGGTCTTGAGGGTCTTCTTAAAGGCCTTGGCACCGCCTGCGCTCTTGCACGCGTCCTTCCAAGCCTTCTCGACCTCCTCGTCCGACACCGTCACGCCGTTCTCCTTCTGTGCCTGTTGAAGCAGAATCTGCTGCGTGTAGGAGTCGATGAGTTGCTTGCGGTACTTCTTGGGCGTGAGGTCGTTGTCAACCAGATACTGCGCCCAATCCTTATCCTTGGTGTAGCCGTAGGACGTGCGCATGCTCATGATCTGCTTGGTCACGGTGTCCTCGGTAAGGTTGGTGCCGTTGATAGTAGCAGCGACACCGCCGGTCAGCTTGTAGCCCGAGGTGTCCTCGGCCTGCGACATAAGGCCGGAGCACGCCATCGCCGAGACGGAAAGCAGCATCGCCAGCACGCCGATGACCACCAGGACGATCTTGACGGTCTTAGACACGTACGTCTTGCGCTGCTTCTTGCGAGAGCTGGAGGCAGCGCGAGCCTGCTGCTCGGGCGTCGGCGCGGCCTCGGAGTTCTTTTTCTTATTTGCCATAGTTGGCCTTTCGCATAACGAATCGAACAAACGCCATTGTGTCACAACGCAGCCCCCGCGGCACGCTTGGTGCATTGGGGACAGGTTAATCTGCACCATTTTGGTGCAAAGGGGACAGCTCTGGCAGCCGGCAGTTAGGGACAGTCCCCAAGTGCCGACTCAGCCCCACCCTAGAAGTGACGGCGGATGGCGTCGACCATGCCCTGGGGCGTGGTCTGGCCGAGCACGTCAGCTGCGGCATCGGCGTCCATAAAGATGTTCATGAGCGCCTGCAGGGCCTCGACCTGGCCGCCCGGCTCGGCAATACCCAGATTGATGACGATCTGCGCCGGCACCGGAGCGCCCATGCCAGCCATAGCGTTAAATGTCACGGACGCGGCGGGCTTCACCACCGCGATATAGGGCTTGGCCACAAACCCCGGGTCGGTATGCGGAATGGCGATGTTTGCCGCCGGCATAGCGAGACCCGTGGGATAGGCATCCTCGCGCGTGCGGACGGCATCGAGCCAACCGGATGCAATGTAGCCATGTGGTGCAAGCTCGCCCTCAAGCCGCGCGAACACCTCATCCGGCGTCGCACACTCCCAATCAAAAAACACCAACTCAGGCGTAAACAGCGCTTCGTTATTACCAGACATAAGCCGCCCCCTTCTTTTCATTCCCTGTCTTTAGGCCCAATACGGAATATACCTTTTGTATTTGGAACCCGCGTCCTCGTCCTCTTCCTTTATCAATGCCTCTTCCAGGCACTCTTTGATTAGACGAGACATCGCCACCGTGTTTTTCTTTTCATCGGAAAGTCCAAAACGCTCTCGCAGCGACTGATTGCTCATCGACTCACCTTGGGCATACAAAAGACAGGCATGCCAGTACACGGCGTTTTTTCGCTCACTTTTTTTCATTCGAGTATACGGACAGTCGCAATAGAGCGTCACGAGCGTTCCCAGCCCGCCCTCACTCTTGATAACCGGTGAAGGCATGCCGGCTTTTTCGAGCGAATCTACGATTAAATCCCAGCCTGTACCGCCTTCTTCGCAAAGATCCATTTGGCGCATGAGGGACGCTATCATCGAATTTCGCGTTTTCGGCTGGGCGTTGAGCACTCGTTCTGCCGGAATAAGCGTTGTCCCGGGATTAGAGAACTCAATGCGATTGTCGTAAATCGCAACAAGAGGCCCCGCCGTATTGTCAGCAATGTCTTGATGAATCACGGCGTTTGATAGTAACTCGCGAATCGCCCTTTGAGGATAAGCCGTCTGAATACGTCGAAATGCGCCATCCAGTGCCTCAACAGCCGGAATCATCGACATGACCAGCTGTTCAGCCTGTGGAAGCGCCAAAGCGTAGCCCTTGTCGATTTCAGTATCCCCGACAATGTCAAAACTGCCTTTTCCCGCATATCGCACGATTCGCAGCATGCGTTTCCTGAGCTCCGGGTAGCGAGAGAGCTTTTTTCCCACCAGAAGCATTCCCAAGCGCGTCACACTATATCGGCCGTTATCTTGACGACGAATCAGCTCTTGTTCACAAAGAGCAAGCATCACTCCGTCCAAATCGACAGGTCTTCTCAATCTGCACAACTCAAAATACGCATCAACATCTAGTATTTCGGCGACCTCTCGAGATGTCAGATCTCTCTCAACTACAGCGAGCTCCGCGTTCCCTGACTGTAAGCGACGCCACAGCTCCGCCTCTCGTGCACTACCGGGAACCAGTTCTGCCGTCGAAGAGCCCTCTCGAATGTAGGCTGTCTTATCAAAATAGACCGGCTGAGCGCTCGCGGCGTGCACTTTCAACACCACAAAGTGCTTTGTCTCATGATCAATAACCGCAAACTCGTAATTCGCATTGTTTGAGAGCGCAAGCTTGAGCCACATCAAAAGCTCTTGGTTTCCCTTACCCTTTGCGTGATATGGGTTGAACTGGGTGCCCACAAGCTCATGCGTACCGTCGCTCACGCCCCAGATCTTATAGGCATATGCGCGGCCGCAGTAAGCGGCAGCATTGGCAAGCGCCGAGATGTCACGCCCCGTTCTAACGGGATCGCTATTGCCTTCTTTAAATTCAAGCCACTCGGTTTCATCAGGATAACCGACGAGTGAATAAATCAGCTCCATGCCATCTGCTTCACCCATTGAGCCAGCCTCCTTGCGCTCATTTTTGATAACAAAATGTTAAATAGATGATAAATAGAATTATGCGCAATTTGAAGCCGAATGCCAAGTTTTCTGGTCGTTTTCCCAGATAATCTCATGCCGGAAGCTCGGCATTCCACATGAGAGTCGACTACTGTAATTGACAGGCAAGAAGAGCAGCCTATTCAATTCCAGCTAAATCAAGCAGCATAAAGCGCAATAAAAAAGGCGGTTAGGCGTCTTCGATATGCCTAACCGCCTTTACAAGCGGGTAATTATTTCACAGGATCCACGGCGACCTTGCCACTCTCCAGCATGTGGACGCGGCCGTCGGCGAGCATTTGCACGACCTCGGGATACAGCACGTGCTCAATCGCGTGGATGTGCTCCTCGAGCGTATCGACATCCCAGCCTTCCTCAACGGCCAGCGCGCGCTGGGCGATGATGGGGCCGTTGTCGTAGATCTCGTTGGCAAAATGCACGGTCACACCGGTTACCTTGACGCCGCGCGCAAAGGCATCGTCGATCGCATGCGCGCCGGTAAAGCTCGGCAGCAGCGCCGGATGCAAGTTGACCACGCGGTTGGGAAACGCCGCCAGCAGCGGCGTATGCACCATGCGCATGTAGCCGGCCATGACCACATACTCGCAGCCGCGCTCGAGCAGCTCGTGCGCGATGATCTCGTCGGCGGCGATGGGGTCGGCATAGACATCCTTGGACAGCGTAAGCGTCTGGATACCCGCACGCTCGGCACGCTGCAGACCCTTGGCCGAAGGACGGCTCGACACCACAAGCTCAATTGAGGCATTGAGCTTATCCGCGGCGATTAGGTCGATCAGCGCCTGCAGATTGGTGCCGGAGCCGCTGATAAGCACGCCGATCTTGAGCGGCTCAGCCGTATCGGTACCGGTCGGACGGGTATAGGGCACAAAGTCCAGGCCCTCGGCGGCAGCCATCTGCTCGTTAGCGCTCATCGGAGTACACGACCTTACCGGAACCCTCGACACACTCGCCCACGCGGAACGGCTTCTCGCCCAGCGCAACCAGGGCCTCGGTCACGGCAGCCTCGTCCTCGGGGGCGACGATCAGGCACAGGCCGACGCCCATGTTGAAGGTCTTGCATGCCTCGTTGGGCGCGAGCTCGGCCTGACGCGACACGTAGGTGATGACGGGCGGAACATCCCAGCCCATCTCGGCGCCGTTGCGGGTGACCACAGCGTCGACGTCGTCGGCAAGCGCGCGGTTGAGGTTCTCGGTAATACCGCCGCCGGTGATGTGGGCAATCGCGTGCACCGGAGCGCCACCGCGCAGCAGCTCCAGAATCGGCTTGACGTAGATGCGCGTGGGGGCCAGCAGGGCGTCGGCCAGCGATGCGCCGCCGAGGGCCTCGAGCGGGCGGCTCAGCTCCTCGGCCTTAGCAGCGGCCTCGGGCGTGCCCGGCTTGATGCCGTCAACGCCAATGACTTTGCGCACGAGCGAGTAGCCGTTGGAATGCACGCCGGTGGAAGGCAGGCCCAGAATCACGTCGCCGGGGCGGACGTTCGCGGGGTCGAGCATCTTGGGACGGTCGACGACGCCCACGGTAAAGCCGGCGAGGTCGTAATCGGCGGGGGCCATGACACCGGGGTGCTCGGCCATCTCGCCGCCCACGAGCGCGCAGCCCGCGAGCTTGCAGCCATCGGCCACGCCCTTGATGATCTTTGCCATGTGCTCGGCCTCAATGTGGCCGATGGCAACGTAGTCCAGGAAGAACAGCGGCTCGGCGCCCGAAGCCAAAATGTCGTTAACGCACATGGCGACCAGGTCCTGGCCCACCGTCTCGTGACGGTCCATGATCTGGGCGAGCACGAGCTTGGTGCCCACACCGTCGGTACCGCTGATCAGGATCGGGTCTTCCATATCCTTAAGCGCGGCGGCCGAGAACAGGCCACCAAAGCCACCGATACCGCCGATGACCTCGGGGCGGTTGGTGTCCTTAACCATTTGCTTAATCGCGTCGACGGCGCGGCCGCCCTCGGCGGTATCGACGCCGGCATCCTCATACGTCACATGCTTGCTGTCGCTCATCTGAGCCTTCCTCTCCCACTACCGTGGCGCCGCGCGGGCGCCAAACGGTGCTCATAGTTGCGTTCATTTCGGCGCGCGCCATAACAACGCGCGCCGTCATATCAACAAAACAGCAGGTAAAACCTACCAAAATAAACCTGTCCCTACATGGCAGGTTTTAGGCCTCGCCGTGTTCCTCTTCCCAGCTGCGATCGTCGTATTTCTCGACCACGGCGTCGTCATCAACGTGCAGCGGCTTGTCCAGGTTGCGGGGCTTAAAGCCCTCCATGAACTTGTCGCGGCCAAAGCTCTCGGGAATCGCCACGGGGTAGCGGCCGGTAAAGCACGCATCGCAGTAACCGCCCTTGGGCATGACCTTAAGCAGGCCCTCGACCGAAAGGAAGGCCAGCGAATCGGCGCCGATATACTCGCAAATCTCGTCGACCGTCTTGTTGGCGCTGATAAGCTGCGACTGCACGTCGGTATCGATGCCGTAGAAGCACGGCCAGATGACCTCGGGCGAGTTGATGCGGATATGAATCTCCTTGGCGCCAGCGTTGCGCAGCATCTTGACGAGCTGCACCATGGTGGTGCCGCGCACGATGGAGTCGTCGATGACGACCAGGCGCTTGCCCTCGATGTTGTCGCGCAGCGGGTTGAGTTTCATACGCACGCCCATGGCGCGCAGCTCCTGCGTGGGTTCGATAAACGTACGGCCCACATAGCGGTTCTTGATGAGGCCCTCGCCAAAGGGGATACCGCTCTCGTGCGAATACCCCTCCGCGGGCGGCAGGCCGGAGTCGGGCACGCCGATGACCAGATCGGCCTCGACGGGCTCCTCATGTGCCAGCTGACGACCCATGTCGTAACGGCAGGCATAGACGCTCTTGCCGTTCATGATGGAGTCGGGGCGGGCAAAGTAGACCTGCTCAAAGATGCAGTTTGCGGGCTCTTCGGCTGCAGGCACGCCCTGCTCGGATACCAGACCCTCGGCGCTGATGCGCAAGATCTCGCCGGGACGGACGTCACGAACATACTCGGCGCCCACAATGTCGAGCGCGCACGTCTCGGAAGCAACGACCCAGCCGCCGGCGCGGGTGACATGGGTGGTGGCGTCGACCGTCGCGGCGCCGTCCTGCGACGGCAGCTGCGAAACGGATGCGGCATCGGCTTGGTCCAGACCCTCGTCCACCAGCTTGCCCAGCACGAGCGGGCGAATGCCGTGCGGATCGCGGAATGCGTAGAGCGCCTGCTCGTTGATGAGCGTCATGGCGTAGCCGCCGCGCACGAGCTCCATGGTCTTGCGAATGCCCTCGCGCAGATGGCCTGTACGCTGAGTAAAGTAGCCGATAAGCTTAGTCGCGACCTCGGAATCCGAATTGGAAAGGAACGGCACGCCCAGCTCGATCAGCTGGCGGCGCAGCTCGTCGGTGTTGACGAGGGTACCGTTGTGCGCGAGCGCGATAATGACGCTGTTGATGGTAGAAAGATGCGGCTGCGAGGCTTCCCAGCTCTTGGCACCGGCAGTGCCATAGCGCACGTGGCCCACGGCCAGCTGGCCGGAGAGCGTCGACAGGTCGGCGTTGGAGAACACGCGATCGAGCAGTCCCAGGTCTTTGCGAACCATAACCGTGCCGCCATCACCCACGGCGATTCCCGCCGATTCCTGGCCGCGATGCTGCAGCGCGCGCAGACCAAAGTACGTCAGTCGAGCCACATCGCGATCGGGTGCCCACACACCAAAAATGCCGCATTCCTCATGCAGCTGGTCGGAGTCCGGATCATACGTCGACATGGTCTTCACCTGTCCCGCGGCACGCTCGGCCGCGCGGATGGTTTCTTGAGACATGGCATCCCCTCAGAGCCTCGTTATTTGGCGTTACCTGCCCTATTATACGCACGGCAAGACAAGCACTCCCGCGCATGAACAGCGCTTTTTAAAAGCCCACCGAGCTTATAATCCGTTTTGCAGCCAAACATTTTATTGGGCAACCGCCTCGGGGCCGACGATCCCGCATACTTCCGTTGCGACGCGTCTCGCCCGCCGTTGGGGCTTGCATTGTTGCAATTGGGACGTTCGTCCTGTCTTTTGGCAGGTCGGCGGCGTATCCTTGTACCTACAGCAAAACGAGAAAGGTTATGTATGGATCGAAACGAACTCGACCCCAGCGTCCCCAGCGCCACGGAGGTCAAGAAGATCCCCCTCATCATTAAGGTGTACGCCGTCCTGTGCATCCTGTCCGGCGTGGGTACGCTCCCGTCGGTCGGCGCCTTTATGTGGCAGGTCATCACCGCACTCATCAACGGCAACGCCGCCGCCAAGCTCGGCGACAACACGCTCGTCGCGGTCGGACTGATTGTCGCCGGCATCATGCTCTCGGCTGCCAGTGCCGTCATCTTGATCATCTTTGGCCTGGACCTCATCAAGAACCAGCGCCGCAACGCCGCTCGCCTGTCCTACATCCTTATTGCATTCACCGTCGTCGAGCTTTTGGTCGACGTGATGCTCCAGGGCATCGGGCCTTTCTTGCTGCGCCCCGCCATCCAGCTCGGCATCCTCGTCGCGCTTTCGACCACCGTCGACCCCACGCTGCGCCAGGAGCGCGAGCTGCAACGCCGCCTGCAGGAAATGCTCGATCGCGACGCCGCCGCCGAGGGCATGCTCGGGCGCGATGAAACCGGCGAAGGCTACATCAAGCTCAACTACTTCAACCTGTTCTGGGTATTCTTTGTCTGCTGCATACTCGGCCTGATCGCCGAGGACATCTGGCACATGACGGTCGACGACCCCGGCGTCTACCAGAACCGCGCCGGCATGCTGTTTGGCCCCTTCAGCCCCATCTATGGATTTGGCGCCGTACTCATGACCATGGTGCTCAACCGCTTCTACAAAAAGAACCCCATCATTATCTTTTTGGTGAGCGCGCTGCTCGGCGCGAGCTTTGAGGTGTTCGTGGGCTGGTTTATGCAGACCTCGTTTGGAGTGGTCTCGTGGAGCTACTCGCACATGAAGCTGTTCGGCATGCCCGACCCGCTCGCCGTCCTTACGGGCGGACGCACCTGCACGGGCTTTGCCTGCCTGTGGGGCCTGGGCGGACTCATCTGGATCAAGCTGCTGCTGCCGAGGCTGCTCAAGCTCATCAACATGATTCCGTGGAAGAGTCGCTACTCGGCTACTGTCATCTTCACCATCATTATGCTGGTCGATGGCGTTATGACGCTGCAGTCGCTCGATTATTGGTATCAGCGCGTCAACGGCACGGAACCGGATATTCCCGTTGCGCAGTTCTACGGCAAGTACTTCGATAATGACTTTATGGAGAATCGCTTCCAGAGCATGACCATGAGCCCCAAGGATGCGACGCGCGTGTAGCGTCCACCGCGCCCAAAACGCAAAATGCCCGCCGGTATCACGCGTACCGGCGGGCATTTTTATAAACGAGTCTTCTATCGACGCAAGCCTCTACGCCTCGCGCTCGACCTCACTTACGCATTCGTTCTTGATGGTGCCAACAAGCGCCTGCAGCGCATCGACCACGTGCGGGCGAATGTCCCCGCCGATGAGCACGAGCATGATGTCGTCACCCACGGCGAGTTCGCCGCTTGCCAGCCACACGCGCACATAGCCGATACCCGGCATCGCGCGCGTGGCCTCGATAGCAGCCTGCACCTTCTGAGCATCGAAGCCGAATACCATGCCGCCCACCCTGCGTCCGGGAGCTACGCCATCGGTTTCGATCCCGCGGACCTCGGACTTGGGCGTCGCGCGCACCACGCCGTTATGCGTCAGATACATCCCACAGCCTGCCGCCGACGAATCGGCCTTGGCCTCGCGCAGCCAAGCATCAACCGAAGGCATCGTTTTGCCATTCTCGAGCATCATTTCCCCTTTCACCGTCATTGAGTAGCCCATTATCTATTCCTCGACCGGCGTGAGCACCATGACGGCACGCGTGTTGCTCAGCGATAACGAACGACAGGTCACAAGCGTTACGACCTTGGTTGCCGAAGCGGCACGATCGGTGGCATCGCTCGCCACGGCAGAGGCACCGTCGAGCATCTCGGACAGGTAGTTCTTGAGCCCGTCGTCGCCCTCAAAATTGGGCGTTCGCGCCTTGGAGTACGTATCCTCAACGACCTTGGTCGCCAGCGGACGCAGCTTATACGTTGCATCGCGCGTGATGTAATACACGTACTCGATGCTATCGAACGTCGCTTGGTCGGTGGTGTCCGAAATCACGTTGAACATCGACCCATCGTTCATATGGTGGCCGTAGATCGTGGTCTGCTGGTCAACCATTCCCGGCGCGGTGTCGTCGCTATCCAAGAAGATGGCACCGGACGCGTTAGCCGTACCGTCAAACAGCGTGTTGAGGTATTTGGAGTTGTTGTTGGTCTGCACGACGGGATAGTTGATGTTGGTGCCGGGCGCGTAAATCCAACCCACAACCTCGGGATTTGTCTGGGCAAGTGCATCGAAGTCGATAATCGGCACGCCGCTGGCGTCCTTATCGCTTACATATTGCTTCTCGATTTTCTGGTACGAATCGCTTGCCTGCTTATAGCCAATCTGAGCATTGATAAAGATGGCAGCGGCGGCAACAATCAGGCCGATGCCGATGATGATGAGCAGAATGGGAATAATGGAGCGGCGCTTTTTGCGCGGCGGCTCGGTGTAATCCGACGGCGCGGCATGCGATGAAGACCGGGGCGGCTTCTTAGCGTTGCTATAAGATGAAGGTCGATATGCGGCTGGCGCGTCCTGTCGACGATGCGTCGCCGGCGTCACGGGGCGCGGCGCGCGCGGCTGCTGAGGAGAGGATGTCCGACCCTGCTGTGCCGCACGGGCAGCACCCGGCTTCGACGGATCGGGAATCTGAGAAGCCTTGAATCGTTTTCCCTGATAGTCGGACATGGCTCTCCTTATCTGCGGCGAAACGGCGGAACGCCTAGGCGTCGGCCATCTCCTGCTTCATCTTCTCGATAACCTTGCGGTACTCGGGGTCGCAAGCGCCTAGAATCTGCGTGGCGTAGATGGCGGCGTTCTTGGCGCCGTTGATGGCAACGCAGGCCACGGGCACGCCCGAAGGCATCTGCACCATCGACAGCAGCGAATCCATGCCGCCCAAGTCACTCGTCTTCATAGGCACACCGATAACCGGCAGCGGCGTAAACGCAGCCACGACGCCGCCCAGGTGAGCAGCCTTGCCGGCAGCAGCGATAATCACCTTGATGCCGCGGTCGGCAGCAGTCGAGGCCCACTCATGGACCTTCGCCGGCGTGCGGTGCGCGCTCGCAATCACGAGCTCATAGGGCACGCCCAGTGCCTCGAGCTCGGCGGTGCAACCTTCCATAACGCCCAGATCGGACTTGGAGCCCATGATGATCCCGACAACCGGCTTCTGATCTGCCATAAACAAAGACCTCCTGTTGAGAGCGGTGACGCAGCGAATCCGCGACCCTTAACTACTGAGAGTAGTATAGCTGCTCCCGTCCCTGCGGTCTCTGTGGCGCTTCGCGGGCGGGCCAGGCTTTATCTTCACTCCGGTTGCTTCGCAAAGTCGTTCAGATAGAGCCTGGCCCGCCCGCGAAGCGCCCTGCGACCTACCGGATATTGCCATGACGTACGTTGGCTGAAATAATAAAGCAATGCCCGCCGTCCTTGACGGAGCGGCGGGCACGTTTGCTTAGTTGTCGCTGGGACTACTTAGCCTTGCTGCGACGATGGAAGAAAGCGCCGATCGCGGCGATGATGGCGCCAAGACCACCGACGGCCGCGACGGTCGCCGCCGTCTGGTCGCCGGTATTGGGGATCGCCGAACCGCTCTTCTTGCTGCCCTGGGCCTTGTCGCCTGCGGGCTTGCCCGCCTGGTTGCCGCCGTTTGAGCCATTGCCGGAACCCTGGTTGCCCGAGCCGCCCTGGTTGCCGGAATCGGCATCCTTGAGGCTCTCAATGGCCAGCTTGAGCTGGTCATAGGCCGCCTGGAGCTGGATGTCGGAAGCATTCTCATCACCCAAGACGTCCTCGGCGTAGGTAATGGCATCCGTCAGGGCCTTGACAGACTCGTCCGTCTTGCCCCTGGTGTCAGTCTCCTTCGCCTGCTTGACCAAGGCCTTGAGCTGCTTCTTGGTCGGGTTCTCGACCGGGGTCACCGGAGTCTTCTCAAGCGCGTCGCGAGCACTCTCGAGTGCCTTGAGTGCCTGGTCGACCTCGTCCTGCGTGGCGTTCTCGTCGTTCAGGATGGCGCGGGCGCTCGCCAAGGCGTTCTGAAACGCGGTCCAGGAAGCCTCGGTGTAGTCGCTGGCCTTAAGGTCGCCGGCTGCAACCTCGGCATCAACCTTTTCAATCGCGGCAGTGAGGTCGTCCTTCGCCACCGGATTGGGAACGGCCGTACCGTAGAACTTGAGCTCCGCCATGCTGCAGTAGGCGTCAACGCTGCCACCGCCGGCGTGGAGCACCTTGACGGTCACGTAGCGACCGCGCGCGGCACCAAAGCTCATCTGCTTCCAGTCGCCACGGTCGGTGAGCACGCGGCCGTCGTTGTCGAAGGTAAACGTACCCATCGACGTGGCGGTGCCCATCTCATAACCGTCGGCGGTGTCGGAAACCAGCACCTCGGCCTCAAAGATATCGCCGTTCGTGCCGCCGTCCTGGCGCGGCAGGAACGTGACGTCGGTGAGATCGTAGTCGCGGCCCAGGTCGACGGTCAGGTACTGGGGCATACCGGCCTTATAGGCCCAGTCGCTGTGCCAGAGCGTCTGCTCATCGCCGTCAAGAGCGTTGACGGCGTTGCTGCCCTCATAGTCGGCCTCGCTCGAGAAGCCGGTCACCTTGACGTTCTCGCGGTTCTCGGGCGTGTTGATGAGGCTCTTCTCATCGACGGGGCGCATCTTGAGGCCGTCGATTGCCTTCTCGATCTTGGCCGTGGCGTCTGCGACATCCTTCTTGCTATAGCTGCCCTGGCCGCCATCGAGGAGCTTCTGAGCCGCCTCGACCGCAGCGGTGAGGGCTGCATAGGAATCCTTGGTGTAGACGGACTCGCTGTAGCCCGCGGCCTTGGAAAGCGCTGCCATGAGCGCAGAGGTGTCGACACCAGCCTTGACCTCGACCTCATAGGATGCGGTCTTGGAGGGATCGAGCACCGACGCCACCGTGATCGTTGCCTTGCCGGCCTTGTTGGCGCGCAGGTAGTAGCTCACGCTATCGCCGGCCTGGACAGCGGAGACGCTCACCACAGAAGGATCGGAGCTCTCGACCGTCACATAGGGGTAGCCGGCGCTCTCGGGCGTGGCCTTGGCGTCGACGAGCGTCACATCGCCCTCGAAGAACTCGGTCTGGTTCTTGCCCAGTTCGACACCCTCGATGGCCTCGACACCCTGTGTGTAGTTGAAGTTGATCTCGCGCAGCGTGAGCATCTGGTCACCCGATGCCTCAAGCGGCGTGATCTCGACCTTGGTCGCCTTCTTGCCCTTGTTCTCGGCAGAGAGGCCAAAGGCGTAGCGAGCCTGATAGGAATCAAAGCTTCCGCCCGAGAACTCCTGGGTCGAGCCGTCCTCGAACGTCACGACGGACTTAATCTTCTGCACGGTGCCGTTGCCACCGTTGCGGTTAACGACCTCGACACTATCGAGTTTCGACGGCGTCTTGAAGGCGAACGTCATCGTGGCGGGCAGCTTGACGTAGGTCGGCATCTTGCCGTCGATCCAGTTGGGCCCATAGTTCCACAGGAACTCGAAGTCGTTGCCGCCCTCATTGTTGTCGAACAGTCCGTCATAGCTCTTCTGCTGGATGAGCTTCTCGACGTTGGTGCCGTCGTCGGTGGGGAGCTCGTCGTTGGTCATCGTGATGTCAAAGGCGTCGCGGCCGTACTCGGACTTGGTGGGCTGCGGGACACCGGGCATCGTCACGGTGCCATCACTCACGAACTCGAGCGCGTCGCACGCCGGGCCGACGAGCCAAGACGTCGAGGGCAGCTCGACCTTGCCGGCCGTCTTAGCCTTGAGTTTAAAGCTCGCGACCACACCAGTACTGTTGAAGAGCTTGGCGTCGCCGCGGTTGGCGAAGGCCAGGTTGATGGTCTGGTGGCCATCCGTGAACTGCACTTTCTCGCGCGAGAGGTTCTCCATGCCCGCCGTCGACGCATCCTGCGCGATGCTCTCGGAGACATACTCGAACTGGTCGCTGTTGAAGTTGACGAGCGCACCGAGCGCGTTGACGTTCTCGGCGTCGGTGGCGTAGACGTCGACCGTGATCTCGTCGCCGGCCTCGACCTCCATCTTGCTCGGGATCACCGCGAGGGTGCCAGCAGCCTTGCCCTTTTGCTTGGTGCCGCCGTCGAGCGCCGCCATGGTGAAGGAGTAGTCGTACACGTCGTAGACGCCGTTGCCGTTGAGGTCGGCGAAGTGGGCGCGGATCTGGGAGTCGAACGTCGAGGTGTCGGGCTCGCGGTTCTCAAGACCCAGGTAATTCTTCATGTTGGAGTAGTCGCCGTCGGAGACCGTGGCCTTGTTGAGGTTGGAGCCCACGGCGAAGCCGTCCGTGCCGTCGGTCTTGTAGATGGCGATCTCGGAGGCGGAGAAGAAGTTGCCCACGGACGCGAGCGGCGTCATACGCACGTAGCGCGCGGCCACGGCGCCGTCGAACGCCACCGTCTTGCAAGCGGCGGAGCGCTCCCAGTCGACCTCCTGCGTCGTCCAATGCACGCCGTCGAGGCTCGTCTCGATGCGCATCTTGGTCACAGTGCCGTTACCGGCATCATCGCGCGGATAGTACTCGAGCTTGTCGAGCTTGTAAGCGCGACCGTAGTCAACGGTAAGCGCCTTGCCCAGATCGTTGCCACCGGAGTGGAAACCGCCGTCGCCCGACTGGAACTCATGGTCGAAGGCGAGTTCGGCCTTATGGCTACCGTAGAGCGAGCCCTCCCAAGTGATTTCCTCGGCCTCAGGCACGTTCCGCCACGGGTCGAGCGCAGAGTTCGCCTCAAGCACGTCGCTCCATGCGGAGTAGCCATCGGCGTTGCGCGAACGAATCTGGTAGGTATGCTTGCTGTTGTAGGCAAGATCGGTATGCGTGAATTCTGCCGCATCGCCCACGGCGAACACAGTGCCGTCTACCTTAAGGTCGTAGGAGGTAGCACCATCGACCTTCCCCCAGGTGAGCTTAATGCTCGTGGGGGTCGTGGCGTCCTCGGGGGCAGCAAGGTTCGCGGGTGCGGAGAGGCTCTCGTTGAAGCGGTCGGCCGCGAGCGTGGCATCGGCGTTCACGAAATCGCCCAGTTCGAGCGTCTGCGCTGCCGTGGCGACATCGGTCTTCGCGAACTTGACGTAGACCTTGGGATTCGTGGTGATCTTGGTGTTGTTGAAGCTCTCGCCCTGCTCGGCCTCGGTGCTGCCTGCGTCGCTACCGTAGTGGTTGAGGTTGGGGGTCTCGTTGTAGAAGTAGACCGCCTGGCCGGCCTCGGGGGTCGCGGCGTCAAAGGCCTCCTGCGAGTCGACCTCAACCACGTTGAGCGCGGATCCGCCGTTCTTGGCGGAGACGCTCGTGGGCTTGGCGGAGACGTTGGCCACAAAGGTCGTGGTGCGGTTGGAGTCGTAGCCGCTGTAGCCGCCCTGCGAGGCCTCGGCGGTAAAGGTCGCGGTGCCGCCTGCGGCCTCGGATCTGTAGACGGTGCTCACATGCTCACCGTAGGAGATATTGTCGATCGTACCGTAGGAATCGTCCTCAGTCGTGTTGTTCTCGATGGAGGAGCCGTCGTCCTCGTACTGCGTAAAGGTGCCGTCGCCCTCGGTGGCGAAGAATTCGACGATACGCTGGCTGCGGTCGGTACCCTTGGTGTTGGTGTCGCTCACGGCCTCGGGGTTGTTGTTCTCGGCGTACATCGGCACGATAGCGTTGGCCTTCACAAACAGCGGCAGCTTCCAAAGCGGAGCCTCGTAGTTGTTGAGAACCTGGCCGCCGCGATACTGCTTACCCGAGAAGTAGTCGATCCAGATGGTGGGATTCTCGTCGGTGCCGTAGTTGGGGAGGTAAATCCCATTGCGAATGTCGTTGCCGTTCTCATCTGCCTGGGTATCCTGATACACCGGTGCCACTAGGAAGTTCTCACCGAACATATACTGGTACTGCGTCGAAGTGCTTGCGGCGTACTCGGAGTTGTCGGAAAGCAGCATGGCGCGGATCATGGGCAGGCCGGCATCGCCGTTACCCGTGTCGATGTTGGCCGCCGAGGCCGCGCTCGTGTAGATATAGGGCATGAGCTGCGCCTTGAGCTTGAGGTAGAAGCGCGAGATGCCTGTGTAGGGATCGCCGTGCGTCATGGGCGATTTGCGGTAGGTGCCCCACCCGTCCATATCGAGCATAGAGGGCGTGAACGTCTTCCACTGGTAGTCACGCGCAGAGATGATGGGGTCGCCGCCAAAGATGCCATCCATGTCGGAGCCGATGTTGGGGTTGCCCGAAAGACTCTGACCGATATACGTGGGGATATGGAAGCGAATGTACTCCCAGTTACCGCCATACTGGTCTCCGGTCCAAATGCCGCCAAAGCGCTGCGTGCCGGCCCAGCCATCGAGCGTGATGATGTTGGGGCGCTTGTTGGCGCCGGTCGTCACCGTGTCATAAGCTGTCTTGATGCCATTAAGACCAAAGGAGTAGCCAGATCCAACCCAGGCGACGTCGGTCTTAAGGGTAGAGATGCCTCCCGTCTTGACCTCGGCGTCGAAGTCGCGAAGCAGGTGCCACGGGGTCTCGGAGTTGCTGTCGGGCTCAAGGTTGGACTGGGTCCACAAGCCCGTGCTCACACCCTTGGAGTTGGCATACTCGGTGAACTTCTTAAGGTTGTCGACATTGGCACGCACAGCGTTAAGACGGTCAGCCGAGCTCGTTCCGTCGGAGTTGACGCCGCCGGTCTTGTAGTAACCGTTCTGGCCATAGCCGGCGCCGTAGCCGTCGTTCGGCAGGAACCAACCGAGCGGCATGTCGTTGTCCTCGTAGTCATCGATAACCTGCCGAGCAGAGAACTGGCGGTCGAAATCGGTCGCTTTCATGTTCTCGGTATCAACCGAAGGGCCCTCACCGTTGAGCGTCTCGGCCGCAAGTGTGCCGTCGAGCTTGTAGCCCGTCGACATGCCAGACTCGTACTTAACGTCGCCCTTCTCGCTCGAGGACTTGCTGCCCTTGGTCTCCCACTTCTTTTGACCCGAGGTCGTTGACCAGCCATCACGGTTGTAGGCATTAAGATGACCAAGGTAGAACCCGTACTCGGGCAGCAGTACCGGGTTACCGGTCACCTTGTAGTAGTCCTGCAGCATCTCGGTTGCCACGTTCGAAGCGCCCTCGTTGGTCGCCACGAAGTAGTAGGCATCAAACTCATTCTCGCTGTGCAAAGTCGTGACCGTCGATGAGTCCGTGGAACCGAAGTCGTAGGAACCCTCTGCAAACGTGTTTCGGAGTACGCCGTAGCCGTCACTCGTCCAATAAAACGGGTTGGGCGAGGCAACGCCGCCATCGGTCCAGTTGTTCGTGTTGGAGATGGCGATGGTCTGGTTGGTGTGCAGGAAGCGTCCGTTCTGGGTGCCGCCGCCAAAGAAGTTCTCGGACTTCTCCTTGGCGAGCGTCTGGACGGTACCCTTCTTATCAAGGTCGAGGGACGCGGACTCGGAAACCACGACACGGTCGCCTGACTTGATACTCATCTTGCCAGTCGCCTTGTCCAGGATCACGGTCGCCTTTCCGCCGGTGATCTCGATAGTGTCGCCCTTGTCGGCAACCGTCGCGCTCGGCTTGCTGTAGGTGTCCGAGGTATCGGGCTGAGCCTGGATTTTAGCCGTGTGGGACTTACTGCGCGGCGTGGCGTAATCGGAAAACTCACCCTTGGGGTCGACGTTATAACGGAAAATACCGTCCTCGAGGAACGTAATACGGCCCTTGATGCCGTCAGCGAAATCGATGTCGACGACATTCGAGGCAGACTGGGACACGGTCGCCGAGTCGACGCCCTTGAGTGGCGTGGCAATCGCCTGCTGGGGATTGGCAAACACGAGCGTCGCTGCAGTGGCAACGAGGACCGCACTTCCCTTCACCCACCGTTTCGTAAAAATGGAATTCCTGCGCACCTGGTCTCCTTTCTTCCGAGATGCTAAGGCGCCGAGGACGCCCCCCCCCGGCAGCATGAGAAAACGTATCAAACGGGGATGTTCGGTACATTCCGCACAATGGGGCCACCCGTTACCAAGGGGCCAACTGGTAGTAACCAGATAGCCACCTACTAGGTCATATCAATATATGGGAGCACTTGCGCATCCAAGTTCGGAATTCTCCCAGCGACAGTAAAATGAGCGTCAACGGCAAGGTGGGCTTAATAAGCCATACCAATTGGTTCTTCAGTCAAATACCAATCTATCAAAAATGTACTGTTTATCTGGTATTACACAGACCATACCTTTCCCTCGGGAACTGGGCTTCGCGAAGTTTCCCGAGAGAAAAGCTCGACCGCCGTCCTGCGACCTACCGGAGATTGCTATGACGTACGTTGGCTGATTTGGTTTGGAATGAGAGGTTGACGGAGGGTGGTGGACAGTTAGTTCAGATTTGTATTTTTTGGCCGGGTCCTTACGTGCAAACGTATCGTTTTGAAGCCGTTTTAGACCCAATGACGCCCTTTTCTCATTCCTGACTGCGCATCCTTGTCGCATCAGACCGCCAAGAACGGCTCATTTGAGCTCAAATCGGCCTTTTCCACCCTCACAAAAATACAAATCTGAACTAACTGTCCAGCGGCACTCTCAGCCAGCCACAAAAAGGTCCTCCGGTGAATGCAATTCACCGGAGGACCCCATACAAAACGTGGGCTCTGCCCACACTCTCTTTTTTATCCAGCCCTAGTCATCGCGCAAAGCCCCTTCGGCAGCACACGGTGCAACCGAGTCACCGCAGGCCGGGGCGGGAGGCGGACCTTTCTCTCGGAAAACTTCGCGAAGCCCAGTTTCCGAGAGAAAGTGTCCGCCTCCCGCCCCGGCCGGACAGCTCAACCTACACCGTGTGCTGCGGCAGGTCCTGCAGGGCGATGACGTCCATGCCCATGTCGTTGGCGCTGCCGTGACCCTGCTCGTCCTCGCGCACGGCCTCGATGGCACTCACGTACGTGTTGGCCGCAGACATCGCCGTCACGCAGGTCACGCCACGACGGACGGCCTCGGTGCGTAGCAGGTAGCCATCGCCACGCGAGCCCGGGCCGTACGGCGTATTGATGATTACCGCAATCTTGCCATCGGCGATGAGGTCGCCGATGTTGGGGCACTCGCCGTCGTGCGGGCCGCTGATCTTCTCCACGACCTCACACGTCACGTTGCCGCCGCGCAGCACGCGCGCCGTACCCTCGGTGGAGCAGATATCAAAGCCCAGGTAGCGCAGGATACGGGCGACCGAAAGGATATGGCGCTTGTCGCGGTCGCACACGCTGATGAACACCTTGCCGGCGCTCGGGTCGGGCAGCTTGTAGTCGATCGCCAGCTGCGTCTTGGCATATGCCTCGGGATAGCTCTTGGCGATACCCATGACCTCGCCCGTCGACTTCATCTCGGGTCCCAGGATAACGTCGGCTCCCGGGAAACGGCCCCAGGGCATGACGGCTTCCTTCATGCAGAACCAATCGAGCTGACGCTCGTCGCTCGGCAGGCCCAGGCTGGCGATAGAATCGCCCGCCATGATACGCGCCGCGCACTTGGCCAGCGGCACGCCGGTGGCCTTGGAGATAAACGGCACGGTACGGCTGGCACGCGGGTTGGCCTCGATCACGTAGACGGTCTCGCCCTTGATGGCGTACTGTACGTTGACCAGGCCGCGCACGCCCAGCGCCATCGCGATGCGGCGCGTGGTCTCGCGGAGCTTCGCCTGCAGGCTCTCGCTAAAGCTGAACGGCGGGATGCAGGTCGCAGAGTCGCCGGAGTGAATACCGGCCTCCTCGATATGCTCCAGGATACCGCCGATGTAGACCTCCTCGCCGTCGCACAGGGCGTCGACGTCGGACTCGATCGCACCCTCCAAGAAGCGGTCCAGGTACACCGGGTAGTCGGGGCTAATGCGCGCAGCCTCGGCCATGTAATCGCGCAGATGCTCGGCATCGTAGGCGATCATCATGCCGCGGCCGCCCAGCACGTAGCTCGGACGCACCAGCAACGGGTAGCCGATGTGCGCGGCCACGGCCTCGGCCTCCTCAAACGAGGTGGCCTGGCCCGCCGGCGGGTACATAATGCCCAGCTTGTCGAGCAGGGCGGCAAAGCGCTCGCGGTCCTCGGCAAAGTCGATGGCATCGGGCTTGGTGCCCATGATGTTGACGCCACTCTCCTCGAGCATGCGCGCCAGCTTAAGCGGAGTCTGGCCGCCGAGCGTCACCACGACGCCGTCGGGACGCTCAACATCGATGACATCCATGACGTCCTCGTAGGTGAGCGGCTCAAAGTACAAGCGGTCCGAGGTGTCGTAGTCAGTCGAGACGGTCTCGGGGTTGCAGTTGACCATGATGGTCTCGAAGCCGCGGGCCGCCAGCGCGTAGCTCGCGTGCACGCAGCAGTAATCGAACTCGATACCCTGGCCAATGCGGTTGGGGCCGGCGCCCAGAATCATCGCCTTGGGCTTGTCCGCCGGCGTGGTCTCGTCGGGAGCCACGCACTTCTTGGCATCCGGGCTCGTGCGGTAGATGTTCTCGTACGTCTTGTAGTGGTACTCCGTGGCGCTCGAGAACTCCGCAGCGCAGGTATCGACCGTCTTCATGCTGGGAACCACGCCCAGACCCTTGCGATAGGCGCGCACAAAGCGCTCATCCGAGCCGGTCAGCGCGGCAATCTCGGCGTCGCTCGTGCCGTACTGCTTGAGTAGGCGCATCGCGTCGGCGTCAATATCCTCCACACGCAGGCCGCGGATGCTCTCCTGAACCTGCACCATGTCGTTGATGCGGTTGAGGTACCACGGGTCGATGCCGCAGGTGGCATGAATGCGAGCGATGTCCCAGCCACGGCGCAGGGCCTCGACCACAAAGAAGATGCGGTGCTCGGTCGGCGTGGCCACGGCCTGAGCGAGCTCATCGTCGCTCAGCTTATCGGCACCCTCCTTGCCACCGGCGCAGATACCCTGGTGACCGTCCTCCAGCGAACGCATGGCTTTGCCGAAGGCCTCCTCAAAGGTGCGGCCAATCGCCATAATCTCGCCCACGGCCTTCATGCGCGTGGTGAGCGTGGGGTCGGTACCCTTGAACTTCTCGAAGGCAAAGCGCGGCACCTTGACCACACAGTAGTCGATCGTGGGCTCAAAGCAGGCGGGCGTGGCCTTGGTGATGTCGTTGACGATCTCGTCGAGCGTATAGCCCACAGCCAGACGCGCAGCGGCCTTGGCGATGGGGAAACCCGTGGCCTTAGAGGCCAGCGCGGACGAACGGCTCACGCGCGGGTTCATCTCGATGACGATCAGGCGGCCGGTCTGGGGGTTCACGGCAAACTGCACGTTGGAGCCGCCGGTCTCGACGCCGATCTTCTCCAGAATGGCGAGCGAGGCCACGCGCATACGCTGATACTCAAGGTCGGAGAGCGTCTGCGCCGGTGCCACGGTGATGGAGTCGCCGGTGTGCACGCCCATGGGGTCGAGATTCTCGATGGAGCACACGATGATGCCGTTGCCGGCGTGGTCACGCATGACCTCCATCTCATACTCTTTCCAGCCCTCGATGGACTCCTCAACCAGCACCTCGTGGGCAGGCGAGAGCTCCAGGCCCTGGCTCACGATGGAGACGAGCTCCTCGTGGGTGTGAGCGATGCCGCCGCCGGCGCCGCCGAGGGTAAAGCTCGGGCGCAGTACGCAGGGATAGCCCACGCGCTCGGCGATAGCCTCGGCGTCGGTCACGCTGTAGGCATAGCCCGAGCGCGCGACCTCCAGGCCAATCTCGGCCATGGCCTCGTTAAAGAGCTTGCGGTCCTCGCCGCGCTCGATAGCGGCCAGGTCGCAGCCGATCATCTCGACGCCGTACTTGTCCAGCGTGCCGTCTTTCGCCAGCTCGACGGCGGCGTTCAGACCGGTCTGGCCGCCCAGCGTGGGAAGCAGCGCGTCCGGGCGCTCTTTCTTGATTACGCGCTCGATAAACTCGGCGGTGATGGGCTCGACATAGGTGCGGTCGGCAAGACCCGGATCGGTCATGATAGTCGCCGGGTTGGAGTTGACCAGGATGACCTCAAAGCCATCCTCCTTGAGCACCTTGCAGGCCTGGGCGCCGGAGTAGTCGAACTCACAGGCCTGGCCAATAACGATGGGGCCCGAACCAATGACGAGGATACGCTTGATGTCAGTACGTTTCGGCATGTTAGTTCTCCTCGGTCTCGGTCGCGGCGGTCTCGGCAAAATTCCAGCCGGCAAGGCGGTCCTTCGCGGTGTCGATGTCCAGGTAGTTCTCCTCGCCGTCCATGAGTCGCGTAAAGGCGGTAAAGAGATAGTGGGCATCGGTGGGGCCAGGCGAGGCCTCGGGGTGGTACTGGACCGAGAAGCACGGGGCATCGAGCAGCTGGATGCCCTCGGCGGTGCCGTCGTTGAGGTTCACATGTGTCAGGCGAATGCGGCCGAAGCGCTCGTTCATCACGACCGGCGCGATTCCGCGGCGCACCCAGACGCGCAGATCTCCATCGGCCGCATGCTCGGTCTCGCCGCCGGAAAGCTCGGGGACAAGCTTGCCCAAGCTGGGGAACAACAGGCCAAAGCCATGGTTTTGTGCGGTGATCTCCACGCGACGGCTTACCAGGTTCATGACCGGCTGGTTGCCACCGCGGTGACCGAACTTAAGCTTTTCCATCTGGGCGCCGCAGGCCAGGCTGATCATCTGGTGACCAAGACAAATACCAAAGACCGGCACCTTGCCGATCAGCTGCTGCACCTGCTCGTAGGTCTCCACCACGGCGTCGGGGTCGCCGGGGCCGTTGGACAAAAAGACGCCATCGGGATTCATGTCGAGCACCTGCTGAGCTGGCGTATCCCACGGCACGACGGTAAGATCGCAGCCGGCGCGCACCAGGCCCTCCAGAATGCCGCGCTTCACACCGCAGTCGTAGGCGACCACTTTGTGACGGGCAGGAGCGGCAGCCGAAAGCGCAAAGTCATGCGTGGCAGGCAGGTCGGCGGCCACAAACTCATGAGGCGCGGGGCAACTTACGGTCTTGACCAGGTTCTCGCCTACCAGCGCGGGCGCTGCGGCCAGACGCTCGGCAAGCTCGTCGACATCGAAGATCTCGGTCGAGATAATGCCCATCTTGGAGCCGTTGTCGCGCAGGTGGCGCACCAGGGCGCGGGTGTCGACGCCCTCGATAGCGACGATGCCGTGTGCACGCAGGTACTCCGGCACGCTGACGGCCGAGCGCCAGTTAGAAGGCGTGGCGCACATGTCGCGAACGATCATGCCGCGCATAGCCGGAGCGCTCGCAGGGCGCACGGCGTCGCCGGGGAAGGCCGACTGGACGTCGGTCTCGTCGATACCATAGTTGCCGATCTGCGGATAGGTCATGGTTACGATTTGGCCGGCATAACTCGGGTCGGTCATGACCTCAAAGTAGCCCTCGAGCGAGGTGTTGAAGCAGACTTCGCCGGTCGCGGTGCCCTCGGCGCCGCATGCACGTCCATAAAAAATGGCCCCATCCTCAAGATACAGGATGCAGGGACCACAGGTGCCCTTGCTGGTTTTGGCCAGCATACGCTGGCAAAGCTCGCTGGGCGCGAAGGTGCGGGCGGCAGCGCCCGCGGTATGGTTGTTCGCCATAATTCTCCTTCCCGGTCTCACAGGACCGGCTTAAAGGTGTGTAGTTAGGCCTCGCGGTATTGTAACCGCAAGCATGCCTCATGGCGTTAATTTCATCGAAATGTTTACGAAATGATAATTATGACTTTCTATGCATAATGATTTTTTAATCCCCGTCCCAGAAAAATCATCCCGCGGGGCTTGTGGCTCACGCGGGATGATGGCGTCTTATTTTTTCTTGTCCTGCTCCAGCAGTTCGGACGGTGTGCGATCGGGCTTGCCGCCGCGGAAAATCTCGCGGCCATGCAGACGATGCTCCAGGTCGCGCTCGGCCTTTTCCTCGTCAATCTTGGTCTGGCTCACCACCGGGTCCTCGATCAACGACGACACCGAGTTCACCTGCTTCTGAATGCGCTCGGCGATGGTGTCGTCCATACTCACGATGCGCATCTTCCAGTCGATACTCGTGGCGTTGGATGAGCTCTTGGTCCACACGAACGTCAAAATGGCGCTCTGGTGGCCGCGCGCGGGGAACATGCCAAAGAAGGAATCGTGCTGAATGTTGCTATCCTCGTCGATATAGGCGTGAACGTTATACACCACGCGGTCGATCTTATCGTTGAGCAACGCGTTGGTCGCAAGCGCCGCTGCCTGAATCTGCCCGTTGGACAGCAGCTCGAGCTCGTTGGCAGACGATGTGTCCAACACCGTCACCTCGACCGTGCCCGTGCGTTCATCGGCTTCATCGACGGTAAAGTCGAGCGGGAACTGCGTAAAGCCGTTGCCCCATTCAAGTCCACCCTTGAGCGCGGTCGAAACGGTATCGACCGAAACGCTCTCGGACAGGTTGGCGGTATTCAGACGGCGCATCACGCCGTAGCCGATCTGCATGCCCACGATCAGCACCAAAATACCGATGACCACGGCCATCGCGGTCTTCGTAATGGTATGGCTCACCTGCGAGCCCGAAGGATCGTCCTCGGACAGCGGGTCGATATGTTTTGCCTGGCTCGCGCGGTCCTCGCTGCGCAGCTGCGCTAGCGCCGCTTTGTCACCGCGCTTGGCCGCGGCCTCCTTCTCACGCATGCGCTCAGTTCGCTTTTTGGCAAGCGTGGGATCCAAGACGCCGGATGCATCGATTTCGGAGAATAACTCCGTCACTTCTTCCGGAGTCAAAGGGTTCTTGTCAGCCATAAACTTCCTGTCATATCAATCAGTCGAGCTCGTGCGCACGCGCACCTTCGAACTGCATTCGATAGTAACGGGCATAGGTGCCGCCACGGGCGAGAAGCTCCTCGTGCGTGCCACGCTCCACAACGCGACCATGCTCAACGGTCGCAATCTCGTCGGCATGCTTAATGGTCGAAAGACGGTGGGCGATGATGATTGTGGTACGGCCGCGTGCCAGCTCTTCGAGCGACTCCTGGACCGCCTCCTCGCTCTCGTTATCCAAAGCACTCGTCGCCTCGTCCAAGATCAAGATTTTGGGATTCTTGAGAAACACGCGCGCGATGGCAACGCGCTGCTTCTGTCCGCCCGAAAGACGGCTGCCGCGCTCGCCCACCACGGTGTCGTAGCCCTGCGGAAGCGACTCGATAAAGGTATCGATATTGGCGCGACGGGCGGCCTCGGCGATCTCTTCTGCCGTAGCGCCCGGCTTGCCGTAGGCGATGTTCTCGCCAATCGTACCGTCAAATAGATAGACATCCTGCTGCACCAGGCCGATGGCGCGGCGCAGGCTCTGCTGCGTCACATCGCGCACGTCCTGACCGTCGATGCTAATGGATCCGGTAGCCACGTCATAAAAGCGCGGCAGCAGCGAACAGGTTGTGGACTTGCCGCCGCCCGAAGGGCCAACCAAAGCGATGGTCTGCCCGGGCTTGATGGACAGGTCCATATGGTCGATAACGGGACGCTCGTCGGCATAGCCCTCGCCCAGCTCGACATCCTCGTAGTTAAAGCACACGTCGTGATACTCCACGGCGCCGGCAGTCACCTGCAGATCCGTAGCGCCCGGCTTGTCCTGGATATCCGGCGCGGTCGAGAGCACCTCGTCCATACGTTTAAAGCCGGCGATAGCCTTCTGATACGTTTCGGCCGAATTGACGAGCGTCTCAAGCGGCGTGCAGAACAGCGAAATATAGAGTGCGAAGGTCGCCATATCGACCGCCTGTAGCTGTCCCTGGGCGACCAGCCATCCGCCCAGCAGCACTACGATCACATAGAGCACACCCGAGAGCAGGCCATACGTCGCGGTATAGACGCCCATGGCGTGATACATGTTCTCCTTGGACAAAAGGTAGCGGTCGTTAGAGGCACGGAACTTGGCACGCTCGGTCTCCTCGTTGGCAAAGCTCTTGACCACGCGCATGCCCGCCAGAGAATCCTGCAGCTGTGCATTAATGCCGCTGATCTTCTTGCGGTTGTCGCTAAAGACCTCGCGCATGCGCATGTTCTGCCAAAACATGACGACCGCAAACGCTGCCGTCACCACAGCCATGGCAAGCGCCAGGACCGGGGCGATGGTAAAGAGGATCACAAACGAGCCGATGATCTCGATGCCGCAGATGATGATCCACTCGGGCACGTGATGCGCCGCCTCGCAGATATCGAAC
>JAUMNV010000128.1 GCA_031295725.1 Collinsella sp.
CCCACATCACGCATCCATTCCGAGTCGCTTAAGCGCCGCGCCGAGCAGATCCTCGACACGCATATTCTGCCCATCATACCCGCTCAGGGCAACATCGGTCTCCTGCGGGCTAAAGCCCATGGAAAGGAGCGCCGCACGGGCATCATCGATCGCCGAAGGAGCGGCGGCGGGAACCGGCATCGCAACCTGGCCGGGAATAGCGTCGACCGGCACAAAGCCCTTGTCCTTGGCAAAGGTGCTCTTGAGTTCCAAGATGAGGCGCTGCGCGGTCTTTTTGCCCACACCGGGCACCTTGGCCATGCCCTTGTCGTCCTCGGCCATTACCAAGGAATACAGCTGCCCCACGGTATAGGTGGAAAGCACGGCGAGCGCCAGGCGCGGACCAACGCCCGAGACAGACACGAGCCGATCGAACATCGTGCGCTCGTCCTTGGAGGCAAAACCAAAGAGCGTCATGGCGTCCTCACGCACCTGCATGCGTGTGTAGAGGCGAACCTCGCCGCCAGGCGTCGGCAACGTGGCGGCGGTGCTGCCCGAGATGCCGAGCTCAAAGCCCACGCCCGACACATCGACGACGGCCGAGCTCATCGTGGCCTCGACAAGCGTTCCATGGAGCTGGGAAATCATCAGTATCCGGTTCCTCTCTGTTGATAGAACTCGCCACCGGTGAGTTCACGGGTGCGGCTGAGGTTTACGTGGCAGATGGCGCAAGCCAGGGCATCGGCGGCATGGTCGGGATGCGGGTCGTGGTCGAGCTGCGTTAGCGTGCGTACCATGTAGGCGACCTGCCGCTTGTCCGCGGCGCCGGTGCCCACCACAGCCTGTTTGATCTGCATGGGCGTGTACTCGCCAATCTCGAGCGCGCACTCCGAAAGCGCCACAAGCGCAGCACCACGGGCATGCGCCGTGGGGATGGCCGAACGAACGTTGGCGCCAAAGTAGATGCTCTCGACAGCAGCCGTGTCGGGTCGATAACGCTCGACGACATCCTTAAGGTCACGGGCGATATGCGACAGGCGCACCGCGAGCGGGCTGCCCGCGCTGGTCTCAATACAACCGTAGGCACGGCAGCGAACCTCGCCACGCCGCTCCTCGATAATCCCCCAACCCGTATGAGCCAAACCGGGGTCAATGCCCAAGATAACCAAGCCAACCTCCCCTCGTCTTCTACCAAGCGCAAGGCAAGACCCCGCGCATCAATCACGAACGTCTGTTCTAGAATAACACAACAGCGACCGTATCTAGCAAGCAAGGTTGAACCATAGGTTGAGCATAAGTCAGCGAGCGAGTCCCTGCCGTGGCAAGGTGTCGCGAAAGAGGAGCGCCGCGTACTTCTGTACGCAAGCGACGGTTTGAGCGGCAGATTGCCCGGCAGGGGCTCGCGCAGCGTCGACTCGTTACGCGGTTTGGTAAAACCGCGTAACCTTGGCCCTATCCCATAGTTAGTTCTGCGAGAAAAAGGGGAACTGTCGGGGATCAACCGGCGGATGCGGCATCGGGCCACCCTGGGGACTACCTTGCGAGCCGCCCTGACCGCCCATCATCTTATCGATGGCGTCCTGAACCTCGCCCTCGAACTTTTTGATTCCCTCGTGCAAACGACGCTGACCGTCCTCAGAGCGCAGCTCCTCCATCTGCTCGGGTGAAATACCCAGTAGCTCGCCCAGCACGCCCATCATCTCGTTTCGCACGCGCTCGCTCGTATCCTCGTCAGCAAAACGGCGCACCTCGGCGCGCGCCAGCGAATCGACCGTCATACGCTCCTTGCCGTTAAGCCCCAGGTCGGACCACGCGAGCATGTACGGCCAGGAGCGCTCGGCAAACGAACGGGACGAGACGATCGGCGCCATCGGCAGCATGCGGCGGGCAGCCTCACCCTGTCGAACGAGCATCAGCACCAGCGAGCAAGCCTCAGGCTTGCCAGCGGCCATCGGGATGTCGTCGAAAGATCGATTGCGGTCCACGTGCGCCTCGAGCGCGCCATCGACCTCACCCGGCTCAAGCCCGCCGAGCAGCTGTGCCGCGCGGTCGAGCATATCGACCGGGCCGTCGAGCGTCGAGAGCGCCTGCGCCAGCACGCGCTCCATACAATCTTCCACCGCGTTGAGCGTCACGAGCTCTTGGGGCACCACGGCAGACGTGCGGTTGCGCACACGCGCCACAAACTCAAGCGTCGACAGGTACACATCGCCAAAGGGCGCAAAGTCGCCCTGGTAGCCGCCGCAAAGCGCCGGCGCCGCCAGCGCGTACTCGGTTTTGGACAGCGGGCTCAGCGCCATCGCGCCCAGCTCGAGCGCCGTGTCCTCCAGCATGAGGCCCAGCGTGCGCGAGCGCAGACGCTCGGCATCGCCCGCCGACACGTCGCGATCGAGCACACGCGCCGCATCCGGTGCATCGCGCTCGACAGTGCGAATGTGCAGACGCTCGGCGATGGCGCGGACGGCGGCACAGCGGGCAGCCTCGGCCTCTTCCTGCGCCGGCGTAAAGATACGGTTGCGCCCCAGCACCAGGCCAATCACATTGCGCGGGCCCAGAGCGTCGACGGCCAGCGCCGTCAGCAAAGACGACGGCAAGTCACCCTCGAGTGCCACCACAGCACGCGAAGCACCGTGAGCTCGGGCGTTGTCGCGCACGGCGAGCACCAGCGCCTGCCACAGCCACTCCTCGGAACGGAACTCGGGCAGTTCGTGATCTTCCAGGGCATCGAGCATCACGCCACGCTGAATCTCCTGAACCAGCAGGCTCTCCTCAAAACACGGCGCCTGGGCCACCACGCGACCGCAGTCGTCGAGCACAAACGAACCGCCGGTATACACCGACTCGTCATAGGCGCCGACCGGCGCCATGCAGGCAAACCACACGCTGCGCTTGGATGCGATCTTGCGGTAGGCGCCGCTGCGAACGGCGGCAATGGCGGCAGTCTCGCGGTCGGTCATGTCAAACGCGTTGAATTGGAAATGCGCGATGAGGTCGACGCCGGTCGGCAACATCTCGAGCTCGCGGTCCAAGTCAAAAATCACGGCGATGCGCACGCCGTCCACGTCGAACACCGGCGGCGCCCAACGCGTGTCGTTGTTCTCGCCACGCTGCAGGGCAATGCTCGAACGCGCCGGCACCACATGACCGTCCTTGAGCATCATGTAGTCGAGCAGCGGCTGGCCCTCAAACGAAACCGCCGCGGGCACGATGCAGATCATGTCAAGCTCCTGGATACGCTCGGCGACACCAGTCAAGCCGGCAAGCATGTCGTGCTCAAAGTCGGCAGCGCCCACCAGGCCACCGGGCATGGCGCCCATAAAGAGCGGAGCCGGAACGCACAGCACGCGCGCTCCGCGCTCGTGGGCCAGACGAGCCTGGTCCTCGATGCGGCCGCAAATGCCCTCAATATCACCCAGGCGCATATCGATCTGTGCAAGCGCGAGCTTCATGGCTCAGCCCTTTCCGTCGTAAACCATCGAAATCGTAGTAAAAGCGCCGGCCGCATAATGCAGTCGGCGCTTGCATGTGCATATGCTAGCTATGATACCCCGAGCGGGGGCGCGCTCCTAGAATGTCGCGGACCACAGCCCGTGCAGGTTGCAGTAGGCATAGACGGTACCGGTCTTGGAGCCGCCCGCGAAAAACGTCGCGGGTTTCATGCCGGGCTCAAGGTAATGGACCTCTAAGCGGCCCTCGGCCTCAAGGGCAATCCACTCAATGTAGTGCTCGGGCAGGCTGGGGTGCTCGACCGAGCCAACGCGTGCGCGAATCACGTGACCGTCGCGCTCGGTCTCGACAACAGGCACGTGCTTCTCGTGCGCCGCGTCCTCAGTGTTTGCGGTCAGCTCCGTGCAACCGGCAGGGGTCGCAACGTCGTCGCCAAGGGCAGCGATGAGCTTACCGTCGGGGTCCTTAAAGAATTTCGCCATGATGTTCTCCTTTGCTGATGTGCCAATGTTCTTGATGGTTCTTATGCCCAAAGGCAGACAGACCATCCACGGCATTGCAAATGAACACATAACGGATCAGGCAAGCGGTCGGGCCAAAATGCGTCGACCGTCCTGCCCACTCCAGCAGTCCCACCCCGCGCGCGGCTAGCGCCCGTCGCCGCCCAGCAGCGCCAGAACATCTTCGCGGGTAAACAACGCCGACGAGATGCCGTCGCCGCCGAGTACGCTGTTGACCAGGTCGCGCTTGGACTCCTGCATCTGCATAATGCGTTCCTCGATCGTGTCCTTGGCGATGAGCTTGTACACGGTCACGGTATGCTGCTGGCCAATACGATGTGCGCGGTCAGTCGCCTGGTCCTGCGCGGCCACGTTCCACCACGGGTCGTAGTGAATGACCACGTCGGCCGCCGTCAGGTTAAGGCCCACGCCGCCCGCCTTGAGCGAAATCAAAAAGACCGGAACCTCGCCCGCTTGGAACTGCGCGACCATCTTGGCGCGGCTCTCCTTAGACGAAGCGCCCGTGAGCTTAAGGAAGGCGATGTCCTCCTTGGCCAAGCGCTTGCCGATGATATCGAGCATACCCGTAAACTGGCTGAACAACAGGATGCGATGTCCGCCGTCGAGTGCGCCGTGCACGAGCTCCATGCACGTATCGAGTTTGGCGCTTCCCGCCTTGTAATCCTCGTAGTGCAGACGCGGGTCGCAGCAGATCTGGCGCAGCTTGGTGAGCTCGGCGAGCACCTTGAGCTTGTCTTTCTTAAACTCGGATGCCTCGCGGTGCTGCACCTGCTGGGCGATGCGGTCCTGGTTTGCCAGGTACAGCTTGCGCTGCTCGCCGGTGAGCTGAGCCACGACAGTGTCCTCGATCTTTTCGGGCAGATCGGCCACCACGTCTTCCTTGACACGGCGCAGCACAAACGGCGACACGAGCGCCTGCAGGCGAGCGGCGCTGTCACCCTCGGCGTGCTCGACCGGGCTTTCGAAGCGCTTGGCAAACGACTCGTGCGTGCCAAGCAGGCCCGGCATCAAAAAGTCGAAGATGCTCCAGAGCTCGGACAAGCGGTTTTCGATGGGCGTGCCCGTCAGGGCAAAACGCACGCCGGCAGGCAGGCGCTTGGCGGCGCGCGCCACCTGCGTGAGCGGATTTTTAATGTACTGGGCCTCGTCGAGCACCACGCGGGCAAAGTCCTGCTCGACGTACTCGTCGATATCGCGCCGCATAAGGTCATACGACGTTACAACCACGTTATGTTCGGCCACGCCGGCGATCTGCACACGGCGTTGAGCCTTGGCGCCCACAATGGCGCACACATCGAGCGACGGGGCAAAGCGCTCCAGCTCGGCGGTCCAGTTGTACACAAGCGACGCAGGGCACACCACAAGCGTGGGCTTAGTGTCCCCCGCTTCCACGCGCGCCAGGATATGCGCGATCATCTGCAGCGTTTTGCCCAGGCCCATATCGTCGGCCAAGATGCCGCCGAGGCCCAGGTGCTCGAGCGAGCCAAGCCACTGGTAGCCGTCGACCTGATAGCCGCGCAGCGTGGCCTTGAGCGAGACCGGCACCGTAAAGTCCATCTTGCCGAGCGTATCCAAGCGCTCGACGGTACGACGGAATGCAGCGTCGCGATCGGCTTCGAGCGCAGGCGTGCGCGCAAGCATGTTGTCGACGAACAGGGTACTCGACGCGGGAAGCGACACGCCGTCGAGCAGGTCGACGGCATCGACGCCCAGGTCCTCGGCAAGGCCAAACGCGGCGCGCGCTCCCTCGTCCAGGCGAATGATGTCGCCCGACGTGAGACGCGCAAACGTCTGGTGACGCTTGTAGGAGTCCAGATAGATGGCAAGGTCTGCCGCCGAAAGCCCGCTCGCACCCAGTTCGACGTCGAGCAGGTTACTCTTGACGGTTGCACGCACCGAAAGCTTGGGCGCAGGGCGGACCGAGACCTGGCGCAGGCGGTCGCTGAGCATGACCTCGCCCAGCTCGGACAGGGCAGACAGGCCCTCGGTCAGCAAGCGGAACAGGCTCTCGTCATCGCGCTCCTCAAACGCCAGACCGCCCTCGTAAAAGTCGAAGTACAGGGCCGCCGTGTCCATAACACGAAACTCTGCCACCTCGTCGCGGGGCGGCACACCGGGGCGTTGCTCTTCGAAGAGACTGCCCGGAGCGCCCAGGCTAAAGAGATCTGCCGACCAGTCGCCGTAGGTAACCGTAATTTTGCAGGTCACAAGCCCATCGTCGACGCCGATCGCCATAGCAAAGCTCGGCTCGGGCGCCACGGTATCGAGCGCGGCGGGCGCGGTAAGGTCGGTGTAGTCGCGCAAAATGGGCAGCGCCATACGACAGAACTCCCCCACCTGGTCGACAGCGATATGGACCGGCGTGCGACAGGGCAGTAAGCGCGATAGGAACGGCGCCGCATGCTGGGCAAACGCTACATCGGCGCGGCGCGCACGGCGGGTGTCGACCAGATAGGCAATGTCGCCCGAAGCAAAGCAGTATGCATCGGCCGGCAGGCGCAGATCGTAGCTGCCACCAGCCGCCGGCGCGATTTTGGAGGCAAGGAGCGGCGGGCGCTTAGACAGTGCCTCGTCCTCCCCTTCCGGAGGCATCTCAACCGCCACGTCATAGGTGCGATGCGTCGTCGTCCCCCGCGACCAGGCGGGCTCAAAAGAGATGGTCTGGCCGCGCAACAGGTCCAGCACATATACGATGCTATGCTCGGACAGCGGCAACTGACGCTCGGCGACAAAACCACTGCGGGCAAAGTCGTACGACGCCGAACGCGAGCTTGTGATGTCATCGAGATAGGCAACTGTCGTCACGACAAGGTTGAGCAGCTTTGTCGACACGTCTTCGAAGGCTTCGGGCGTATGGACAAACGTGAGCTTCTTGCCGTACGAGAAGGTGCCGCCTCGGACATAGGCGTCGGCCATGCCGTCGATATCCTTGACCACGTAGGACACCGAACCGCAGCGAATGCGGAACTCGAGCGCCCAGCTAAAGCGGTCGGCAAACAGTGGATTGTAGTACGGCACCAGCGAGGGCTCCAACGCCGCTTTGGGGGCGTCGGGATCAACGGCACCGGCAAGCTTGCGGCGCATGCTCGCCAGCTCATCCATGCGCGCGTCCGAAAGATCGGAGAGTGCCGCCATGAGGCTGGGGCTCGTGGGGACGGGCGCCGGAAAGGGAAAGTTGGGGTTGACGGCCGGCGCTTTGGGCGCGGTGCGAACGGGCTGTTTCGGCTGCGCCGTAAACGTGCGAACCGGTGTGCGCAGCCCCTCAACAGGCTCAATGCCGCTGGCGTCCAGGTATGCCAGCGCTGTGGCGATGGCGTGTTTGCACATACCGGGGTAACGATAGGCGGCGGGGCAATCGCAGTCGTAGTCGATCACCTCGTGCTCGTCCATGTCGAGCGCCACGTGTGTCTTATACAGGTCGCCGCGCGAGCCGCGCACCGTGCCCTCGATAGTCACATTTTTGGAGAAGCGCGAGCCGGAGTCCTCAAACGACAGCACGGCGCCGTTGAGCATGAGCGAGCGCCCCTTCATAAAGGTACTGCTGAGCGCCGCCTCCTTACGAAGCGCCTGCACAAACGTCCCCTGCGTCATCACTTCCTCCAATCTCGCGCGGGGTAGCTAATTTGGGACAGGGCTATTTTAGCTACCCCCATATGTCGGTTGAGATGTATTCCGACCCCGACTCATTCGCCGTCAGTCAAAGGGTAGCTAAAATAGCCCCGTCCCAAATTAGCTACCCCTCAGCAACGCCGTCCCTAGATCACCGTCACTCGGCCTTGGTTGCCCACGATGGCCTTTGCCTCTGCCAACAGCGGAATCGAGCGTGCGTTGACCTTGGCCGGCACCTCGGCACGCAGTACGCGTCCGTCCACCTGCTCGATAAAGATCTCCACGCGGTCGCCGCCCGGGTTGGCGGTAAGCACCGTGGCAAGACGCGCCATATTGCCCTGGCTAAAGCGGCTGTTGGGCACCATGACCTCAAACACCTTGGGCTTGTTGTTCTCCTCGTTAAGCTCAAGCGGCACGATCTCCTGCGCGATGATCTGGTCGCCGCGGTCCGAACGCTCGAGCTTGCCCTTAATGCGCACAAACGCATCGGACAGCTGCGCGCCGGTCTCGGGATCGACCTCGCCGTATAGATACCCCTCGGCCTCCTTGTAGGTCTTGGGGAATACCACGACCGTGGCCTCGCCTTCCATGTCCTCGAGCTGCACGATGCCCATGGGGTCGCCGTTTTTGGTCACGCGCTTGGACACGCTCGAGACCATACCGGCCCACCACAGCGCCTTGCCCTCGGGAATCTCCTGGTTGATGGTGCCGCCCGTGGGGTTTTGCACCTCATAGCCGGTGTCGATCTGCGAGAACGAAAAGTCGCGCGCCTTGGCTAGCGCATACTCAAACGGGCGCAGCGGGTGGTCCGAGACGTAGATGCCCAGAACCTCCTTCTCCTGGCTCAGCTTAAGGTGGCGGTCCCACTCCTGGCCATCCGGATCGGGCACGCTCACCTCAAAGCCCGAGCCCTCAACATCACCAAACATGTCGAAGAACGACGTCTGGCCGCTCGCACGATCCTTCTGGCGCTTCACAGCGGCATCGATGATGTTCTCGGGGTTGTTCTTGTCCACAAAGTGCATCATCTGGCGGCGCGGATAGCCCGTGGAGTCAAAGGCGCCTGCCTTGATGAGTGATTCGATCACGCGGCGGTTGGCCTGACTCGAGTCCACGCGCTCGACAAAGTCGTGCAGCGTCTTAAACGGACCGCCCGCCTCGCGCTCGGCGATAATCGCCTGCGCCACGCCGGTGCCCACGCCGCGAATGCCGGCCAAACCAAAGCGCACGCCTTCCTTGGTAGCCGTGAACTCGGTACCGGACTCGTTGACATCTGGCGACAGCACGGGGATGCCGTCGTGACGGCATGCCGAGACGTAGTGCACGATCTTGTCGGTCTTGCCCGTATAGGACGTCAGAACGGCCGCCATGTACTCGTGCGGATAGTGCGCCTTGAGCCACGCCGTCTGCATAACCAGGATGGCGTAGCCGGCGGAGTGCGACTTGTTAAAGGCGTAGGATGCGAACTCAAGAACATCGTCCCAAATCTTCTGGGCGACCTCGCGCGTGTAGTTATTCTTGATGGCGCCATTCATCCAGTGGTCGTAGGTGGTCTCGTCCGAGCCATCCTCCCAGTGGAGCACCGTCGACGTGAGCAGCTTGATCTTTTTCTTAGCCACGGGCTTACGGATACGCGAGTCCGATTCGCCCTTGGAGAAGCCGCACATCTCAACGGAGATGAGCATAACCTGCTCCTGGTAGACCATGGTGCCGTAGGTTTCGCCCAGGATGTCGTCCAGGCGGTCGTCGTAGGAGACGGCCGGCTCCTTGCCGTTCATACGGTTGATGTAGGACGAAACCATGCCGGCGCCCAGCGGGCCCGGGCGGTACAGAGCGATCAATGCCACGACGTGCTTGTACTCGGTGGGCTTCATGTTCTTGATCGTGGCCGTCATGCCGGCGGACTCGACCTGGAAGACGCCGGCGGTGTGACCGGAGCCCATGAGCTTAAAGATCTCGGGGTCGTCAAAGGGAATCTCTTCCTCTTTGATGTCGATGCCGAAGTTCTTTTTGATGTTTGCCTTGGCCTTGGAGATAACCGTCAGCGTGCGCAGGCCCAGGAAGTCCATCTTGAGCAGGCCCATGTCGGCAACGGTATGACCCTCGTACTGGGTAATCTCGACGCCGCCCTTGGTATCGAGCTTGGTGGGCACATGCTCGTTGACGGGATCGCGGCAGATCAGGACGGCGCACGCGTGCACGCCCTCGCCACGGGTGAGGCCCTCGATCGAGAGCGCCGTGTCGATGATACGGCGGGCGTCGTCATCCTTTTTATAGGCCTCGGCAAAGTCGGGGTTAAACAGATCCTCTTTGCCGGGTTGCTTTTCGAGCACCTGCTTGAGCTTGACCTTGGGGTCGCTCGAGACCATCTTGGACAGGCGCTGGCCCATGTAGACCGGGTAATCCAGAACGCGCGCGGCGTCGTTGATGGCCTGCTTGGCCTTGATGGTCGAGTAGGTGATGACGTGGGTGACCTTCTCGGGGCCATAGAGCTGGCGAACGTGCTCCACGACCTCGAGGCGCCGCTCATCGTCGAAGTCCATATCGATATCGGGCATCTCGGTACGCTGCGGGGACAGGAACCTCTCGAACATCAGGCCGTTCTCGAGCGGGTCGAACGCGGTGATGTTCATGGCGTAGGCGACGATAGCGCCGGCGGCCGAACCACGGCCGGGACCGACGCCGATGCCGTTGTCCTTGGCCCATTGCACGTACTCGGCGACGATCAAAAAGTAGGCGGCAAAGCCCTTGTCGCAGATGACCTTGTATTCGTACTCAAAGCGCTCTTTGATGTTGACGCCACAGATCTCGCGCGTGGCCCAGTCGTCGCCGTAGTGCTGGCGCAGGCCCTTCTCACACTCGCGGCGGAACTGGCTCTCGTGCGTCTCGCCGGGATCGAGCAGCGGGAAGCGCGGCAGGATGATGGAATCCCAGTCCAGCTCCACGTAGCACTTGTCGGCGATCTCGAGTGTGTTGTCGCAGGCCTCGGGGCAATACGGGAACATCGCCCGCATCTCCTCCTCGGTCTTCATATAAAACTCCGAGCCGGTCATGCGCATGCGGTTGGGGTCGTCGACCTTGGCGTTCATGCCAATGCACATGATGACGTCCTGCACCGGCGCGTCCTCGCGGCGCAGGTAGTGGAAATCGTTGGTGGCGATGACCTTGACGCCCACCTGCTTGGCGATATCGATGAGCGTGCGGTCCATCTGCTCGTCGGTCAGGCCGTTGTCGGTGGTGATGCCGTGTTCCTGGATCTCGATGTAGAAGTCGCCGGGCTCGAAGGTGTCACGGAAGGTCTCGGCCCACTTGATGGCGCCTTCCATGTCGCCGCGGTCGATGTATTTGGGGATGATGCCCGCGATGCAGGCGCTCGTGCAGATCATGCCCTTGGCGTGGCGGCGCAGGTTGTCGAGCGTCACGCGCGGCTTGTAGTAAAAGCCCTGCACGGCGGCCTCGGAAACCGTCTGCATCAGGTTGACGTAGCCCTCCTGGTCCTTGGCCAGAAGGATCATGTGGTAGAGCTCGGGCTTGTGGTCGCGAGCAAGGGTCTCGTCCGGCGTAAAGTAGACCTCGCAGCCAAAGATGGGTTTGATGACCAAGGGCGGCTTGAGCTCGTCGATGTTGCCCTTCTCGTCCCACATGGCCATGTCCTTCACATACTGGGCATGCTCGCGCGGGTTTGCCTCGGGATCGGGCTCCACCAGCTCGTCGCGGCGGTCCTTTTCCAAGAAGGCCTTGTCGTGGCTCCAGGTTTTGTACTCGGGCGTGTTGTGATTGACGGCGTCGCAGGCCAGCGCCAGGTCGGGTACGCCGTACATGTAGCCGTGGTCGGTAATGGCCACGGCGGGCATGCCAAGCTCAACGGCACGGTTGACCATATCCTGGATACGGGTTGCGCCGTCAAGCATGGAGAAAACAGTGTGATTGTGCAGATGGACGAATGCCATGTGATGAGCTCCGATGCGGGTTCGTGTTCTGACTGAACGATTTTACCCCACGGCACGGACAGCACCCGAACCTAGCCAAACCAACACGGCTCCTCTTGCAGTTGCGGTGAAATGCGGACTGTTTGGCGGCTTTTTTGGCCAAAACAGCCCGTATTCCACCGCAAGTTATCTGAGGGCTAGAGATTGTAGATGACTACTTGAGGTTCGACGGGTTCGACGAAGATGGCTGGATTCGCCTGCTCCACGCGAACGAACTTGACCGTCACCGTCTCAAAGCCCGCCTTGTGCAACACGTCGGCGTAGACGCGCGCCTGCAGGGCGTGCTTCTCGAGCAGCTGGTCCGGCGTCTCATCCGGCGTGCCACCCGTCTTGTAATCGATGACCAGCGCGCGTGACGAATCCGCCGGGTTCGTCGCCAGTGCATCGATGGCGCCTTCGGCATATGCGCCGTAGCGAGCGATGTCCTCGTCCTCGCAGCCCAGCGAAAAGAACGGCACCTCGGCGCGAACGCACGGCCACGCGAGCAGGTCGGCACGAACCGACGACTTGAGCCAGCGCTCCAGAGCGACATCGAAGCGCTCGCGCTGTTCTGGCGTCAGGTGCCACAGGCGAGCCAGGGCGTCGGCACGCTCAGCGGGCAGCGCATCGGCACCCATCTCGATGAGCCACTGGCAGGCGGCGTGGAAGGCCGAGCCCAGCGCCATGGGATTGCCGGCGGGCTCGACAGCAGCCACGTCTGCATCCGTCATCTCCGAGCCATCCGACTCTGCATCATCGCCGGCCTCGTCCATGGGCACGTGCGTCTCGGCGGCACGGTCCTCGGACTCGGCATGCAGCGCCGCTGCAATTGACGAGTAGCTGTACGAATCGCGCGCCGGATACGGACAGATGCCCATGCGCACGCCCACTGCCTGGGGATACACAAGCTCAAACGAATCGGGCTTGGGGTCGGCAGGACCGGGGACGATTGTACTGGCCGAATCGTCGGCAGCATCTGTATCGGCATCGCCACGAACAAGCCTGCCCTCGGCATCCAACGAAGCGTTGGCCTCAAACGCCTGCTCGCCAAAGGTAAAGCCCGCGAGCGAAATGAGCTCGTAGTCGCCCGGCTGGGAGTTGTCGAACACCAGGCGGTCGGCATCGAGCTGCGGCATGTCCAGAGCGTCGGTCGGCAAAATACGGCGCAGCACATCGTAGGTCAGATCGGTCTCAACGTCGAAGGTCGGCGCGCACAGCTTGCCACGGCTCACGCCGGCATCCATCGCCAAGATCACCAGCTCGCGCGCACGCGTCATGGCGACATAGAGCAAACGAGCCCGCTCTTCGAGCGAAAGCTGCAGGTCGTCGTTGCGCAGGCGAGCAAATGCCTCAGCGGGAGAACCCGTCGCGCAGACGTCCTCCATGAGCTCCGGCGGCAGCCATAGCGACGTGCCCTTGCCCTTAAACGCATGCTCAAACTGCTTTTTAACGTCGTCGCCCTTCACAAAGGTTCCGTCGGCGAGCTTAACGCCATCGAAGCGCGCCGGCAGCGCCACGACTTGCGCTCCGCCCTCGACGCGACCCATCTGTGCCGCACCGGACGATTTGTGCACGCCAAAACACTCGGCAACCGCCACGACCGGATACTCCAGGCCCTTGGACGCATGCACGGTCATGATGCGCACCGCGCCGTCGCCCTCCTCGTTGAGGGCGCCCGGGGCCTCCTTGCCCGCCAAGAAGCGGTCGAAGGCGAGCGCGATGGAGCGCGGAGAATTGCCGAGCTCGGCCTCTGCCTCGGCCACGGCGTCGAGCGCCTTGAGCACGTTGGCGGCAATGGCCTTGCCCTCGGGGCCGCGCTGCGCCAGACGCACGAACCAGCCGGAGGCATTGACCACATCGCGCGCGATGGCGGCGAACGAATCTCGTCCCACGCGACGAAGCGCGTAGCGCAGCACCTCGCGGGCACGCGTCACGAGCGGCAGGCTCTGCAAACCCGGCACATCGGAATCGCTCATGATGCCCACATCGATATTGCGGCGCGACGTCTCGCCCGTCTGCTCGTCGAGCTTGGTCGCCAGCGCCAGGAACTCCTGGGCGCCGAGTGCAAACATCGGCGAGGCCAGCAACGGCATAAGGCCTTGGGCCGTATCGGCCGGATTGGCGAGCGCGCAGACCAGGGCACGCACCGTCTGCACCTCGGCCGCCTGGGCAAAGACCGAGCCGCCTGCGATGACGCAGTCGAGTCCTTGGTCGCGGAAGGCCTGCGCGTAGACGTCGGCATTGGTCATGCGACCCAGCAGCAGCACCATGCCGCCCTGGGGCTGGCCGGCATCGGCAAGCGCATGGAATCGCTCGGCGATCGCACGGGCCTTGGCCTGCGTGCGCTCCTGCATACTGCCGCCGGCAACGAACAGCGCCTGGCGGCGCGAAGCCTTTGCCTTGAGCTTGTCCTTGCGTTTGTCGCTCGGTTCAAGATCCAAGAACCCCTGCATCAAACCACCGGTGTCGCCGTCAAAGACGCGCGCCACATAGCGCAGCACCTCGTCGTGGCTGCGGAAGTTGCGCACGAGTTTGACGAGCTCGCCGGCGGGAGCATCGGACGTGGTGACCGTCTCGGACGCCGTCGTCGAACCCACCTTGCGCTCCTGGCGGCGAAACACCTCGACCTCGGCACCACGGAAGCGATAGATCGACTGCTGCGCATCGCCCACCGTGCACAGCGCGCGCTCGCCCGCACCCGTCAAATAGCGAATCAGATCGACCTGCATCTGGTCGGTATCTTGGAACTCGTCGATCATGACCATCTTAAAGCGGCCCTCATAGGCAGCTCGAATAGCCGGGTAGTCGCGCAGCGCCTCGTACGCCATGCGCAGCAGGTCATTGTTATCGAGCGCGGACTGGTCGGCCTTGAGCGCACGGTACTCCGCCTCTACGGCACGGGCAAGCCCCACCAGCGCATCGAGCGCCGGGCCGCCGCAGGCAAGCACGATATTGATAAACGCATCGGCGGCCTCGGCCTTGAGTAGCTCCACCTGCTCCTTAGGAAACGCCTTGCTCGCCCGAGGCATACTGCACGACATCATGAGTCGCGCCGCATCCTCCATGGTTTTGCCGCTCGCCTCAAACGCGTCGATGGCGTCGAGTGCCACCTGCGCTTTCTCGGTCGTGGCCTTGCTTGCGCCCAGCGCCGCACGATAGGCATCGGCAAGCGCCGAGGTGTCGGCCTGGCCGCGCGCCACGCACACATCGTCCATGCCGCCCGGAAGCTGGCTCGATAGCTCCAGCAAGTCGCGCACCAGGCCTTTGATGGTGGTACCGGCGCCAAACGTCCCGCCCTCGCCCGCCATGGGATACCAGGCGTAGAGGGCCTTAAGCGAAGTGGCGAGCTCGGGCGCGGCATCGGGCGCCGTCGCGCGCCCCAGCACATGCTCGACAGCCTGATCCATAAGCTCGTCGGTATCGGTGAGCACCGTGAACTCGGGATCGATGCCCAGCTCCAACGCATGCGCGCGCAGAATGCGCGAACACATGCCGTGAATGGTCGAGATCCAAGCGTCATCGACCGTCAGGGCCTCTTCGTCCATGCCCTCTTCGATAAGCGCACGGCGCACACGGTCGCGAATCTCGGCCGCGGCGTCTTTGGTAAAGGTAATGGCGAGCACCTGGTCCAGATGCTCGACAAACGGACCGGATTCGGGCGAGAGCGCGTAGACGATGCGGCGCGTGAGGGTAAAGGTCTTGCCCGAGCCGGCACCCGCCGAGACAAATAGCGGGCGGTCGAGCGTTTTGACGACTTGCAGCTGTTGCGGCATCAAAGTCGAAAGATCCATGGTCTACACGCCCCTCCTTACAAACGTTCCTTCGTGGTTATACGAGCAGCGCGCATGCGCGGCTTGCGCCGATGTCGGATCGACCGCCGTCACGACGCCCGCCTCGAGTTCGCGCAGCCGCTCGGCAATGCCGGTCTCCACGCGATCGAGCAGCACATCGAAGTCCATGTTGCCGCCCTCGCCCGGGAAGCCCTTCTTAAGGCCCGGAATGCGACCGTCACCGCGCTCTTCCTCGAGCAACTCGGCGCTCGCCGCACCGCGCAGCGCGGGCTTGCCGCCCTTGGTCGAAAAATAGAGCGCTGCACGGGTATCCAAGCCCAGTGCCCGACGCATGGCCTGCGCGTAGATGAGCGTTTGGGTATGGGGCGGCAGCCAGCGCGGGTCGTCGATGGGAGCCTCGCCCGTCTCCTCGTCACGCACCGTGGGGTCGGCAAGCTTAAACTCCTCGACACCCGAACGATGCTTGTAGTCGATTACCACGGCGCGATTCTCGGCATCCACATCTACGCGGTCGATGCGCCCGCCGAGCGGCCAACCGGCATACTCGACCTGGAGCTCGTTGAACGCAAACTCCAGGTAGCGCGGGGCAAAGGGGGCAAGTGCCTCGGACTCGTAGGCAAGCACACCCTCCAGCTGCGGCAAGATCTCGGCCACCTGGCGTTCCTCCACCGCAGAGAGCGGCACCAGCGGGCCCTCCGTGCCGCGCTTGCCGGCGTGCTCGGCCAACGTCTCGTCAAAGACCTCGTGCAGCAGCTCCTGTGCGCGCGGCAGATTCTCGGGCGTCACGCGCTCCATGCCCTCTTGGGGCAGACGGGCATGCAGATGCTCCAGCACGTCGTGGACAAAGTTGCCCTTTTCCATGTTGCCAAAGCCCGCGTCGATCGACTGGGGCTTCACGCGGTACGAGACGAACCAGCATAGCGGGCAGGTCGAATAGGCCTCGATCTGCGAGGCGGACGTCAGACGCGGCACGAGCGGCGCGTCCTCACCCTCGCCATCGCGACGGCGCAGGACCAAATACGGCACGGCCTCGGCACTCAGATGCTGAGGGGCTTCACAGGTCACGCGCTCGCGCTTGAGGCCTTCACCTGCCGCGGGATCAAAGTCGGCGATGATATCGCCCTCGCCCACGCGCATGGGCTTGGCAGCGCCAGCGGCCTCGGCATGTGCCCACAGCTCGGTCCATACGGCTGCCGGGTAGCACTCGCGTGCCTGGCGATCGTGCGTCACACGGGCGAGCGCGACCGGACCGCTCGCCGCCTGCATCGCACGGCCAAAGCGCACGCGCAGCAGGGCAGCGGGCTCCAAAGACACGCCGTCGCGGCGCAGCTCGGCTGTCAACGTGGCAAGCGGGCCCTCTTCGTGCGAAAGCGGATAGCTGTCCAGGTCGACATCGGCAAACAGCACGGCATCGTAGCTGCCAGGGCGAAGAACCGACGCATCGGCAAGCGACGCGAAGCGCACTTGTGCTCGTGGTGTGCGATCGACCTCATAGGTCTCGTAATCGTAGGCGGTACTGCGCTTGTCCACCTTGGTTCGAACGCCGTCGAGAACCGGCACGGTCGCGGCCTGCGACACGTCGAGCGCGCGAGCATCGTTCATAAGGATGTCGATGGCATGGCGCAGCAAAGCCGTCTCTGCCTGGCGACGGGCCTGGCCGTCAAGGCCGCCTAGAGCGCGATCGGGCAACGCCTCGGCAACGGCAAGCATGGCCTTAAGCGCCGTCACGGGCTTGTCACGCCACAGCGCCTGGAACACGTCCGAGACCACACACGGTACGTTCTTAAACCAGTTATCGTCGCTCGTCGCCTTGCGCGCGCCCCTCACCTGGCCCTGAACGCTCTGCAGCAGGCTCTTGACGCCCGCGGTAGTCTTGCTGCGTGAGAGACGCATATTCTTATCGAAGGTACGGGCATTGACGGCATCAGCGCCCGAAAGCGGACTGTAGATCCAGTCGGTAAGCTCCGGCGCGGGCCACCACTCAGTCTTGGAAGCGGTGCCCTCGTCGGCGGCTTTCATACGCTCGATCAGGTTGGCGAGCGCCGTAAACTGCCTGCCCGCGATGGACTGGGAAAACGCCGTGAACTCAGTCGTCTCGACCGCAATGTGACGCGCCGCCAAACGGGCGGCGAGCTCGCCGAACAGCTGGGGTGCCCGGGCAGAAACGACGAGCACGCGCACGGGGTCGGCGGGCGTTGCAGTAGCTTTATCGGCCTTGGACTCCTTGTGCGCTTTCACCAACTTATCGATGGCGTCCGCATAGACATGAGCACGGGCATGGGGGCCGGCGACCTCAATAAAGGCAGGCTGAGCGGCGGCCCCGCAAGCGACATCAGACGCGACGGCGTCCTCCCCCAGCGGCGCGATCTCAAACAGCACACCGCGGGCATCAAATGCCGTGGCAAGCTCCTCGCGCATCGCCGCCTGCTCGCGGGCAAGCAGCACGACGACCTCTCCCCCATTGTTCGCCACGGCAGACAGCAGCTCGAGTAGACCGTGCGTAAACGACGTGGTACCGCGCACGCATACGGCGCGGGCGCACGCCGGCAGGCTATCGGCCAGGGCACCGGCCATAATGTCGGCTGCCTCGCAGGGCTCGACCATATCTCGACGGTCCAAACCGCTCGCATAGGCGCTCAACAGCTCGAACACACGAGCCTCGGCATCGCTTTTTGGCTCAGGCCGGCAGTTGTCGCCACGGCATCGTTCGGCACCCGTCCCCGCAACGCCCGGCAACACGTCGCGGGCCATGCGCGCGAGCATGCGCACTGTGCCCTGGCTGCGCGAAAGCGGCTGCAGAGCGGCGTCGTCGCGGCGGTCGATCATGTCCGAGAACAGCATCTGGCGCTGAAGGTTGTCCACAAAGCTGCGGCCATCGCCCATAAGCTCCCACAGCGAGCTGAGCCACGATGTGGGTGTCTTGTAGTCGACACCCAGTGAAACCCCGGCTTCCGCCGCATCATGGCGGCACAGGTCGAGCTCGGCAAATGTTGGCGCCAACAGAACAGCGCGCCCGTGGCGGGCAACCAGGTCGGCCAGTAGCGCCGCCTCGGCATCGCTCAAATCCGTGCCGGCATTGGTGGTATAGATTCGAACAGGCATGGTCCTCCGCTCAAACTGTTCGCAATAATCAATGCATCCATCCTACCCGCCCAAGCGGACAGATTTGCCCCACGCCAACAGATTTGATCCCTTGAGGACGGAGGAAAATGGATCACAGAGGGGGTCAGTCTAACCCGGTGATTCGTTTTCCTCCGTCCCCAAGGGATCAAAAAACCGCCCCCGGAGGGACGGTTCTTCGTAATTCAATGTTGTCGCTGGCCTACTCGCCATCCTCCAACTTAATGAGGATCTTGCGGTAGCCACCGTACTCGCCGTTCAGCGCCTTTGAAACGCGGCTCACCGTGGTGGACGAAGCGCCGGTACGGGCCTGAACCTCAACATAAGGCTCGCCCTCGTCCAAATAGCGCGCAACCTGCAA
>JAUMNV010000147.1 GCA_031295725.1 Collinsella sp.
GACCGGCTCGGCGGCCCAGACGCGCAGCTTGTTGACGGTCTCGCCGGCATAGCCCACGACGGGGATGTCATAAGGGACGGCCAGGATATCCTGCGTGTCCACCGTGCGGTAGAACGTGCGGCCGTTCTCCTCAAAGCCCTCAACATGGCCACCAAACTTGATGGTCACGGCCTTGTCCTGACGACGGACCTCCCAGGGATAGCCATGGGTGAGCCACTCGTCGGTGGCCTCGACCTGGCTGCCGTTGACGATCTCCTGCTTAAAGAGGCCGTAGCGGTAGCGCATGCCGTTGCCGTAGCCGGCAATGCCCTCGGCTGCCATGGAATCCAAGAAGCATGCGGCCAGACGGCCCAGGCCGCCGTTGCCCAGCGCCGGATCGGGCTCCTGGTTCTCGATGACGGACAGGTTAAAGCCCATGTCGTCGAGCGCCTCGGCGACCATATCGCGCACGCCAAAGTTGAGCAGGTAGTTGTCGAGCAGGCGGCCGATCAAAAACTCGATCGAGAAGTAGTACACGCGCTTTTTGCCCTCGGCGGTGGCGCGGGCGTCACTCTTGGTGGCAACGGTGCGTGCCTTCTCGGCCACGAGCTTGGCCAGGGCGTTAAAGCGGTCGAGGTCGCTGGCGGCCTCGACGCTCTTACCACTGATGCTCATGACGGCATCGCGATAGAGCTCGGTAAACTCCTGCTTGTTGTCGAAGATCTTATTCATACGTTCCTTTCCCCCGGGGATGTTTCTCCCGGAACGGTTATGACTTGAATCCTACGCCCTGTCGGGGCGGGTAATTACAGCCGTAACGGCTTTGTTACGCATCCTTGGCAGGAGCCTTAACAGCTGCTGCCTTAGCCTTGGGAGCAGCCTTTTTGGTGGCTGCCTTCTTGGCCGTGGTGGACTTGGCCGTAGCCTTGGCAGCGGGCTTGGCAGCCTTCGCCTTAGCCGTCGCCTTCTTGGCAGTGGCCGCGGCCTTGGGCTTTACCGAGGACGCGCGCTTGCGCATCGCCTTCTTGGGCTTCTCGACCACGGGCGGCTTGTAACTGCTGGGACCGCGGCGCTTAAGTACCACACCTGCCAGACCGGGCACCTTCATCTCGATGGAGTCCATCTGCCCGTTCCAGGGGTAGGGCTCGCTCGAGCAGGTGTAGGGTTCCTCGCCGGCGTATCCGCTGCCACCAAACTCGGGACGGTCGGAATCAAAGATGACCTCCCAGTCACCCTCGCGCGGCACGCCCACGCGGAAGCTCTCGTAGCTCGCCGGGTCAAAGTTGATCAAGATCACCAGGTCGTCGTCGACGTCCTCGCCCTGACGCACAAAGCTCACGATGGACTGCTTGGAGTTATCCGCGTCGATCCAGGTAAAGCCGTCGTCGGTGTAGCCGCGCTCGTACAGGGCGGGCTCGGCGGTGTACAGGTGGTTGAGCGCCTTGATAAACGCCTGATGATGACGATGGGTCTCGTATTCCTCGGTCAGGAACCACTGGATGGACTCGTAGTAGCGCCACTCAATAAACTGGCCGATCTCGTTGCCCATAAAGTTGAGCTTGGCACCGGGATGCGTCATCTGGTAGAAAGCCAGCGTGCGCAGGCCGGCAAACTGGCGCCACCAGTCGCCCGGCATGCGGCCGATGAGCGAGCACTTGCCGTGCACGACCTCGTCGTGGCTCAGCGGGCAAATAAAGTTCTCGGTAAAGGCATACATGATGGAGAACGTGAGCAGCCCGTGGTTGCCGGGGCGCCACGGAAAATCGGTCTGCATGTAGTGCAGGGTATCGTTCATCCAGCCCATGTCCCACTTGTAATGGAAGCCCAGGCCGCCGTCCTGCGGCGGGTAGGTCACGAGCGGCCACGCGGTGGACTCCTCGGCCATCATCATCACGTCGGGGAAGTGAGCCTCAACGGCGCAGTTGACCTGGCGAATGAACGCGCTGGCGTCCAGGTCCTCCTCGGTACCGTACTTGTTGAACTTCTTTTGACCCGGATCGTCGATGCCAAAGTTGAGGTACAGCATACTGGACACGCCGTCCATGCGAATGCCGTCAACGTGGAAGTTCTCGAGCCAGTACAGCACGTTGGAGACCAGGAAGGAGCGGACCTCGCCGCGAGCGAAGTCAAACTTGTGCGTGCCCCAGTTGGGGTGAATCTCGTGCTCAAACAGCATGTGACCGTTAAAGGTGGCAAGGCCGTGGGAGTCGGCGCAAAAACCGCCGGGCACCCAGTCCATAATCACGCCGATACCCGCCTCGTGGCACGCATCGATAAAGTGCATGAGCTGCTGCGGGTTGCCGTAGCGCGATGTGGCGGCATAGTAGCCGGTCGTCTGGTAGCCCCAGGAGCCGTCGAAGGGATGCTCCATGAGCGGCATGACCTCGATATGCGTATAGCCCATGTCGCGCACGTAGTCCACGAGCTCCACCGACAGGTCGTCGTAGGTGTAAAACTCGCCGCGCTGCGCGGGGAAGGGGTCCATGGGACCGGGGTAGTTGCCGTACTCGTCGGGCTCGCCCTGCGGCGCGTCACCGTGCCGCTTCCACGAGCCAATATGTACCTCGTAGATGTTAAGCGGCTGCGACATGTGGTTGTGGCCGGCGCGGCACTTGAGCCACGCGGCGTCGTTCCACTTGTAGCCATCGAGGGTCCACAGCACGCTTGCGGTACCCGGAGGGCACTCGGCCTTAAAGGCATACGGATCGGCCTTGTAGAGCTTTTCGCCCTCGTTGGTCTCAATGAGGTATTTATAGAGCTGGCCCTGCTTGGCGCCAGGAATAAAGCCTTCCCAAATAGAGCTCGTATGCACGGGCACCAGCGGGTTGGCTTGTTCATCCCAATTGTTGAATTCACCGATAACGTGGACGCTCTTAACGTCGGGCGCCCAAACGCAAAAACGCCAGCCGCGCGTGCGCTGCTGCGTGTCGGGATGTGCGCCCATCTTTTCCCAGCTGCGCTCCCACGTACCAATGCCAAACAGATAGACATCGTCTTTGGTGAGCTCCGGTGCGTGCGGGGCGGCTTTACGGGCAGCGGGCTTTTTGGTTGCTGGCTTTAGCTTTGTATCGCTCACGTTTGATCCCATCATGACGCGGCAGCGTATTGCCTTGGTGACTAGATGCGAAAGGTCCAAGGCTGCACGAATCGAAGGGACGGCAAAGTTTCTGTGATTCGTTCCACCTCGCGTGCTCGGTGGAACTTTCGGCAAAAACTACGATAACACCTCTACGTTAGTTTTATGAACGAAAGCGGATTTGCGGGTGCGTTTAATCGGTAAGCGACATGTTTATACCACTGACAGAATTGCCGTGGTAAAACTCTTGACAGTTTTACCAATTTGGGTTTCAAAATTGTTTGGCTGACGTTTGGTAAAACGTTTTTAGCAGGATGTTTACCATTTGATATCGAAAGGTTCGTTTATGTCCCATACCGCCGCTCCCAAGGTTGCTTTTATTTTCGATTGCGACGGCACGCTGGTTAATAGCACCCCCGTATGGGGCTACGCCCAGCCCGAATTATTGCACCGACACGGAGTTGACGTGACGGTCGACGATTTTGCCCAGTTTGAGCATCTTTCACTCGAGGACGAATGCCAGGCCTACCACGACACGTGGGGCATTGGCGCAAATGGTGAGGAGCTGTATCGCGAGCTGAGCAATATTCTGATTGATGGGTACTCCAAGGTGCCGCCGCGCGAGGGACTCCTGCAATTATTGGAGCAGGCGAAGGCGGCGGGCATTGCCATGTGCGTAGCTACGTCCACGCCGGCCGAGCTAGTTACGTCTGCGCTCACAGGTGCGGGGCTCGACGCTTACATGGAGTTTGTTACCACGACGGGTGAGGCAGGACGCTCCAAGCAGTTCCCGGATGTGTATGAACTTGCGCTGCGCCGCCTGGAGGAGCGCCACGGGTGCAAGTTTGAGCGCGTGTGGGTGTTTGAGGACGCGGTCTTTGGCCTTAAGAGCTCTGGCACCGCCGGCTTTAAGCGCGTGGGTATTTATGACCCGCACGGCCGCATGAAGCGCGACGACGTGCGCGCCAACTGCGATATCTTTATCGACAGCTACGAGGAGCTGGATCTGGCCCGCGTGCTTTCGTTTGAGGGATAGGCGAGGGCTGTGGCTTGCAAGGTATTAGTGGTCTGCGGCTCGCCCGCGGTGGCGAGCGCGGATCTGTTGCGTAGGCTAGCAGGGGAGTGCGACTACGTTGTCGCCGTGGACCGCGGACTCGATGCGCTGCTGGGTGCGGGGCTGGGCTGCGACGTGTATGTGGGGGATGCCGACACGGTGAGCGACGCGGGTCGCGCGTTGGTCGATGCCGCCACCGACTTTGAAGTTGAGCGCCACGACCCGTACAAAGACTATACCGATCTGGCGCTGGCGCTCGATTCCGTCCGCCGTCGCTGGCCGGGTGCCGAAGTGGTTGCGACCTGCGCCACCGGCGGCCGTCCGGATATGGCTCTTTCTGTGTTAGGGCTACTGGCGGGCTATGCGGATGTCCCCGTCTGGATCGAAGAAGACGAAGTGACGGCCAGAATCCTGCGTCAGAACGAGACCTGGACCATTGAGGGCGCCGAGGGCAAAACCTTCTCCATCATCGCCATAGCCCCCAACACCGAGGTGAGTGAGCACGGCCTAGAGTGGGAACTAGATCACAGCCCCCTGGGCCTGCTAGTCGACACGGGCATTAGCAACGTCGTCAGGTCAACAGCCACGATCCAAGTCCACACCGGCACCGCCATCGCTTACCTCTACAAGTAAGGTCTATCGCATCAGGGTTTTATCGGGACGGCGGATAAAAATAATCGCTCGCAGAGTGATTATTTTTGCCACGTCCCAGGAAAACCCGTAAGTAAGAGATTCAACCCAAAAAAGTCCTTGCATCAAAGAAAGTCTTCCCCTATAGTATCTCCTCGTCACGGGGGCGTAGCTCAGCTGGGAGAGCGCTTGACTGGCAGTCAAGAGGTCAGGGGTTCGATCCCCCTCGTCTCCACCATCGTGATTGCAAGGCTTTCGGGATTCCGAAGGCCTTTTTTCATGCCAAAACACCACGCGCCACAAACCCCACCTACGCCAACAAAAAGTTGCACAATTTATTTCCCATGTCTGTACATAGTTTGTTAGCCAAACGCGATTATCAGTGTAGATCGCCGTTCCATATGGGCTTCAGGAACGCGCCTAATCACCGTTAGCATCCCATTAACCTGCATTAACGTGAACAACATCCCAAAATAACTCCCTTAAGCACGCTAAATGAACGATATGTTGTCCAACGCAGCCCAAATCAGTTTCACTAACAGCTTGTGCTAGGATACCTAACGTTACATGAGTTCAACTGTGCTCACGGCTTCAGTAAGCCACAAAGCGCAGGGTCGATCAGCATCCAGCCGTAACGGCGGTGCCAGAAACACCACGAGCTCCAATAAAGAAGTCATGCGACTTTAGTTATTTGCATCGACGTAATTCGTAGATGTAAATAACTAAAGTCGCATGCTCAAACGTAACAGTTCTGCAGCTGTTTGCGTGCGGTCCAGTTTTGTTCCCGCTTGACTGGTTCGCACGCAGCCAGCTGGAGACGCGGTCTTTTTGCGATACACGGCCGCATCTCTAGCAACTGCGCTTATACATACCGTTCACGGTGGGGCAGAGCCACGTGCTTGTCTAACTGGGCTCAGGGTTTGAATATGGAGCGCCTTCGCGCAAAAGCGCCCTGGCGAAGCCATACCCAAATCCCGTGAGCCACATGTAAGACAGCAAGGGGGTGGTGCTCGTGTGGTATGTGATCCAAGTCATTAACGGTCGCGAAGATGTAATGCGCGAGCGCATCGAGCGTATGGTGCCTACGAGCGCCATGCAGGAGCTCTTTTATCCTCAATTTCAAACCGAAATTAAAGTACACGGCGAATGGGTCAATACGACTAAACCGCTCTTTCCCGGTTATCTTATCTGCGATACGGCAGATCCTCGAACCGTGCAACAGTATCTGCTACGTATGGACGACTTTGCCCGGGTGCTTTCCCAGGACGGTCAGTTTGTGCCGCTGGCAAAAGAAGAGGTTCAGCTTATTGGCGGCTTTACGCATAGGGGAGACCGCGTAGTGCCCATGAGCGAGGCCCTAAAAGACGGTAACCAGGTCATAGTGACGGCAGGTCCACTGTTGGGCCACGAAGGCCTTATCAAAACCATTAACAGACGCAAGAGCACTGCTTATTTGGAGCTCGACCTGTGCGGTCGACGCGTAACCACCCGCGTTGGCCTTGCGGTGCTTTCAAAAGAGCAGCGCGTTATGCGCAATCACGGAAGAGCGATCGCCTAGCTGCAAGCTCGCAAGCGGACGACCGAAGGCAAAAAGTATCGGGGGTGGGGCTCTTGGATCCTACGATGATGACCATGGCACAGGGCGCGCGGGAGACGCGCACGGCCGCCACGGCGAATTCCGTCACTGCCGCAGCCGGTGCTGCGGGGGATTACCTTACAAACGAAGAAGCGTACAAGATGCTGCGCGGTGCCAACTCCGGCGTGAAGCCCGAGCTTGGGCACAGGCTCTACCGCGTTGTTAAGCGTACGGTGGACATTGTCGCCGCCGGCGGAGCCCTGGTGTTGCTCTTTATTCCCGGGGTAATTCTGAGCGTGGTCATTTGCATAAAGAGCCCGGGCGCCAGCCCCCTATATTCACAGTGGCGCGTGGGCCGCGTGCGCAAAGACGGCACGTTCTACCTGTTTAAGATCTACAAGTTCCGCAGCATGGTTCCCAACGCAGACCAAATGCTCAAGGACTTGCAGGCCCAAAACGAGGCCACTGGCCCCATGTTTAAAATGAAGCACGACCCGCGCATTATTCCCGGTGTGGGTAACTTCATTCGCAAGCATAGCATCGACGAGCTGCCCCAGCTCATCAACGTGTTCTTGGGCCAAATGAACCTCATTGGCCCGCGCCCCGGCCTGCCGCGCGAGGTTGCCCTGTACAGCGAGCACGACATGAAGCGCCTGGCGGTAAAACCCGGCTGCAGCGGTCCTTGGCAGGTAATGGGCCGCAGCCACCTGGGCTTCAACGAAATGGTTGAGCTGGATCTTCACTATATAGAGAATCGCAGCCTGCGCCAGGACCTGCGGTTGATATTCGGCACGCTGAAGACGATGTTCTCTGGGGAAGGTGCCGTGTAGCATGCGCATCGCCATGATAGGCCAAAAGAGAACGGGTTCGCGCGAGGGCGGCGTAGAAGTGGTGGTAGGCGAGCTTGCTCGCCGTATGGCAGACCTTGGTCACCAAGTAACCTGCTACGACCGTATGGGCGAAGGAGCTCCTTCCGAGCCCTACGAGAAGGATGGCTACCGCATCGTTCCCGTAAAGGCTCTGGACATCAAGGGGCTCTCTGCGCTCACGAGCAGCTTTGCCGCAACAAGGGCCGCCATCAAAGACGGGGCAGACGTAATTCACTATCACGCAGAGGGGCCGTGCGTCCCCCTTCGTTTTGCGCGTTCCGCGGACATCAGGACCGTGGCAACGATCCACGGCCTGGACTGGCAGCGTGCAAAATGGGGCGGCTTGGCTTCCAAGTACATCAAGTTCGGCGAGGCGACGGCGGCCAAGTGCGCGGATGCGCTCATCGTGCTTTCCCGGGGCAATCAGGAGTACTTCAAGGAGGCTTACGGCCGCGAGGCTACGCTCATTCCCAACGGCATCACTCCCGAGGCGGATCTTCCCGCGAAGGAGATCTCCGAGCGCTTGGGGCTCACCCAGGGCTCCTATGTCCTCTACCTCGGTCGCATTGTGCCCGAGAAGCGACCGGAACTGTTGGTGGAGGCGTACAAGCAGGTAAAGACGGATAAGCGCCTGGTTATCGCGGGCGACTCCTCCGATACGGACGACTACGCCGTGGCGCTCAAAGAGGCTGCCGCGTCCGACCCCCGCGCGCTCTTTACCGGCCACGTTGAGGGCAACCTGCTCTCCGAGCTGTACTCCAACGCGTATTGCTACGCGCTCCCCTCCGACGTTGAGGGCCTGCCCATGAGCTTGCTGGAGGCCATGTCTCACGGTGCGGCATGCGTTACCTCGGATATTCCCGAGTGCGCGGATGTTCTGCAGGGTTGCGGGCTCACGTTCCCACACGGAGACGCGGGGGCGCTGCGCGACGTGCTTGAAGGCCTGATAGCGGATTCTGCCCAAGCGGAGAGGCTGGGCGCCATGGCACGTGACCGCGCGATTAATGGCTATGACTGGAACAGCGTCGTCCAAAGGACGCTTGCTTTGTATGAGGGTGTTGCGTAATGAAGATCCTTCTTGTAAATAAGTTTCATTGGCGCAAGGGTGGAAGCGAGACGTACTACTTTGCTCTTGCCGATGGTCTTCGCGCTCTTGGGCATGAAGTTGCCTTCTTCAGCATGGAGGATGAGCGTAATGAGCCGACTGAGTGGTCGCGTTACTTTGTAACGAACCGCGACTATAACGGACCGAGCTCTATTGTCGATAAGGCGAAGGCCGCGCAGGCACTTGTGTATTCCAAAGAGGCGCGCGAGAAGTTCGATGCGCTGTGCCGTGAATTCCAGCCCGATGTAATCCATCTCAATCTCACTCATAGGCAGATTACGTTTTCCATCTTGGACGCTCCTTGGCTAAAGCAGCATCCAACGCCGGTTGTGTATACCTCGCACGACTTGATTCTTGCTTGCCCGAGCTATCTTATGCTTGATTCCGAGGGCAACGTTTGCGATTCGTGTCTCGGGGGTCATTTTGGCAATTGCCTTAAGAAGAAGTGCGTAAAGGGTTCGATCGCAAAAAGCGCGTTAGCGGTGGCTGAGGCGGAATGGCTTAAACGGCACAAAACCTATTCACGTCTCGATCGCATCATCTGCCCGAGTGAGTTCATGCGGAACAAGTTTATTGAAGCGGGGCTTCCCGAGCGTCAGCTTGTCCTCATGCGGAATTTCCTGAATCCCGATTCGATGTCACGGGAAGTTGCCAACCAAAATAATGAAGATCCCTACATGCTGTATCTGGGACGCCTTTCTCGCGAGAAAGGCGTGTTAACGCTCGTGCATGCTTTTGAGAAGGCGGCACCGGTGATCCCTGATTGGCGTCTTGTTATTGCAGGCGATGGCCCTGAATGTGATGCTGTGAAGGTCAAAGTTTCCGCAATGCCAAACGAAATAAGCTCGAGGATTGAGCTGGTTGGATATAAAACCGGTGACGCCCTGCGCGGACTTGTGAATCGAGCCACTCTGGCGGCTGCGCCGTCAGAGTGGCTCGAGAACGCGCCATATGCGGTTCTCGAGGCACTCGCCGCGGGCAAGCCCGTTATCGGTACGAACATGGGCGGAATACCCGAGCTGGTACGTGAGGGTGAAACGGGCTTCCTGGCTGAAGCCCACGATGAGGCAGGACTCGCAGATGCAATCCGTAGGGGTGCGGCGGTGGCCGCCGATCCTGCGGCTTACGCCGCGATGAGCGCGCATTGCCGTTCATTCGTGGCAGAGAACTGTAATCAAGAGAAATACATCCGGAATCTCGTCTCCCTGTATCAAGAACTAATTGACCGGAAGGTGGTGGCCTAACCCATGGCCGAGAAGAAACTCAACGGAACCGTAATCGTAACGTACCGCTGCAACGCGCGCTGCACCATGTGCAACCGCTACAAGGCTCCCAGCCGTCCGGAGGAGGAGCTCTCCCTCGACGTGATCAAGAAGCTCCCGCGCATGTACTTCACCAACATCACCGGTGGCGAGCCCTTCATCAGGACCGACCTTGCGGATATCGTGCGCGAGCTGTACAAGAAGTCCGACCGCATCGTCATCTCCACCAACGGCTTCTTCACCGACCGCATCATCGCCCTTGCCGAGGAATTCCCCCAGGTGGGAATCCGCATCTCCATCGAGGGTCTGCAGCAGACCAACGATGAGATCCGCGGTCTCCAGAACGGCTTCAACCGCGGCTACGAGACGCTCAAGAAGCTCGTGGAAATGAAGCACCCGGACGTGGGCTTTGGCATGACGGTGCAGGATCGCAACGCTGCGGACTTGGTGCCGCTGTACAAGCTTTCCGACGAGCTCGGCATGGAGTTCGCCACCGCCAGCCTGCACAACAGCTTCTACTTTGTCGAGGCGAAGAACATCATCAAGGACCGTCCCATGGTGGCCCAGAACTTCGAGGACCTGGTAAACGAGCTCCTCAAGTCCAACGAGCCCAAGAAGTGGTTCCGCGCGTACTTCAACATGGGCCTCATCAACTACATCTATGGGCAGAAGCGCCTGCTCCCGTGCGATATGGCGTTCGACACGTTCTTCATCGACCCCTACGGCGACGTCATGCCCTGCAACGGCACCAAGGAGAAGCTCGTTATGGGCAACCTTAACGACGAGTCTTGGGATGAGCTGTGGGAGAGCGCCCAGGCCGAGAAAGTGCGCGGCTGCGTGCGCCACTGCGACCGCAACTGCTGGATGATCGGCTCCGTGTCTCCTGCCATGCACAAGTACATCTGGAAACCCGCGTCGTGGGTGCTGGCGCACAAGCTCAAGCCCGGCAAGAAGTTCGACATGCACGAGCTCCCCATCGTGCGCGACTACGAGTCGGGCAAGGTGACGAAGGAGGAGCTGGACGCTCTTTCCACCTGCGACATGCACGCCGCGATCAACGACGGCCTTTCCGACGCAAGCCGAGCCGACGCGCACGTGTACGAGACTGAGGAGGCGCTGTAGTGCAGCCGGGTGGAAAAATCGAATGCAAAAATTCAGAAATAGCGGTTGCTCGATATCAATCGGAGGAAACACGTGAAAGTATCCTGCATAACCAGGCACGCAATCTCTAATTATGGCTCCCTGCTCCAGGCATATGCGACACAACGAGCGGTAGAGAGCTTGGGGCATGAGTTCGAGATTATGGACTATGTACCTGCTTGTGAGGACGTATCCCAGCAGGTGAGGACGCTTCTTTCGACAAAGCCGTCCTGGAACGGGAACGCGTTGAAGAAGTCTGTCTACAGACTTCTGATGGAGCCTGAGACAAGGGTGGCGGGCAAGCGGTTTGCGCGTGAGCGTTCCCAGCTGCTTAAGATGAGCCCTCACTATGCATCCCTGGAGGAGCTGAAGGCTAATCCGCCCAAGGCCGATGTCTATATGACTGGAAGCGATCAGGTGTGGGGTCCCATCAGCTCGGGCGCATACGACCTGTCATACGCGCTTGAGTTTGCTCCCGAGGGCGCAAGGCGCATCTCATATGCGGCAAGCTTTGGTAAGAAGAATATCCCGGATAGCGTGCGCCCCAGGTTTCTCGAGGACCTTCGAGCATATGAGGCCGTGTTCGTACGCGAGGATGCCGCGCGCGAGCAGCTTGCCTCGTGGGGCATAGAGGCCGGACAGGTTGTCGATCCCACGCTGCTGCTTGATGGCGAGGCGTGGAGAAGGATGGCGGCACCTGCCCCGAAGGGCGAATACATCCTCGTCTACCAGATTCACAGCGACCCGACGGTGGGGCAGTACGCCGTGAAGGTTGCCAAAAAGCTTGGCTTGCCCCTGATACGGATCTCCGCAAGCCTGCACCAGGCCTCACGCGAGGGCAAGTTCAAGTGGCTGCCGACGCTTGCTGAGTTTCTCTCGTATGTCGACAACGCAGCATGCCTAGTCACGGACTCGTTCCACGGTACGGCTTTTGCCATAAATCTCAATACGCCGCTGGTAGAAGTGCTGCCCAAGAACGGAACCTCGAGCAGGAACGTGAGTATTCTGCGACTCACGGACCTCACGGACAGAGTGCTTCAGAATCTAGATGATGTCGAGTTAGCATCCAAGCAGATTGACTTTGGTCGGGTCAACGACGTGATGGGTGCGGAGAGGGAGAAGTCCCTAGCGCAGCTCAAGAGCATGATTGAGGAGTAGGGCATTGTCAAACGTTGGCACTAGGACGGTATGCAAGAAGGATATGTGCGCTGGCTGTATGGCCTGCGTCGATTCATGCCGACATGGAGCGATTGCCATTGAGGATACGATTGAGGCGTATAACGCCCGTATTGATCCTACAAGGTGCGTGGGATGTGGACTGTGCGAGAAAACGTGTCCCCAGATGGTATCCCCATCTTCGTTGCGTCCTCTCGAGTGGCTACAGGGGTGGGCGAAAGATACATCGCTCAGAATGTCATCTTCGTCCGGGGGTCTGGCTACGGCCATCTCGGAGGCGTTTGTGGCGTCAAATGGATTAGTGTGTTCATGTGCACAGGAGGGCGGTGAGTTCCGGTTCCACCTCACTTCTGATGCGGATTACTTGAGGAGGGCCCAAGGCTCCAAATACGTCAAAAGCAATCCGCTTGGTGCGTACCGCGAGGTTAGGGAGGCCCTGCAAGGTGGTCAAAGGGTTCTCTTTATCGGTCTTCCTTGTCAGGTTGCTGCGATGCGTAACTTCGTTGGAAGCCGTTTAGCCGATTCCCTTTACACCATCGACCTTATCTGTCATGGTTCACCGTCCCCCAAGGTCCTGAGCCGATTCTTGGAAGAGACAGGTAACAACCTGTCTAATGAGCTGATACTGGACTTTCGAAAGAAAGTCCAGTTTCAGCTCCGCTATCGCGGAGCTGAAACTGTGGGTAGGACGGGTGTCCGCGATCGCTACTCGATTGCTTTCCTCTCGGGTTTACCGTATACGGAAGGCTGCTACTCCTGCCGCTACGCCAAGGGTGATCGTGTCTCCGATATTACGCTTGGCGATTCATGGGGTAGCGAGCTTTCTGATGAGGTCGCGAACGGGATATCCCTCGCACTTGTGCAGACAGACAAGGGTCGAGAACTGTTAGAAATGACGGACCTTGAGCTTTTGCCGGTTGATCCTGGTCTAGCTGTGGCCAACAATGAACAGCTTCAACGTCCTTCGACGAAGCCTATAGAAAGAAATACCTTTATGGATGGCTTTCGTAACGGGGTACGGGTTAACCGACTCGTTCTCAGGGCGAGGCCAAAAGACTGCGCCAAGTACTTGGTCAAGGATATACTGCTTGCACTGGGTTTGCTCAGGGGTTAACACATCGAGAGCGTTTGCTTTAGGCATTAATGATAAGGTAATCCATATGTTGAGTAATTCCAAGGTGCCAAAGTGCGTCGTATTAATGGCGTCATACAACGGCATCCCATTTATTTCAGAACAAATTGACAGCATTCTCTCGCAGGCTGAAGTTGACGTACGTCTTTTTGTCCGTGATGACGGGTCATCTGATGGTACTCGTGATCTTCTGCAGCGCTATGCAGATGAGGGCAGTCTGACTTTGTTAACAGGAGAAAACCTAGGACCTGCTTTAGGGTTTTTGACGTTGTTGCGGAATGCTCCCGAAGCTGATTACTATGCGTTTTCCGACCAAGATGATATTTGGGATAGCGATAAACTGATAACTGCGATTAAACAGCTTAAGAAGCAGGAGAATTTGGCTCTTTATCATTGCAATTCAAGACTTGTAGATTCAGCTGGTAATGAGATGGGCCGGTTAACCTATGGGCAACAAAGGTGCATATCTTATCGAGATAACGACCCTCTCAACCAGCTTTGCATTGGGTCACCTATGGGATGTACGCAAGTATTTGATAGGCGTATTTGGGAAGTTGTTTGCTTGCATGAGCTGCCCCATCCCGTCATCATGCATGATAAGCTGATAGCTAATCTATGCGTGCTGCTGGGTTATCGGATTGTTTTCGATGCTTCTCCTCATATGGGATATCGCCAGCATGGTCGTAATGTGGTCGGTGTGAGTACTGATTTACCATCTAAAGTGATTGAGAAAATCAATAGTTTTTGTCATCCGCGAGAGATTACTCTTGCAAAGCAAGTTACTGGACTTCTTTCAACTTATTCCGACTGCATTCTTCCTCCAGAGCGTGCTCTTGGAGAGTTGGTATCGAAAATGGACGCTTCTTTCATGGCTAGGTGCAGGGTTTCTTTCTCTTCGAGGCTGAATTTCGGCAGTCTACAAGAGGGCCTTTTCAATAGATCTCTCCTCTTATTTGGGAAGCGATGATATGAGTAAAAGCATCCCCAAACCGCACAATAGTGGGTACGTCCTAGCGCTTGCCTTTTGCGACTATCTCAAGGACAAGACCGGCACCCCAAAGGCTATTATGGCGAGTCAGCAGGCCATGGCGTCGCACGGCATAAGTTACGTCTATCTCCACTCGGTTAAGAAGACCCTGTTCAGGGACGACCAGATGCTATTTTGCGAATTCGGGGTTACGGTCGACGGGGTGGAGGCTGGTGTTTTCAGTATTGCCCAGGTGTGCGAGGCCCTTTGCAGCTGGCAAAAAAGCGGCTTCAGCCTTCTTGAGCTTCATATCCACCACCTTCTGTACGTGAGCCTTGAGAAAGTCTCCGAACTGCTAAAAGTTACAGGCAAAACACCGGTCAGGGCCTTTCTCCACGACTATTACCTGTGTTGTACAAGCTATAACCTCCAAAATAGGAGCGGCTTTTGTGACAGCTCAAGGCTCGGCGACGCTCCCTGCGAGAAATGCCCCCACTTCAGTAACAGCCTTCGTGTGGAGTCGAAGATCCAAGGGCTGTTTGACTCCATCAAAAATCTCCGTTTTGTTGCACCTTCGACCTATACGAAGAATCGGTTTCTCTCATTCAGGCCCCAATACGAGGGCCTTGTTGATGTAATACCGCACCAAAAGCTGCTTGGAGAGTATCTGGGCAACAGACGTCCTCTGAACGCAGGGGAGCGCATCAGGGTTGCCTTTCTGGGGATGCCGAGGAAGACAAAGGGCTGGGAGACCTGGCTTCGCCTCGTATCTGCGGTCGATGAACAAGAGTACGAGTTCTTCGTCTTCAACAGCTCGAACGATATGTATCCAGGGATGAACAAGCGGTTTGTCGAATTTGATGAGAAGCACCCAAATGCCATGACCGACTCTCTCAGGGAGTGCGAGATTGCCATCGTTGTCATGTGGCCATCTTGCCCAGAGACCTATAGCTACACCTGTATGGAATCTTACTCCGCAAACGCTTATACGATTTCGAGTGCATGTGCAGGCAATGTCGCCGACTTTGTCGTTGAGCATGGGTCCGGTTTGGTGCTGAATAACGAGGAGGAGCTAATCGGGCTGTTTAGGGATAAGAGCCGGCTTATCAGGGAGGTCAATCGTTTCAGGAGCGGAAAGCCTGGTCCGCTCGATCTTGTCGATTCAGATGAGATCGTAGACCTGCTTCCATGCTCCTCGGTAGGTCTCAACACGGGAGTTCACATGCACACGAGGCTGATTGAACGTGTGCTGCTGGAGGTACTCAATGCAAGATCATAGGCATGCGAGGCTCGTTATAAATAAAGCGGAGGAGCGGGCTGGTCGAAGAGGTCGTTGGTATCTCCCTAATAAGCAAGGCGTTCTAACCGTTTGCATGGGTGACCTGGCGGATGCGACGATCGTTATAGGTATCTTGGCGCAGGTTTTCTTCCTTGAGTACTATGGTCTGGGGCGATACCTCAACTGGGTAATTACCGGCATGATTTGCGTGAGGGCGCTCTTCTCCGGATGGAAATATAGCGGTAGAGCGCTACTACTTGGGCTGATTACCGTTGCAGGGTGGCTGTCTGGTGCCCTCTTGGGTGGCAATATGGAAACGTTTAGGGCGAATATTTTGCTGCTCCTCTACCCGTTTGTCTATACGCTTTACTTCTTTCTTTTGGTCACTAACAAGAGGGATTTTCTTCTTGGACTCTTTGATGCAGGTTTTCCGGTCTTCAACGCCATATTGCTTCTCAATATGGCGATCATGTTTATCCAGTACTCTACCCATGGGATGATCGCTGCGACAACGAACGACATCAGTTACTTCGAGGACAATATCTCCGGCCTGTTCTCTTATGCGTCCGTCCATGCGGTGGCCCTTTACACTTCATTCGTCGTGCTCTACAACTTCGTCTGGATTAGGAGGCTTCGGGGTCCTCTCTGGCCATCCCTTGCCATCGCTTACAACGTCTGCCTTATCGTCCTGTCCTTCTATCTTGCGACACTCAACGATAATAAGGCGCTCTTCATAATCCTTCCTCTCGTTTTAGTGATGTTCTGGCTTATTTCAGTCATGAGAGGAGAAGCGGATGTTTCGGGTCCCTTCTTTTGGCTTGTCGCCTTGTATTTTATCCTGACAATTGCATACGCCTTGGTGCCTGCGTTCCAGATCCTCGTGGATACGCAAGTGTTTGGTCTGTTCGATATGGTTGGCAGTTCAGCTTCCGTCGGTACTGCTGCCGACGGCAGTAACGAGAGGATTGCTATCATCGGCTTCGCTCTCTTGAGACCGGCTACATGGAGTCTCGGAGAGGGTCTTGGAGCCTCAAGCTTCTACGCGTCCGGGTTCATGTCGTTTAACCACTTTGGTCAAGCGGATATGGGGTCTTTCTTGATTCTCATGGGGGTTTGGGAGACGGCAGCGTATGTAGCGTTTTTCCACTCCGTGGTTAGTGAGTTTATGGAGCAGGAAAAAGGATCTAATGGCCGGATTGTTCGTTTGCTCCTTTTGCTAACAATTCTTATTACCTTTCTGTATACGCAGTGCTTTACAAGGGTGAACTGCTGCTTGTGCCTACTGCTGCTCTGTGGAGCGCTGGCTTGGTCGTGGAATTCCTCGGCTGCAGACTATTTGATTATTGATAGAGACGAAGAACAGGTTTGAACATGAAAATAGGCATTTCCACATTTACGCATGGGGACAACTATGGGCAGAGGCTCCAGAACCTTGCTGTCCAAGAAACTCTCAAACTCTCGGGTGCAGATGTCCTTACGTTCAGACAGAAGGACTCGAGATCTGCCAAATACAAGCTCAAGTCTTTGGCTTCGCTCATTCCAAAGGGGCTTGCCGTTGCCCACATCCAGAGGCATCGTTCGTTTGAGGATTTCAATTCCCGTAACATTTCCTTTAGCCGGGAGGTTATATCTGATTCCAACCCTCCACGTGACATTAAATCCTATGACTTTTTCGTTGCTGGGAGCGACCAAGTTTGGTCTCCGTATTCCCCTGACGCTAACTCCACTATGTTTCTCACGTTTTCGCCAAGAGAAAAGCGCATTGCTTTTTCGCCAAGCTTGGCAGCTCCGACGATTCCCGAGGAGAAGCGTGAGCTGTTCCACGGCTATTTCGACGGGTTTGATAGGCTGTCCGTTCGTGAGCAGAAGAGCGCCGAGCTTATAAACAGTCTGTACGGCTTAAAGGCCGAGGTGTTGATTGACCCAACACTGATGTTTGACGGCTCCTGGTGGGAAAGGTATGAAAAAGAGCCGCACTGCGGGCTTCCAAATGATTATGTATTGACGTACTTCCTCGGGAGTGCAGCTTACGAAGAGAGGGTTGCCGAAATCTGTGATTCACTTAGCTGCAAGAGGGTCGATTTACTAGGGGATGCGCGCTACTACGCCCTCGGGCCTTCAGAGTTCCTCTATGCCGTCCGTCACGCAAAGCTTGTAGCGACAGATTCATATCACGGATCAATTTTCTCGATCTTGTTCGGGAAGCCGCTGATTTATTGCCCTCGTGAGTCCACTGGTCCAGACATGAGCAGCCGATTCGACACGCTAGCCAGCGAGCTGGGTGTTTCTTTCGTTGAGCGGTCAATTCTTTCCGTATGTAATTCGGAACTGCTCGAGAGTGACTATTCAAAGGCGTATGACAGGTTGGCAGCTCAGAGGAAGATCGTTGTTGAATTCCTCGATAGATGTGGATTGAGCATTCCCTCGGAGGCCGCCCGTGGCTAGCCAGCGTAAGGCGGGCGCCCTCCTCGGCTACGCCAACATCCTCGCAAAGAACCTCGTCAACCTCGTCTACACGCCGATGCTACTGTCCTACGTGGGGCAGGCGGACTACGGCGTCTTCCAGAGCTCGAACTCCTTTGTCTTCTCGCTGACGCTCCTGTCCTTCGGCTTCTCCGAGGCCTACGTGCGCTTCTACACGCAGACGGTGGCGCACGGCGGCGAGCGCGACATCCGGCACCTGAACGGCATGTACCTCACGCTTTACGTCGCCGTCACAGCCGCGGCGGTCGCCCTCGGCATGGGCTTCTCCGCAAACGCCGGCGCGGTGTTCTCGGCCGGGTTCACCGAGGCGCAGGTCTCGCTCGCCCGGGAGCTGCTCGCCATCATGACGCTCAACGTCGCCTCGACGTTGTTCACCGTCGTGTTCAATTCCTACATCACGGCGCACGAGCGCTTCGTCTACCAGCAGACCAGGCAGCTCGTCACCACGCTTGCGACGCCGCTGTGCGCCTGGGCCCTGCTGGCCGCCGGTATGGGGCCCGTGGGCGTTGCCCTAGCACAGCTCGCGGTGAACCTCGTCCTGCTCGCCCTCAACGCGCGCTACGCCATCGTCGTGCTGGGCATGCGCTTCGAGCTCAGGGGTGCCGACTGGGGCGTCATGCGCGGCATCGCCGCCTTCAGTGCCTGGATCTTCGGTAACCAGGTCTGCGAGATGGTCAATCAGAGCGTGCCCAACATCATGCTGGGGGCCATCTCGGGCGCGACTGCGGTATCTCTGTTCGCGGTGGCCGTGAACATCCGCCAAGTCTTCTACTCGCTCTCCACCACGATGTCGAACGTCTTCATTCCGAAGGTCAACCGCATCGTCGCCACCTCGGACGACAACGCCGAGCTCACTCGCCTTATGACGCGCGTGGGCCGCTACCAGATGGTACTGTTTTGCTGGGTGTACGGAGGTTTCGCTATTCTCGGGAAGTTTTTCGTGACGAGGTGGGCGGGCCCGGGCTTCGCCGAGGCCTACTGGCTCGTGCTCGCCATGACGCTACCCGTCATGGTGCCCCTCTGTCAGAACGTCGGCATCGAGATCCAGAGGGCCAAGAACATGCACCACGCCAGGAGTCTCGTCTACCTTGCGATGGCGGTCGGGAACGTTGCCTTCACCGCCGCGGCCGCCCCGGCGCTGGGGCCGTGGGCCCCCGCGATCGCCTATGTCGTCAGCATCGTGCTCGGCAACGGACTGTGGATGAACTGGTACTACCAGAAGCGGGTCGGTCTCGACATGCTCTTTTTCTGGAAGCGGAACCTGCCGGTGCTGCTCGCCTGGGCTGCCGTCACCGTCGCCTGCCTCGCTGGCACGGCGGTCCTGCCCGTCAACGGATGGCCCGCGTTCCTCGAGTGGGGCGCCGTTTACAGCGCGCTTTTCGCCATAGCCCTTTGGCTCGCCGTCCTAACGAAGGACGAACGTATCGCGGTCGTCTCTCGTCTCCCGTTCCTTAGATAGGGTCCATCATGAATGATTCCGAGAAATCCCCGAGGGTCGTCTCGCTTGGCGACCGTTGCTGCGGCTGCGGCGCGTGCGCTGCCCGCTGCCCCAAGTCATGCATCTCCATGGAACCCGATGATTGTGGCTTCCTACACCCCACCGTCGACGCCTCCGGGTGCGTAGGCTGCGGGGCGTGCGACGCCGTATGCCCGGCGCTCAACGCCCCTGGGGAGGACGGGTGCGAGTTCGCCCTCTGGGCGAAGGCTCATGACGTCGGCTTGCTCGATAGATCGTCGTCGGGCGGCGTGTTCGGTCTACTCGCCGGTGACGCTCTCTCGCGCGGCGGTGTTGTGGCGGGCGCCGCGTGGACGGACGGTTGCCGCGAGCTTCGTCACGTGCTCGTGGAGGACAGGCCGGCGCTCGGCGCCGTTATGCGCTCGAAATACGTTCAGAGCGCGGTTGGCCGCGGCGTCTTCGAGGGCGTCCGCGCTGCCCTGCGTGAAGGCAGGCCGGCGCTCTTTGCCGGTACTGCATGCCAGGTGGCTGGCATGCGCTCATACCTGGGGAAACTCGCCGACTCTGACCTCTTCCTCGGCGTCGACGTCATCTGCCACGGTGTTCCGTCTCCAGAGCTCTGGTCGCGCTGGGTCGACTACCGTGGTGAGGCCTTCGGGTCGGACGTCTGCGACGTCAATATGCGGAGTAAGACAACCGGATGGTTGTCTTACTCCGCTATGTACAAGCACATAGCGGAGAAAGACAACACCGGGGACACCGAGTCCCAGATATTCGGCAAAGACTGGTACATGAAAGCGTTTCTGGCCAATGCGAGCCTTCGTTCGTCCTGTCTGGCATGTCCAGCAAAGCGCTCCAGCGGCGCCGATATCACGCTCGGTGATTTCTGGGGGTTCCAGAATACCCATCCCGAGGTCGACAACTCCAAGGGCGTATCTGCCGTCCTATGCAATACCGAGAAGGGCGTGCGGGCATTCGAGGCTATTTCTGGGCTTACTGCAAACGGTCCGGCGACGCTTGATGGGGTAATCGCGGGCAACCCTAGCCTCGTCCATTCTGTCACGCCTTATCCAAAGCGCGACGAGTTCTTGAACGACGTGTCTGCCGGGCTTTCCATCCCAGATCTCATGGACAAGTGGGATTTCCGTCCCACTCTCTGGCAGCGTGTCCGCGGCAAGCTTGGTGGTATTAAACGACGACTAAAGAGACTCGTTGGAAGGAGAGCCTAGATGGCCAAGGATCGCTACCTTCAAGCTCTTCGTGGGCTTGCGATTTCCGCAGTGGTGCTTATCCACTGTCTTCCTCAATGTGCCGCGTCGGTCGCCATTCGCCCATTCCTCAACTTTTCTGTTGCGTTGTTCTTGTTTTTATCCGGTGTTCTTACCGACGAGCGCAAATTTAATGCGGGGGGGGTCTTCGACGCCGCATTAGCAAGGTTGCCGGACCTTATGCGTTCTGGAGCGTTATCTATCTTGCGGCGTTTCCCGCCCTTCATGGGCGTCTGGGTTTCTGGCGTTCGCCGTGGGCTCCGTATCGGCTCAGATGTACTATCTATTGGTCTATTCACAGCTTGTGCTGCTTACTCCGGTACTGTTCAGGCTCCTTTCACGGTATAGGTTCTTTGTCTATTGTGTGACACCGGCTTGCTTGCTTCTAAGGGAGCTCGCTGCCGTTGCCGGTATCGCATTGCCTCTAATACAGGTTTTCTGCCCCATGTGGCTCATCTTTTATGTTTTCGGTCTCGACTGGAGGCGTTGGGCTGCGCTCATTGAAGGACGAACCACTCAGCTTGTTGCAGTGCTCTTTATATTTTTAATAATTCAGGAGGTCGCAGGCTTCTGGTGGTATTTGACTGGCGATTTCAATATGGCCACAACTCAGCTTAAGCTCGGTTCTGCCGCGACCTCTTTAGCTGTGATCGCGCTTCTTATGGCGGTTCCGGGATCATTCAAGTCGCGATTATCTTCTACTTTGCTTGTTGACCTTGGGAACGCCTCTTTTGGAATCTACCTCTGCCATATACTTGTTCTCAAGGCCGTTTGGAAACTGCTTGGATTATTCGTCATTCCACTTGGTGTTTCGACATTTGCTGTTTGGGCGCTAACTCTTGCCGGATCTTATTCGCTTGTATCACTTTGCGGTCGTTATTTGCCCGAACGAATTCACATCATTGTGGGATTATAAATTGATTTTCGATACTGGCGCTTTTCATAGCGTTGAAGCAAAGTGAGTCCATTACCAACATTTGGCACGCGATCATCGGTGAAGATACCGGACTTCCTGTTTTCGAACGAGAAGATGACTTTTTACTCAAAATGGCTGATTGGATTAACCAACCTGAAATAACCGGAATCAATCTCCCTTGGTCGAGCATTGAAAAATGGAAGGGGCAATTCAGGTAGCCATATTCCGCAGTCATTACCTTGCCTATTTCGTTAAGAATGAGGGGGTTTAGCAAAATAGGATACCCAAGTCTTATTTATCACTCGACCTAAAGCGCATTTCGATTGTAGAGGACAGATTAAATGAAAGGCATCATCCTCGCGGGCGGGTCCGGCACGCGACTGTACCCGCTCACTCTCGTGACCTCCAAGCAGCTGCTGCCGGTCTACGACAAGCCCATGATCTACTACCCGCTGTCCACGCTCATGCTGGCGGGCATCAAGGACATCCTGGTCATCTCCACGCCGACCGACCTGCCCAACTTCCAGCGCCTGCTGGGCGACGGCTCGCGCTTCGGCGTGAACCTCTCCTACGCCGAGCAGCCCTCGCCGGACGGGCTGGCCCAGGCCGTCACTATCGGCGAGGAGTTCATAGGCGGCGAGCCGTGCGCCCTGGTGCTCGGCGACAACATCTTCTACGGCAACGGCCTGTCGCGCCACCTGACGCGCGCCGTCCAGAACGCCGAGTCGGGG
>JAUMNV010000150.1 GCA_031295725.1 Collinsella sp.
GTTTCTAGGGCATGTATGTGCTGATTTTTGCTATTTAACCTGATATTGCACGGTATATGACCTTGAAATGACTTGCAACTGACCGATGTTCTAACTAGCTACCAAGGGCGAAAGGAAACAGCCATGAGCAAGGAAAAAGTCGTTCTCGCATATTCCGGTGGTCTTGATACATCCGTATGTGTCAAGTGGCTCCAGGACGAGAAGAATCTCGATGTCGTTTGTGTCTGCGGCAACGTGGGCCAGGAAGAGACCGGACTGGATGCCAAGAAGCAGAAGGCGCTCGACCTGGGCGTTCTCGATTGCCAGGTGCTCGACCTGCGCGACGAGTTCTCCGATGAGTTCCTGACCAAAGCCATCGCAGCAAACTCCATGTACGAGAACAAGTATCCGCTGCTCTCCGCCCTGTCTCGCCCGCTGCTTGCCAAGAAGCTTGTTGAGGTCGCCCACGAGTTTGGCGCGACCTACGTCGCCCACGGCTGCACCGGAAAGGGTAACGACCAGGTCCGTTTTGAGGCCGCCGTCAAGGCTCTCGACCCCGAGCTCAAGGTTATTGCCCCGGTTCGCGAGTGGGACCTGAAGTGCCGTCCCGACGAGGTCGCCTATGCACACGCCCATAACGTGCCGGTTCCCGAGGGTGCCAACGACAACCCCTATTCCATCGACGACAACCTGTGGGGTCGTGCCATTGAGTGCGGCCACCTGGAGGATCCCTGGAACGAGCCGCTCGACGACGCCTGGGTTATGACCAAGAACCCCGAGGACACGCCGGACACCCCGACCTACACCGAGATTGAGTTTGAGGCCGGCAAGCCCGTCGCCGTCGACGGCAAGAAGATGAAGCTCTCCGAGATCGTCATCGCCCTCAACAAGATCTCCGGCGACAATGGCTTTGGCCGCCTCGATCTGGTCGAGGATCGTCTGGTGGGCCTTAAGAGCCGCGAGTGCTACGAGGTTCCCGGCGCCCTGACGCTCATCACCGCCCACAAGGCGCTCGAGGACATCTGCGTCGAGGGCGACCTGCTCAAGACCAAGATCAAGCTCGAGCAGGATTGGGCCACCGCCGTGTACAACGGCCAGTGGTACAGCCCGCTCAAAAACGCGCTCGATGCCTTTATGGCCGATACCCAGAAGTTCGTGACCGGCACTGTCCGTCTGAAGTTCTTTAAGGGTAACTGTCATGTCGTCGGCCGCAAGAGCCCCTTCAGCCTCTACGACTACGGTCTGGCTACCTACGACCGCGACACCACGTTTGACGAGAAGGCCAGCGCCGGCTTTATCGAGATCGATACGCTATCGCTCAAGACGTGGGCAAAGGTCCAGGGCCCCAGCTCTGCTGCCGCCCAGGCCTAGCGCCTCCTTCCCTTGGTATCCGCGCGGCCCATCCGCGTGATACATAACGGGCGCACGGGGTCCCTACCTTTCGTTATGCTTGCTGACACTTCTTAACATCGGTGGCCCCTACGTTCCGCCCGCATATATGATTCCGCGTCTGCGGCTGAGTCCGAGCCCCGCCGGGGTTGTCCGGCGGGGCTCCTTCTATCAATTTGGCGGCTCTGCGCCTATATATATGAGGAGTATCCATTATGTTCAATGCTTTCGCGCATGCTTTACTTGCCCTCGCGCCCGAGTTCGATGCTGCAAAGGTCGAGGACGTTCCTATGAGCCTAAAGGCCTGGATTGATGGTTCGCAGGGCAACATCCGGAGGGAGACGTTGGGCGCCAAGTGCATGGCGCGTCACTTCTTTGCAAATTAGCTACATGGCTCCGCACACGGTGGGGAATGTGTAAAACTAGCGGTTGAAAAATCGCTTTAGCGATATGGCGCATTGCTTTGGGCGCTTGTTTTGGTATTTGGAGAAAGGGGACGGTTCCATGGCTCTTTGGGGCGGTCGTTTTGAGGCAGGCGTGGCCGAGGTCACGCAGGAGTTTGGCGCGTCGCTGCCGGTCGACAAACATCTCTATAAGCAGGATATCGCCGGCTCTAAGGCACATGCCAAGATGTTGGCGGCCCAGGGCATCATCAGTGCCGAGGACGAGCAGGCGATTACCAAGGGCCTGACCGGAATCGAACAGGATATCGATGCCGGCAACTTTACCTTCGACATCAACGACGAAGACATTCATATGTCCATCGAGAGCGAGCTGACGCGTCGCATCGGCGAGGCTGGCAAGCGCTTGCATACTGGGCGTTCGCGCAACGACCAGGTGGCGACCGATACGCGACTGGGCGTCAAGGCGCTGGCCAAGGAGCTCATGGAGGCCAATCTAGAGCTGCGCCATGTGCTGGTGGATGCGGCTAAGAAGTACGACAAGGTGATTTTGCCGGGCTACACACACATGCAGCACGCTCAGCCCGTGCTGCTGTCGCATCATCTGCTGGCGTATTCCTGGATGTTCGCGCGCGACTTTACGCGCCTGAAGGCCGCCTTTGATGCCGCCGACAACTGCCCGCTGGGTGCTGCCGCGCTTGCTGGTACGAGCTATCCGCTCGATCGCCAGATGACGGCTGCCGAACTTGGCTTTGCGGGCGTGATTCCCAACTCGCTCGATGCGGTTTCCGACCGTGATTTCCTGCTCGATCTGCATTACGCCGGCTCCGTCATGGCCATGCACCTGTCGCGTCTTTCCGAGGAGATCGTGCTGTGGTCGAGC
>JAUMNV010000157.1 GCA_031295725.1 Collinsella sp.
GACTATGTTTCCTAACAAGGAGTAACTGATATGGGTCTGATTCAAAAGAAGGACGAGAAGGACGAGATCGACGGCATCCAGATCATCGAGCGCGGCGAAGGCCCCGACGGTGACGAGGACGAGAAGATCGATCTGGTCGCCGGTACGTCTGCCGAGCACATTGCCGCCGGCACGACGGCCGAGGAGGAGGACGCCCGACTGGAGGCTCAGATTGCCGCGGATGCCGCTGACGAGAATCTGATGCCCGAGGCCCAGGATGAGGACGACGATATCCTGGGTTCCGACGAAGACGACCATGCATCCAAGCATAAGAAGACGATGATTGCCGCCTTTGTGGTTGCCGTCGTGATCGCTGCCGTGGTTGGCTTCTTTATTGGCAATGGCGGCTTTGGCGGCAAGGGTGTCGGCTCGTCGACCCTGACCGAGGATCAGCTCGATTCGACCGTGGCAAGCTATAGCTACAACGGCAAGAAGAGCGACATCACTGCGCGCGAGGCCATCGAGAGCCAGTACAGCCTTGATACCGTCAAGGATAGCGATGGCAACTATACCGCTCCGTCTGCCGACGTCATCCTGTCCTACGTGCGCAACAAGATCCTGCTCGATGCTGCCGAGGACGAGGACATCACCGTCTCTTCTAAGGAGATGAAGAAATACGCCGAGGATTCCATCGGCACTTCGGACTACAAGACCATGGCCACGCAGTATGGCGTGTCCAAGGACCAGGCCAAGCAGATCGTCCGCCAGTCTGCGACGCTGCAGAAGCTCTACAAGAAGAAGGTGGGCGATAGCTCCGCAAGCATGCCGACCGCACCGACCGAGCCTTCTGACGGCAACGAGGAGACCGCGAGCAAGGACTACGCCGACTACATCATCAACCTTGCCGGTGACGAGTGGGATAGCGAGAAGGGCACTTGGAAGGACGCCGATAGCACCTACGCTAAGGCCTTTGCCGACGATGCCTTTACGGCCGATAGCGCTACCTATAAGCAAGCCATGACCGCCTATTACACTGCTTATCAGCAGTATTCCTCGCAGGCTTCGAGCGCCAGCTCCAAGTGGACCGAGTATGCGAACGGCCTCTACGCCAAGGCCAACATCAGCATCTACGGCCTGTTTGCGTAAGGTTTGCCTGCACTACTGCGCGCTAACCGATCTACCTGATTGAGCCCGCTAGAACGGACAACGTTCTAGCGGGCTTTTTGCGTTGAGGGCGTGATTGACGGCTTAATTATGACTATTCATCTTTAAGCCCAAAAAGGCTATCGGCTTCATCGTCGGATATATATTCCAGTACATCGCCTGGTTGGCAGTCGAGTGCCCGGCATATCGCGTCAAGAGTTGAAAAACGTATGGCAGAAACCTTGCCCGTCTTAATGCGTGACATATTGACCTGGGAGATGCCCACGCGTTCCGCAAGCTCTTTGGATGAGATCTTGCGTTCGGCGAGCATGCGGTCAAGCCGCAGAATAATCATGGATTTCCCCTAGAGCAACTCGTCATCTTGCTTTTGCAGGATATACCCGTAGCGGAAGATGCTGGCAATCAGGCAAATAATCAGGCCTGCAAAGAGCATGGAGGGCTCGAATAACTGGCCGACGAACGCATCCGTAAAGCTGCCGCCAAATCCTGAGAGTATCATTCCCGTGATTACGGCGCCAAGAAGCCTCACGGCAACGCCGCCGATAAGGAATAAATGTCCTACTCGACGAAGTGTCTGGTTACATTCAAGGTCAAAGGGCCTGCCTTCCTTTTCAATGTTGAGGAAAAGCCTGCGCACGCTTATCGCGATGGTAAGCGCGAGGCATGTCATCAAGAGGCTCCCTATGGCAGTGTGACCATCGTGTGCGACGAGCATAAGTGGGGCCTGCGCATCGGTACCGACGATAGCAAGGCACGGCCCTTCGCCGGCTTGAAGTTCTACGGATTGGAGACACGAGCCTTGGGAGAGGCCAGGCAATATGAGTAGAAGGTCAATCGCAATGACTGCGAGGAGCCCCAGAGCGAGCGCGGTGGTAATGCAGATCGTGGCCCATTTGCAGATGCGAGCGAGCTTCCTCAGTTTGGCTACCGTCTGTTCGCGGCTGATGGTTTCATTCGATATAGATGCGTTTCGATGGACCATAACCCCTCCAATCGGCGTTTTGGATGATACTTGTATCTTATCAGAATTAATGACAAACGATAAATAATTACGGATACTGAGTATGTAATGATTGAAAACGATTAGCGTGAGCTATTAGCTCATTTTGGATGCCGGAGTTTGGCGCGTGGGGGATAAGGACAAATGCCAAAATTTCCTGTGATCGCGCAAGCGCTCCATCGGGTTCCCCTAATTCATATGGGAAAACAGCTGCAAACGATTGCAAGTAACCGGTGAACGGTCGAAAACTACCGTTCACCGATAATCTCAAAACTGGTTCTAACTGGTATTAAGTCAAAAAGACCAATTCACATATCTTCACAATGACCTGCAATTTTTCTACACGCTATTTTTAGCCGCCCTACGTTGTTTAGACACAGGAAAAGATCAGATTTTTTGCCAAAGCATTTCGAAACGGTTTCAAAACCGCAGGTAGAAGTGTTAACGACCGGTAAACGGTCGATTTATCACCGTGAGCGGTGCAAAAACGTTTTACCGTATGAATCAACGAAAGCGACCTCTTCTGGGGTGATATAGTGACAACAACACGTCACGTGGTTACTACCAGTTTAGAAACCACTGGTCTTCAAAGAACGCTTTCTAAGAAGCTTTAAGGGCGAGCGCCCGCTGGCTTCCGAAAATCATCGGACTCAGATCGTACACACCTTCGGAAGGGAAATTTGAATGGTTGGCTTTATTCTTACCGGTCATGGACAGTTCGCACCCGGCCTCGCAAGCGCTATCGCTATGGTTGCTGGCGACCAGCCTGCTTTTACCGTCGTTCCTTTTGAGGGCGACCAGGCTGCTTCCTACGGTGAGGATCTCCGCGCCGCTATTACCGCCATGCGCGAGGAGTGCGATGGCGTGCTCGTCTTTACCGACCTGCTTGGTGGCACCCCGTTCAACCAGGCGATGATGATTGCCCAGGATGTCGACAACGTCGAGGTTCTGACTGGCACTAACCTCCCCATGGTTATTGAGCTTCTGTTCCTCCGCGGCAACGCCACGCTCGCCGAGCTTGGCGAGCAGGCCGTGACCGTTGGCCAGACGGGCATCACCGCCCAGACGGTCGCATCCGTTGCCGGCTCCGACGAAGAGGATATCTTCGGCGACGAGGACGGCATCTAATGGCCGATTTCGGAGCCAACGTCCTGAGCTCCTCGGTCGCCCTTTTAGGCCTGCTTGTCATCATGGGCTTGATTTACACCATCTGGTCGCAAATCAACATGAAGAAGAAGCAGAAGTACTTCAAGGAGCTGCACACCGAGCTCAAGCCGGGTCAAGAGGTTCTTTTCGCCGGCGGTATCTACGGAACCGTCAAAGGCATCGAAGGCGAGAAGGTCCAGATCAAAGTCCGATCCGGAGCCGTCGTAGATGTTTCGCGTTACGCGATTCAGGAGATCAAGTAACTGTCGTCAGCAAATAACGAAAGGAAGCTGATCAACATGGCAGAACCCAACATTCTTCTTACCCGCATCGATAACCGACTGGTTCATGGTCAGGTTGCCACCCAGTGGAACTCCACCCTGGGCTCCAACCTCATCCTCGTCGCCAACGACGACGTGGCGTCCAACACCATGCGCCAGAACCTCATGAAGATGGCCGCTCCCGCCGGCGTCGCTACGCGTTTCTTCTCTCTGCAGAAGACCATCGACGTCATTGGCAAGGCGAGCCCGCGCCAGAAGATCTTCATCGTGGCCGAAACACCGGAAGACGTGCTTACGCTCGTCAAGGGCGGTGTGCCTATAAAGAAGGTAAACATCGGCAACATGCACATGTCGGAAGGAAAGCGCCAAGTCGCCACCTCCGTCGCAGTTAACGACGAGGATGTCGCTGCGTTTAAAGAGCTGCAGGAATTGGGGGTGGAGTTGGAGATCAGGCGCGTTCCGAGCACGCCTGTTGAGGACACGAGCAAGCTCTTCTCGTAATCCTCGTGATCCACGTTGTCAGGAGTGAAACCCTGACGTTCTGTACGTGAAATCCAAAGTGCGTACATACATTTTGAAAGGAGGAGCAAGATGGAATACTCGATCATCCAGATCGCTCTGGTCTTCGTCGTCACGTTCATCGCGGCAATCGACCAGTTTGACTTCCTCGAGTCTCTCTATCAGCCCATCGTCACCGGCGCCGTCATCGGTCTTATCCTTGGCGACCTCAACACCGGTCTTCTCGTGGGTGGTACCTATCAGCTCATGACGATCGGCAACATGCCGATCGGAGGCGCTCAGCCGCCTAACGCCGTCATCGGCGGCATCATGGCAGCCATTCTCGCTATCGCCACGGGCCTCGAGCCCAACGCGGCAGTCGGCCTTGCCATTCCGTTCGCTCTGCTTGGCCAGCTCGGGGTTACCCTGGTCTTCACGCTTATGTCCCCGCTTATGTCCACGGCCGATAACATGGCTCACAACGCGGACACCAAGGGCATCGAGCGCCTGAACTACTTCGCCATGGCTCTGCTCGGCCTGATCTTCGCTGTCGTCGTCACCCTGTTCTTCATCGCTGGCGCTACCATTGGTCAGACCATCGCTTCCGCCATCCCGACTTGGCTGCAGACCGGTCTGTCCGCTGCAGGCGGCATGATGCGCTTCGTCGGCTTCGCCGTCCTGCTCAAGGTTATGATGAACCGCGATATGTGGGGCTTCTTCCTCATGGGCTTTGGCCTCGCGCTCATCACCGTTGCCAACGATTCGCTGGCAACCCCTGCTCTGCTCATCCTCGCTCTCATCGGCTTCGGCATCGCTTTCTGGGACTTCCAGCAGCAGACCGAGCTGAAGGGTGCAGCTGTTTCTGACGGAGGTGACTTCGAAGATGGCATCTAATGAGTATGTGATCCCGGAGCACTACGAGGATCTCACTCCTGCTCCGCAGCTCGACCAGAAGACCCTCAACAAGATGGCTTGGCGCTCCTGCTTCCTGCAGGCATCGTTCAACTACGAGCGCATGCAGGCCGCTGGCTGGCTCTACTCCATCATCCCCGGTCTGGAGAAGATCCACACCAACAAGAACGACCTCGCGGCTTCCATGAGCCACAACCTGGAGTTCTTCAACACCCACCCGTTCCTTGTCACCTTTGTTATGGGCATCGTGCTTTCGCTCGAGCAGAACAAGGTTGACATCCCCACGATCCGCGCCGTCCGCGTCGCCGCAATGGGCCCGCTCGGTGGTATCGGTGACGCCCTGTTCTGGCTGACGCTCGTGCCTATCACGGCCGGCATCACCTCCAACATGGCCATCAACGGCAACGCCGCTGCACCGATCATCTTCCTGGTGATCTTCAACGTCGTCCAGTTCGCTCTGCGCTTCTGGCTCATGAACTGGTCCTACAAGCTTGGCACCAGCGCTATTGACGCTCTGACCGCCAACATGCAGGCCTTCACGCGTGCCGCTTCCATCATGGGCGTCTTCGTCGTCGGTTGCCTGGTCGTCACCATGGGTGGCACCCAGATCAACCTCCAGATCCCCAACGGCACCACCCGTGGTCTCTCCGCTACTACCGTGATCGTCTCCGAGAAGGAGGCCGAGAACTTCACCGGTATGGAGGGCATCGATACCGAGACCGCTGAGGCCGGTACCATCGCCATGACCGATAAGGACGGCAACGCGCTTACCGCTTCCGATGCCGACGGCAACGCTGTCGAGTGCGGCGTCACCGATCTGGGTAACGGCATGGAGTCCGTGACCTACGGCACCGTTACCGAGGATCCGGTCAACTTCTCTGTTGCCGACACCCTCAACACCATCGTCCCGAAGCTCGTCCCGCTTATGCTTACGCTGCTGCTTTACTACATGTTCGCTAAGCACAGCTGGACCCCGACCAAGGGCATTCTCCTGCTCTTCGTCCTTGGCATCCTGGGCGCTGGCCCGCTTGGTCTCTGGCCGAGCATCTGGTAAGGCTCTAGCTTGAGGGGTGTGTCCCTACGCGGCTCACACCCCGACCCCTTAAGCCATGTGTATGTTAAAAGCCGCGTGCTCGAAAGAGCGCGCGGCTTTTGTTTTCTTAATGATTCGGGTGTGGCAGACAGATAATGCATAACACCCTAGGTAGTTAGCCGAATTCGAGCAAAAGGGAGGATAGGATGGCGATCGGAGCGCGTAAGCAACCGCTGTACGATCAGCTGGTCGATATTCTGACCGAAAAGATTGACCATGAATATCGCGCCGGTGACATGATTCCTTCCGAGCGCGAACTTTCGGAGCGCTATGGTCTCTCGCGCACTACGGTACGCCTGGCTCTGCAGGAACTGGAGCGTTTAGGACTGGTGGTTCGGCAGCACGGTCGCGGTACCTTTGTGACCGACCGTTCGGCAAAAGCAACCAATCTTATGCAGTCCTACAGCTTTACCGAGCAGATGCGCGCGATGGGTCGAGAACCCGAGACCACGATTCTCGAGTTTTGCGAGATGGAGGCCGATAAGAATCTGGCCGAGCATATGGGATTGCGCATCGGTGATCGCATTTTTAAGCTCAAGCGCCTTCGCTCTGCCGACAACATGCCTATGATGGTCGAACGCAGCTATCTACCGGTTCGTCAATTTCTGTCCCTAAAGCGACCGCTGCTGGAGCGTAAGCCGCTTTACGATGTGATTGAGCAGGACTTTCAGCAAAAGATTCGCGTGGCCGAAGAGGAGTTCTATGCGAGCATAGCCCGTCCCACCGATGCCCACCTTTTGGGAATTGTCGAGGGCTCGCCTGTGCTCGATTTGGTCAGGACTACGTATAACGAGTCAAACGAGGTAGTGGAGTACACACTCTCGGTTGCTCGTGCCGATCAGTTTAAATACAAGGTTTACCACCAGCGCAGTAACTAGTGCTCGCATCGTTTCCATATGGTGATTCTTTGCATTTAACTGGTTACTACCAGATAACCAACCGAAGTGTATAATTGCACGTCAGAGGATTACTTCTAGAGAGAGGTATTAGAAATGTTCGAGAAGAGTGTCGAGGAGCTCACCGAGCTCGGCGCCCAGATCACCACGGCCGAGATTGCTCAGCAGCCCGAGCTTTGGCGTGATACGCTCAACATCTATCGCGAGAACAAGGAGGCCATCGAGGCCTTCCTGGCCGAGGCTCGCGCTATGGGCGAGGGTCGTCTGTCCGTTGTCTTCACCGGTGCCGGTACGTCCGACTACGTTGGCGATACCTGCGCCCCGTACCTGCGTCACGCTGGCAACACTGATCTCTACGACTTTAAGCCCATCGCCACGACCGACATCGTGAGCGCCCCGCGCGACTTCCTGCGCGCCGAGGATCCCACGCTCGTGGTTTCCTTTGCCCGCTCTGGCAACAGCCCCGAGAGCCTTGCCGCCGTTGCCGTTGCCAAGGAGCTCGTCCACAACGTCAAGTTCCTCAACATCACTTGCGCTCCCGAGGGCAAGCTCGCCGTCGAGTCTGCCGATGATCCCAACGCGCTGACGCTGCTCATTCCGCGCGCCAACGACAAGGGCTTCGCCATGACCGGTTCTTATTCCTGCATGACCCTGCTCTCCACCCTTATTTTCGACACTGCCTCTGACGAGCAGAAGGCCGAGTGGGTCGAGACGATTGCCAAGATGGGCGAGGAGGTCATCTCCCGTGAGCCCGAGATCGCCGATTACCTGGCTGGCGACTTCAACCGCGTGACCTACTTGGGTTCTGGCTCCTTCAGTGGCCTTGCCCAGGAGAGCCAGCTCAAGATCCTCGAGCTCGCTCACGGTCTGGTCGCTACTTCCTACGACACCTCCATGGGCTATCGTCACGGACCTAAGTCCTTCGTCGACGATAAGACGCTCGTCTTCGTATTCGTCAACAACGACGCCTACACCCGTCAGTACGACATCGACATCCTCAACGAGATCGGTGGCGACAAGATTGCTCAGCACATCGTTGCCGTTCAGCAGGATGGCGCTACCGTCTACGAGGGCGAGTCCTTCACCTTTAAGGGCTACGAGGCGCTTCCCGAGGGCTACCTTGCCCTGCCGTTCGTGATGTTTGCCCAGGCTATCAGCCTGCTCAACTCCGTGCGCGTGGGCAACACGCCCGATACGCCGAGCCCCACCGGCACGGTCAACCGCGTGGTCAAGGGTGTGACGATTCACCCCTTCACCGCTTAATCGCGTCCCCCTGTAAGGGCGCCCGTCCGCTCATAACGGCGGGCGGGCGCTTTTTGTTTTTACATGGACCGGGTATAAGCATTACCACAGTCAACTGCTTTAGAAGCAAGGAGTGCATATGAGCACGTACGCAATTAAGGCTGACAAGTTCTTCTTGCCGGCAGGCCCGCAACTGGGCGGCTATCTTATGGTCGAGGATGGCGTTTTTGGCGCCTGGCAGGCCGACGAGCCCTCTTGCGAGATTAAGGACTACACGGGATCGTGGATCGCACCGGGTATGGTCGATACTCACATCCATGGCTTCTACAACCACTCAACTACCGATAACGATCCCGAGGGCATCGATATCAGCTCAACCGAGCTCGCCCGTCGCGGTACCACCAGCTGGCTGCCCACGACGTTCACCGATGGCGTCGAACAGATCAAGGATGCCTGCGTCGCCATCGCCCAGGCTGACGAGGGCCGCGGCCCCGACTTCTGCGGTGCTCGCATTCAGGGCATCTACCTGGAGGGCCCCTTCTTTACCATGAAGCACGTGGGCGCGCAGAACCCCGCTTATCTTATCGATCCCTCCGAGGAGGTCTTCGATCAGTGGCAGGAGGCTGCGGGCGGTCGCATCGTTAAGAGCGCCATGGCGGCCGAGCGCGACGGTGCCGCTGCTTATGCGGCTGCTCTGAACGCCAAGGGTGTGGTGACCAGCATCGGTCACTCCGACGCCACCTACGATGAGTGCATCGCCGCCATCAACGCCGGTGCCAGCTGCTTTACGCATACCTATAACGGCCAGCGCGGGCTGCATCACCGTGAGCCCGGTGTCGTGGGCGCTGCCATGTCCACGCCCGAGACCTACGCCGAGATCATCTGTGACGGCAAGCACGTAAACCCTGCCGCCATCAAGGCGCTGCTACAGGCAAAGGGCTGGCAGCACACGGTGCTCATCACCGACTGCCTGGGTTGCGGCGGCATGCCCGAGGGCAGCTACACCAGTGGTGGCATGGACGTCATCATGAAGGACAACCTGTGCTGGCTCGCCGACGGCAAGAGCATTGCCGGCTCGGTGCTCACGCTTGCCCAGGGCGTCAAGAACATCGTCGACTGGGGCATCGCCAGCGCCGATATCGCCATTCGCATGGCAACCGAGGTGCCGGCACGCTCCGCGCACATCGAGGATAAGTGCGGCAGCATCATGCCGGGTCGCGACGCCGACTTTGTCGTGTTCGACCATGAGCTCACCCTCGTCGAGACGTATGTTGGCGGCCAGAGCGTCGGCAACGCCTTTACCGAGTAACGATAGAAAAAGGCGGCGGGCCCGAATCTGCTCGGACCCGCCGTATGGGTTAAACGCTCAAAAGCACCTTAACAGTTACAGCTTGTTAGCGATCTTCTTTGCCGTGCGCTTGACGCCGGCCACCAGGCCTCCTGCAGGATGCTCCTTCTCGTATGCTAGACGCTTCTCGCGCTTGGCGTACTCTTCGACGATGATATCGCCATATTCGTCTTCGATCTTGTCGAAGAAGTCGACAGCGCCCTTAATTTCCTCGGCGGTCGGGTGTCCCTTTTGGACACCGCCGGTGAGTTTAAACGGCCCCCACGTATCAAAGCCGGGGCAGCCGTAGACGCCCATAAAGATGGCCTGCCTCATGCGGCAGATACCATCGATATCCTTGCCGTACCACTTGTTTTTGCCACCGTAGGTCATAAGGCCAAACACCTTGTCCTGCGGCTGCAGCACGTTCGTGAGCACGCGTGCCATATCCTTGTCGATCTCGGAGTAATAAATGCCCGTGGCGACGCCGATCAGATGGTATTCGTGCAGGTCGGGGTACTCGTTTTTACCGAGTGACTTCACGTCGAGGGTATCGATCTCGGGGTGCGCCTCGACGATGGCGTCCACGAGCTTTTTCGTATTGCCGTGATGGCGCGAGGCGTAGAGGATGATGGTTCGCATAAGAAGGCCTTTCAGCTGTAATTGCATCAATGTCTGTATGGTACCCCGTTACATGGCTGGGATACCGGACGCATCGATGAACGTGCGGGTTTGTCCTTTGGTCAGGGCCGAGACGGGTACTTGCGAGCAAAAAGCAGTTGTTCGAAAGGATAGGCAATGGAATACGCTCTCTCCAACGATTCGATTTCTATTAAGGTGTCCACGGCTGGCGGTTCGTTTACCTCGATCGAGGCTGACGGACGCGAGTATTTGTGGCAGGGTGATCCCGCGGTGTGGTCCGGCCAGGCGCCGGTCTGCTTTCCGATTTGCGGAGGCCTGCGCGATGGTAGCGCCATGACGTTTGCCGGGCATCGTGTGAAGCTCGCCCGCCACGGCTTTGCGCGCAAGCAGGAGTGGAAGCTGTTGAGCCAAAGCGCAAACGAGCTGGCTATGTGCCTGGCATCCGGGGATAACGCTGCATTGCTGAGCGATTATCCGTATCCGTTTAAGCTTGTCGCCCGCTATACGCTCGAGGACGCCGCCGTGCGTGTCGCCTATGAGGTGACCAACGAGGGCACCGAGGACATGCCGTTCTTTATCGGTGGACACCCCGGCTTTAGGTGTCCGCTCGATGAGGGCGAGGCCTATACGGACTACGAGCTGCGCTTTGAGAAGGACGAAGCTGCGGAGCTCTGCACCGCCGTCCCCTCGACCGGATTGATCGATGTGGACAGGCGCTCCAAGAACCCCATGGTGGGAAAGACGCTGCCCCTGTCGCATGAGCTCTTCGATTTTGCGGAAACCATCTTTGACGTGCTCGAGAGCCGTCAGGTCACGCTTTCCAAGAAGGGCGAGGACAAGGGCGTTCGCTTGAGCTTTGAGGGTTTCCCGTATCTCATTGTGTGGAGTAAGCCCGAGGGTGATTTTGTGGCGATTGAACCATGGGGCGGTCTTTCGACCTGTTCCGATGAGGACGACGTGCTTGAGCATAAGCGCGGCTGCCTTATCGCCAAGCCCAAAGAAACCATCGTGCGCTCGTTCACAATCGAGATTCTGTAGTCGCATGTAGCCAATTCGTTTTGCAAGGCATAAGGAGCCTGCGAGATAAGGAGCTAGAAATGATCCTCACCG
>JAUMNV010000194.1 GCA_031295725.1 Collinsella sp.
CATCAACTGCATTCTGCAGCTGCTCGCCTACGACAAAGGCACCATCGAGCTGTTCGGCGAGCCCATGACGCCCGCCCGCTACGACCTCAAGCGCCGCATCGGCGTGGTGCCGCAGCAGGTGGCGGTATTCGACGAGCTCACGGTGCGCGAGAACATTGACTATTTCTGCAGCCTCTACGTCAACGACCGCAAGCGCCGCCGCGCGCTGGTGGACGAGGCGATCGACTTTGTCGGGCTGGGCGACTTTACCAAGTTCCGCCCCGGCAAGCTCTCGGGTGGCCTGGCGCGTCGCCTCAACATTGCCTGCGGTATCGCGCACAAGCCCGAGCTTATCTTTTTTGACGAGCCCACGGTGGCGGTCGACCCGCAGAGCCGCAACGCCATCCTGGAGGGCATCTGCCGCCTGCGCGACGAGGGCGCCACGGTGGTGTATACCAGCCATTACATGGAGGAAGTCGAGCAGATCTGCAGCCGCATCATGATTATGGACGGCGGGCGCGTGCTGGCGCAGGGTACCAACGACGAGCTCAAGCGAATGATTCAGATGGGCGAGCGCGTGACCGTCGAGGTGGGCGCCGTCGAGCCCGCCACGGTCGAGCGACTGCGCGCCCTCGAGCACGTGCTCAGCGTCGAGCTGTCCGGCGGCGAGCTCGTCTGCACCTGCGAGGCGAGCCCGCACAACCTGGTCGACATTCTCGACACGCTGCGCGCTGCCGACGTTGCGCTCGGCCGCGTGTGGAGCGAGCCACCGACCCTCAACGACGTGTTCCTCGAGATCACCGGCCGCGAGCTGCGCGACTAGGGGGCAGTCATGTTCAACACCATCATCACCACGGTTAAGGCGCTGCTGCGCCGGCCGAGCACATGGGTTTGGGGCGCGGTCTTTCCCGTCGCGCTTTCCACGATGTTCATGTTTATGTTTGCGAACCTCAGCTCCGACGGCACGGTCGATCCGGTGCCGGTTGCCGTCGTGGCGGACGAGGCCTGGGACGCCTCGACCTTTAAGGACGTGGCGACGTCGCTTGCCAAGGAGAGCGACGACCAGCTGCTCGAGATCCACGAGTGCGACGACGCAGCCGATGCGAGCCGTGCGCTCAAGGCCGGCGAGGTCGCGGGCATCTATACGGTCGACGACGCGGGCACGCCCAGGCTCACGCTGCTTTCGAGCTATGACAACTCACGTGCGTCGTCGGTGCTCACCGACCGCAGCATTCTGGAGACGGTGGCAAGCTCGTATACACAAAATGCCGAGCTCATGTCCCAGATTGCCCAAGACAACCCGGCGGCGCTCGCCGACCCGGAGGCTGTTGCGCGCGCCCTGTCGCTCGAGGGCGGCACCCGCCGCGTAAGCCTGACACGCACAACGCCCGATGGCACGGTTATCTACTACTACGCGCTCTTTGGCCTGGTCGCGATGATGTCTGCCGAGTTTGCCGCCTTGAGCGTCGTCGATCTGCAGCCCAATCTGTCGGGCCTCGGCGCACGTCGCTGCGTGGGCGGTCTTTCCAAGACGGCGTCGCTGGCTGGCATCTTTGTGGGCTCGTGGCTGGTCTCCTTTGCCTCGATGACGATCGCGATTGGCTACGTGCGCCTGGTCGTGGGCGTCGACTTTGGCGGGCGCGAGGGGCTGTGTCTGGTGGGCGGTGCCGCTTCCGCGCTTGCCGCCACGGGCTTGGGACTCTTTGTGGGCACGCTTCCCGTTAAGGGCGGCAAGGCGTCCAAGTCGGGCATCCTAACGGGCTTTGCCACCACGTGCGCCCTGTTCGCCGGCCTCTACGGCGAGCCGGCGATGGCGCTTGCCGACGATGTCGCCCGCGCCTGCCCGGCCGAGTGCTGGCTCAACCCCGTCAAGCTCATCTGCGACATGTTCAATCGCCTGTATTTCTTTGAGGACCTGGGGCCCTTCGCCGTCCGCGCCGGCGCGCTCGTCCTGATGGCCCTGGTGTTTGTCGCCGCCGCTACGCTGATCTTTGGAAGGAGCCGCTATGAGCACCTTTAAGACCGCGCTTCGCATGGCGCTGGCGCACCCGTTCTACCTGCTCATCTATACGGTGTTCATCTCGCTCATGGGCGTGTTCATCGCGGCCTCGGTGAGCTGGAACTCGTCGCAGCTTACCGAGTACAAGCCCTACGACACCAACGTGATCGTGGTCGACCGCGACAATAGCGACCTTTCGCGGGCGCTTACCAAGCATCTGGGTTCTCGTTTTGAGCTGGTCACGGGCGTCGGCGGCGACACCTACGACCTTGCGGACGCGCTATCCAAGAGCAACAGCGCCAAAGGTAGCGCCGACTGCGTGTTCTTTATCCCGGAGGGGTTTGAGGGCGACCTTGTTGCAGCCGCCCGCGCGGGGGAGTCTCTGCCCAAGCTCGATGTGATCTACGGCGCCGGCACCATGGCGGCAGCGCTTTCGTCTGCCGAGGCCTCGCGCTGGATCTCGCTCGCGGGCGCTGCGGCCGCACTTGAGCCCGCCGCCTCTAACGGTAGCGTCGCCAAGGCTGCCGAGCATGCGGCCGCGAAGCGCGCCAAGGTCGAGATCGAGCAGGTCAAGGTTGACTCGACAGCCGCCGCCACGCTCGAGTCGTATTTCAACTTTGGCGCGTACGCGATTATCTCGTCGGTCATCGTGTCGGTGGGATTGGTGTTCTCGGGCATGAACGAGCCCGAGCGCGTGCGCCGCATGGAGGCCGGCCCAATCTCCGAGCGCCAGCGTTCGCTCGCCGTGTTTGCGGCCGCTGCCGTGCTCACCGTCTGCATTTGGTTTGTGTCGAGCATGATGGGCGTCGTGGGCTTTGTCGGCGCGGTTGCCGAAGTCGGCGTGGGTCGTGTGTGCCTGGCGCTGGCGGCGACGTTTGCCCTGGCGTGCACGCCGCTGGCCGTTGGCTTTGCCCTTTCGAGCCTGGGTGCGCGCGAGGAGCTGCTCAACGGCGTGGGTAACCTGCTCGGCATGCTCATGACGTTTTTGGGCGGCGCCTGGATGCCCCTGTCGCTGATGAGCCCGGCCGTGCAGACGGTGGCGCATTTTGTGCCGACATATTGGGTGAACGACGCGATCAGCAAGGCACTCGCCGCGGACCTGACGTCCACCGTGCTGGGCGACATCGCCTGCGATCTGGGCGTCACGGCACTCTTCGCCGTGGCCATCGCCGCCGTAGGTCTAGCCCTCGCACGCACCAAATCCCACGCCTAGCCACCTAGTCATTGGGTACTCATTGGGGACAGACTTAAACGACCAAGAGTGGTCTTTGGGGACAGACTTAAACGACTAGTCATCGGGGACAGTCTTTGCCGAACCGCCGGCTTGCCGGTCGGGTTGCCAAGGACTGTCCCTGGCTGTCGGGTGGCGAAAGAGTGTCCCTTGCGACTAGTCATTTAAGAACGTCCCCAATGACTAGTCTGAAATAAATCCCAAGTCTCGCCCAAAAATAGTTCGCCAAGGTTTACTATTACCCTCATAAAGTAGTACAAGGCTAACAATGGGGGATAGCATGGCGACGAAGCAAGCCTACGTCCAGGTCAAGGGGCTCAAGAAGCACTACGGCGACGGTGATGCGCGCCTGACGGTGCTCGACGGCATCGACACGTCCATCAACCGCGGAGAGATCTGCGTCATGCTGGGGCCCTCCGGCTCGGGCAAATCAACATTCCTTAACCTGATCGGCGGCCTGGAGGATGCCGACGGCGGCTCCATCATGGTGGACGGCTGCGACCTCACGGTGCTCAAGCCTGCCGACCTGGGCGAGTATCGCCGCCGTGAGCTGGGCTTTGTCTTCCAGTTCTACAACCTGGTGCCCGACCTCACCATCAAGGAGAACATCGAGGTCACGGCGCACCTGTCCAAAAACCCGCTCAATGTCGACAACCTGCTGCGTTCGCTGGGCCTTTACGAGCACCGCAACAAGTTCCCGCGCCAGGTCTCGGGCGGCCAACAGCAGCGCTGCGCCATCGGCCGTGCGCTCGTCAAAAACCCGGGCCTGCTGCTGTGCGACGAGCCCACGGGCGCGCTTGACTATAAGACGTCCAAGGAAATCTTGCAGCTCATGGAGGATGTCAACCGCACCTACGGCTGCACCATCATCATTGTCACCCACAATGCCGCCATCGCGCGCATGGCCAATCGCGTGCTGCGCTTGCGCGACGGGCGCATCGTCGAGGATGAGCTCAACGAGTCGCCCGTTGCGGCCGCCGAGCTCGATTGGTAGGCGGCGCCATGACACCTCTCGCAAAACGTCTCCCGCGCGAGCTGCGCCGCAATATCGGCAAGTACCTGGGCATCTTTTTGCTTATGTGCGGAAGCATCGCCCTTACCTCGGGCTTTTTGCTCGCGGCGCATTCCATCGGTTGCCTTATCGACGACATGCGCGACGACTACACGATTGAGGACGGCCGCGTGACCACCTCCTTCGAGGCTACCGACGAGCAGCTCAAGGCCGCCGAGGGCGCGGCCGACGACGTCGGCGGCGTCACGCTCTACAAGAATTTCTCCATCGACGCCATCATCAAAAAGACCGCCGGCGACGACGGCACCAAGCGCACGCTGCGCACCTATGCGCACCGCACCAAGGTCGATATCGCGTCCTACTGTGAGGGCAGGGAGCCCAAGACGGACGATGAGGTAGCCATCGACCGTGTCTTCGCCACCAACAACGACCTCGCCGTGGGCGATAAGGTTGAGCTTGAGGGCCGCACCTACATCATCTGCGGCATCATGACCCAGCCCGATAGCCAGGCGCTGTTCCTCGACAATTCGGACTTTACGGTGAACACCATCACGTACGGCGTGGCCGAGGTCACCGATGGCGGCTTTGCCGCGCTCGAAGATGCCGGCGGCGCACCCGCCTACACCTACTCCTTCACCTTTACCGATCGCGACCTCCCCACCGCGGACCGCATCGACGCCGAGCAAGATATGGTCGAGGCACTGACCGACGCCGATGCGCGCGTGGACGATCTGATCGACGCCGATTCCAATCAGGGCATTGGCTATGCGCGCGATGACGTGGACGGCGACTCTATGATGTGGATGACGCTGCTCGACATCATCATCGTGATCATGGCGTTCGTCTTTGTGGTCCTTACCGACGCCACCATCGAGGAGGAGGGCGCCATCATCGGCACGCTGCTCGCCAGCGGCTATCGTCGACACGAGATCGTGCTGCACTACCTTGCGCTTCCCGCTATCGTGGGCGTGGTCGCGGCGCTTTTGGGCACTGCGCTCGGCGTTGTGTTCTTTACCGAGCCCATGCGCAGCCTCTATTACGGTTCGTATAGCCTGCCGCCCTTCCAGGTGTACTTGAGCTGGGAGATCTTTGTGAAGTGCGCCGTAGTTCCCGCCGCCGCGCTCGTCCTCATCACGCTGGTTGGTCTGCTTCGCAAGATGGGCAAGACGCCGTTGCAGTTCCTTCGTCACGAGGCGAGCGGCAAATCGGGCACCAAGCGCGGCTTGCAGCTGCCGGAGCGCATGGGTTTTGTTTCCCGCTTCCGCCTGCGTATCTTCCTGCGCAACCTGGGCAACTTCGCCACGCTTTTCGTGGGCATTGCGTTTGCCTCGCTGCTACTGCTCTTTGGCCTGGCGATTCTGCCCACGATGACGCACTACGCGGACAACCTCGAGACAAGCCTGGTCGCCGAGCACCAGTACACGCTC
>JAUMNV010000197.1 GCA_031295725.1 Collinsella sp.
ACGGCATGACGTTTGCCGAGCCGATGAAGATCTATGCCGGCGATTATTCCGATGTCGCCGACGCCGCCATGATCGTCGTCACCGCTGGCGCTGCCCAGAAGCCCGGTGAGACCCGCCTGGACCTGGTCAACAAGAACGTCAATATCTTTAAGTCCATTATCCCCGAGATTAAGAAGTCTGGCTTTGACGGCATTCTGCTCATCGTCTCCAACCCGGTCGATGTTCTGACCTATGCCGCCATCAAGATGTCCGGCTTGCCCGAGGGCCATGTCATCGGCTCCGGCACCGTGCTCGACACCGGCCGTCTGCAGCAGATGCTTGGCGCTCACGTCGAGGTTGACCCGCGCGACGTTCAGGCCTACGTCATGGGTGAGCACGGCGACTCCGAGTTTGTCGCTTGGTCCAGCGCTCAGGTTGCCGGCGTGCCGCTGAACACCTTCTGCGAGCTTCACGGCCACCTGGAGCATGAGGCTGCTGAGAAGCGCATCGCCGAGGACGTCAAGAACTCCGCCTACACCATCATCGAGAAGAAGCACGCCACCTACTATGGCGTCGCCATGGCCGTCAAGCGCATCTGCACCGCCGTCATGCGCGATGAGCAGACCGTTCTGCCCGTCTCCTCGCTCATGGTGGGCGAGTATGGCCTGTCCGATCTCGCCATCTCCATGCCGACTGTCGTTGGCCGCGACGGCGTTGTCTGCCGCGTCCCCGTCCCGCTGGACGATGACGAGCAGCATGAGCTCACCGCCTCCGCCAAGGCCCTCAAGGACATCATCGACAGCGTTGACTTCTCCTGCTAAATGCGGCTCGTTTGAGCAACAGGCTACAATGAAGGCGCCCGGATCCATGTGACCCGGGCGCCTTTTTGGTGCAAGGTAACCTGACCCCAATGCACCATAGTTGATGGGAGGGCCATGTCGGATTCGCCTAATTTTTTAACCTATGCCCAGACGGCGTTTGATCCGTTTGAGGAGAGGCCGTTCTGCGCGGTGGATAGCCTCGTCTTTGCGTGGTTGTCCTATTTGCGTTTGCCGGGTGATATGGCGGAGCTGACGAACTGGCAGGGCCTAGACGTACGCGAGCTGCTGCGTGCCGAGTGCTACCGGGACATGATTGACGACTTGTGGGATCCAGAGGGGAGCAGGGCCTTGTTGGAGGCCGTGGCAGCAAGTCCTCGCTACCGTGGCGTGCACGTTTGCGGCTATCGTGCTGTGAGCGATGTGGTGGCGACGGAGCAGTTTGCAGCCATGGCGTTCCAGTTTCCGGCGGGGTTTAGTTACCTTTCCTTCCGGGGGACCGACAGCACGATTGTGGGTTGGAAAGAGGACTTTAACATGGCGTTCCGGTGTCCTGTGCCGGCCCAGGAATCCGCGGCACGTTATATGGACGAGGCGGCGGATGCGATTGACGGGCCGCTTTTGTGCGGAGGTCATTCCAAGGGTGGAAACCTTGCGGTGTACGGTGCGGCAATGTGCTCCGATGTCGCCCGTGAGCGAATCGAACGGGCATATTCCCATGATGGTCCGGGTTTCGTCGAGGAGTTCCTGAACGGCGACGCCTTTGCCGATCTTTCCGGTCGAATCGACAAGACGCTACCTCGGTCGTCGATCTTTGGCATGATGTTCGAGACACAGGAGGACTATGCCATCGTTGAGAGCACCGAGTTCAGCCTGCTGCAACACAATCCCTTTAGCTGGGTGGTTGATGGTCGCGACTTCGTGTACTGCGAGCGCCTGTCCGCCGGTGCTCGATACGTTGATGGCTCTATTCGCGAGATGCTGCTTGCAGTGTCGCCTAGCGAGCGCGAGCGTTTTGTAGATGCGTTGTTCTCCGTGTTTGAGGCTACGGGTGCTGAGCGGTTTGCGGATATCGCTGGGAATCTGCGCGAGAGCCTGCCCGTGATGCTCCAGGCTGCGCAAGGCTTTGACAAGGATACGCGACGCTTTGTCTCGCAGACCATCGCGGCAATCCTTAAATGCGCACTGCTGCCCAAACGACCCCAGATCGACATGCCCGCTGCCGGCAAGAGTTTGGCAGAACAGCTCGAGGCTTGGCAGTCCGAGCTCCTGCGCTAGCCATTGGTGCAAAGCAACCTGTCCCCGATGCACCAATCTTCGATGCGCCTGGGGCGGGCTCGACCGCTATACTGGTTCGTGCTCAATTCGATCTAGAACGGAATGCCGTATATGAAAATCAATCACGCGATTCTGCATATCCTGGACTTTGACTCCGCCGTCAACGTTATGAGCCAGCGCGAGCTCGATATCGAGAGCCGCACCGTGCGCAACTTCGTGACCACGCATCTGCGCCGCGCACGTACCTCGGCCGACAATAAACGCGCCACGTTTGCTGAGAACTCTGCGTTTGGCGGCGAGCTCAGGGGCTATTTCTTTGGCGAGCGCGAGTTCGTGGACCTGTCGCAGCAGATTGCGGAGTTTATCTCCTCCGAGCTCACCAAAGCCGAGAAAGCCGAGTCCACCGACGTGCTCGTGGCCGATTTTGACGACGATGAGGATGCCCGCTGGTTTGCCGTGATGCTGCTGGGCTCCAAGCAGGCTTTTATGCACGAAGTGGGCCGCGAGGAGGGGGAGGTGCGCAACGACATCGCGCGCCACTACGCCATCCTGCCGAACCCCTCGCAAAAGGTGCCGAGCTATGCCATCGTGCGCGCGAGTACCATGGAGATCGGCTACGTGGACAAGAAGCGCAAGATTGCCGGCGAGGACCGTATGCTTATCCCCGATGGCTTGCTGCAGTGCGACACGGGAGTATCGGGCAAGGAGGTCATCGACACCGTGACGCGTGTGGTCGAGGAAGTCGCCGAGGAGCACGGTGCCAACACGGCTGTAGCGCTCGCCAAGGTTAAGGCTGCCGTTGCCGAGAAGGTTGAGGATGACGAGGAGCTGCCGCCTTGGGATATCGTCGACGAGGTCTTTGAGGACGAACCGGTTATCAAGGAGAGTGTGCGCGCGGCACTGACCGAGGAGAAAGTGCCTGAGCGTGTGCCCGTGGAGCGCAAGCAGGTCGAACGCGCGGCGGTGCGCAATCATAAGATCCGTACCGACACGGGTATCGAAATCAGCTTCCCGGCCGAGATGGGCTCGAACTCCGAGTACATCGAGTTTGTCAACGAGCCCAACGGCCTCATCTCTATCGAGCTCAAAAACATCGGCAGCATCGAGAATCGATAAGGCTTTTTGCTTTTGAATAAAAGTCTGGATTATATTTTGAAGTATACTTTTAAATATAATCCAGATTATTTTTTGGAGGTCAAAATGTCCCCACTTGTTCTGGAAAAACCGGTGTTTACAAAAGACCAGGTTGTTTCTGCTACCGAAGCAAGCAAGTCCTTATCCGCCATTCGTAAACGCGCAAAACGCGCGCCTCAGTTCATTGCTGATCATAATGATATCGATACCGTGATTATCGACTATGCTGCCTATGAGGAAATGTACGGCGCGCTGCAGTATCTGCGTGAACTTGAGATAAATCGCATCGCTGCGGATCGAGTCAAGCATGGTCCGCATGAGTTTGTTCCGTTTGAGGACGCCTTAACTGCCGAGGAGCTCGCGGAGCTTGAGTCGATGGATCCGGACGCGATTCCCGACGAGGATCTTTTCGAATGAGCGGGCATTTTGTTGTCGGCTTTTTGAATCGAGACGTCGAGAAGGAATATCAAAAACTAGATGGATCCCAGCGCAGGCTCGTCCGTATTGCCGTCGCAAAATTAAAGACGCGCGCTGATGAAATCGGAACGCCGCTTCACGGCGAGCTCGCCGGCTGCAAAAAGATTAAATGGCGGAATGCGGGACTCAGAATGGTTTTCCGAATCCGAGAGGACGGAATGGTTGAGATTGCCGAGATTGTGGCAATAGGGCGGCGCGATCGTTCCGAGGTCTATAAGACGGCCGTAGGGCGCCTGTCAAAGCAATCCGCCATGGTTGAATACGACGGAACCCTGAGATGATGAAGGCCGAAGCCTCGGATGAGGACTTCGGCCTTTTTGCTTGGAGCTGAATTGAGTTGCAGACTGAGCATGCGTCAGCGAAAACGCCCCTAGGCGAGCAAGGTGACGTGAAAGAGGAGGGAAGCGTACTTCGGTACGCGACCGACGATTGAACGTCAGATTGCCGCTTAGGGGCGTTTGCAGCGTCGAGAGGTCCGTCGTTCGTTAGAACGACGGAACCAAAGGTGCAGCGTCGACTAGTTACGCGGTTTGGTAAAACCGCGTAACCCTACAGCTGGCGCAGGCCCTCCTCGAGGCCGGTCTTGCTGTCGGTCTGGGCGTCGCGCATCTTGATAACGCGGGCGGGGACACCGGCCACGACGGCGCCGGCGGGGACGTCCTCGACGCATACGGCACCGGCAGCCACGACGGCGCCCTTGCCCACGCGCACGCCCTCCAGGACCACGGCGTTGGCGCCAATCATGACATCGTCCTCGATGATGACGGGCGTGGCGCTCGCGGGCTCAACGACGCCTGCCAGTACGGTGCCGGCGCCGATGTGGCAGTTCTTGCCCACGGTGGCGCGGCCGCCCAGCACGGCGCCCATGTCGATCATGGAGCCTTCGCCGATAACGGAGCCGATGTTGATGATGGCGCCCATCATGATGACGGCGCGGTCGCCAATCTCGACGCGGTCGCGGATGATCGCGCCCGGCTCGATGCGGGCGTTGATGCCCTTAAGGTCGAGCATGGGGACGGCGGAGTTGCGGCAGTCATTCTCGACGTCGTAGTAGTCGATGGAGTCGCCATTGGCATCGAGGATGGCCTTGAGCTCATCCCAGTCGCCAAAGACGGTCTTGCCACGACGACCGCCGTAGACGTGTGCATTGCCCCACTGGACCTTCATGCCCGGCTTTTCGCGCACGTACAGCTTGACGGGCGTCTTTTTGGGCGCGGTGGCGATGTAGTTGATAATCTCCTGCGCATCCATCTCGGCTGCGTTACTCATATGCTGTTTCTCCTTTGCGTGGGTACGGTAGATACCTGGTTAGGCGAACATGACCTGGTCGAACGTATAGAAGCCGGGTTCGCGGGTGACGAGCTTCTGCGCGGCTGCCAAGGCGCCGTTGACAAAGATCTGACGGCTCGTGGCGCGGTGGGTGAGCGTGACCTCCTCGTCCTGGCCAAAGAAACTCACTTCGTGCACGCCGGCGACAGTGCCACCGCGCAGCGAGTGCATGCCGATTTCCTTGGGGTCACGCGCGCCGCACATGCCCTCGCGGCCATAGACGGGGTGGTAGCCTGCCTCGGGTTCAGCTTCGACGACGGCATCGAGCAGTAGCTTGGCAGTGCCGCTGGGGGCGTCGACCTTTTGGTTGTGGTGCGTCTCGACGATCTCGCAGTCAAAGCCGGGCAGCTCGCGTGTGGCCTGTGCTACCAGATGACGCAGGGCTGCGATGCCGATAGAGTAGTTGCCCGAGTGCATGACACGGGCGTTCTGACCCAGCTCGCGCAGGCGGTCCATCTGATCGGGCGTGTAGCCCGTGGTGCCCGAGACCAACGCGGCGCCCGTGCGCTCGACATAGGCGACGACGGCGTCGAAGGTCGCGACGTTCGAAAAGTCGATGATGACGTCGGCTGCCGGGGCGTTCTCGAGCTCGGACAAGTCGAAGCCGATCTGGGCCACGATATCAAAAACGGGCTGCCCAGCGGCATTGACAATGCCCTCGGAGGTAGTGCGGATGAGCGAGCCCATGCGGCCCGTTCCCATAATGACGGTCTTAATCAAGCAGACCAGCTCCCTTCAGAGCATCGGTAAGTGCGGCGCGCGTGTCGTCTGCCATGGGGCAAAGCGGCATGCGGTAGTTTGCCTCGATCATACCCATCTGAGCGAGCGCTTCTTTAACGGGGATGGGGTTGACCTCACTAAAGAGGGCGTTGATGAGCGGCTGGCCGGCAATCTGGATATCACGGGCGCGCGCCACGTCACCGTCCAAATAGGCGCGGCACATGTCATGCACAAGCTGCGGCTGAATGTCGGCCCACACGCTGATGGTGCCCGAGGCGCCCAAGCTCATGAGCGGTACGGTCAGCGCGTCCTCGCCCGAATACATGCGGAAGTCGTCGGACAGCAGGTACGCGATCTTTGCGGCATAGGCGACGTTACCTGAGGCCTCCTTGATGCCCATGATGTTGGGGTGCGCGGCCAGGCGCTCTACGTTGCGCTCGCTGATGCCGCAGCCGCAGCGGCCGGGGATGTTGTACAGGATGCAGGGGATGTCCACGGCATCGGCGACGGTCTTAAAGTGCTGATAGATACCCTCTTCATTGGATTTGTTGTAGTAGGGGGTAATGAGCAGCAGGCCGTCGGCGCCCAGGCCTTGGTAGGTGAGCGACTTGGTGAGCATGGTCTGCGTGGAGTTGGAGCCCGAGCCTGCAATGACGGGGACGCGTCCTGCAACCTGCTTGACCACGGCGGCGACGACGGAGTTGTCCTCGTCATCGGTCATCGTGGCGCTCTCGCCGGTGGTGCCCAGGGTGAGGATGGCGTCGGTGCCATTTTGCAGGTGGAAATCGATAAGGCGCTCGAGCGCGTCAAAGTCGACGCTGCCGTCCTTTTTAAACGGCGTGACGAGGGCGACGATCGAACCCTCGAGGTTGCGGATATCCATGTTCTTCTCCTTCGCTTCCGCGATCTGGATGCGTTTGTTCCATTGGGCGGCGACGGCCAGGCGTTCGTCCTGGGCGCGGCGACGGGCGCTTTCGGCGCGCGACTTTGCCAGCAGCTCGCGGCCGCACGGCAGCACGTCGAGCGTGGCAAAGTAGTCGCCCGGGCGCTCGGCGCGACGAATGAGGTCGGCCGAGCCATCGGGGCGCAGCAATACCTCGGCGGAGCGCAGACGGCCGTTGTAGTTGTAGCCCATGGAGTAGCCATGCGCGCCGGTATCGTGAATCACGAGCACATCACCCATGTCGATCTGCGGCAGCTCGCGGTCGATAGCGAACTTATCGTTGTTCTCGCACAAGTTGCCCGTGATGTCATACAAGTTCGCAACCGGTACTGCGGTCTTGTCGGGGCCACCCGGCTGTCCCATCACCGTAATGTGGTGGTAGGCACCATACATAGCGGGACGAATGAGGTCGACGGCGCTTGCGTCCACGCCGATATAGTCCTTGTAGATCTGCTTCTCGTGGATGGCCTTGGTGACCAGGCATCCGTAGGGTCCCATCATAAAGCGACCCATCTCGGTGCAGATCGCCACATCGCCCATGCCGGCGGGGACCAGAATCTCGTCGTAGGCTGCGTGTACGCCCTCGCCGATGGCGTGGATGTCGTTAGCCTGTTGCTCGGGCAGGTAGGGGATGCCCACACCGCCGGACAGATTGATAAAGGCGACATGTGCGCCGGTCTCGCGCTCCAGGCGCACGGCAAGCTCAAAGAGGATGCGTGCAAGCTTGGGGTAGTAGTCGTTAGTGACGGTGTTACTGGCAAGGAAGGCATGGATGCCAAAATTCTCGGCGCCCTTGGCCTTGAGCATGCGGAAAGCCTCAAAGAGCTGCTCGGTGGTCATGCCGTACTTGGAGTCGCCGGGGTTGTCCATAATGCCGTTAGAGAGCTGGAACAAGCCACCCGGGTTAAAACGGCAGCTTGCCGTCTTGGGGATGGGGCCCGCGACGCGCTCAAAGAACTCGATATGGCTGATGTCGTCAAAGTTGACGATGGCACCCAGCTTGTCGGCGAGCTCAAAATCCGCCGCCGGCGTGTCGTTGGACGAGAACATGATGTCATGGCCGGTGATGCCCAGCGAGCGGGCAATCATGAGCTCGGTATAGCTCGAGCAATCGCAGCCGCAGCCGTATTCGTTGAGAATGGAGATGAGCGCCGGGTTGGGATTGGCCTTGACGGCAAAGTATTCCTTAAAGCCCGGGTTCCATGCAAAGGCGTCGCGCACTTCTTGCATGTTGCGGCGGATCCCCGCCTCGTCATATAGATGAAACGGCGTGGGGAACTGCTCGACGATATGCTCGAGCGTCTCCTTGTCCACAAACGGCTGCTTGGCCGCATACGCCTCGTTGGGGGTCAATGCCATGTCCCGTAAACCTCGCTATCCAGACGGCGCCATCTGCGCATCGAATCCGCATAGCGTGGACCCCATGTCCGGATAGCGCTCCCGCATTGCTGCAGACAGTCCTGTGGGTGTTTCCCGCAGGCCCACCAGGTTGTTCGTGCCCGAAAAGCCCAGTTCGGCGGGTTTCGCCTCCCCACGGGGTCAAAGCCTGCCGGCTCGCCCGCGGTTCTTCGTGCCCGCGCCTCTATCAAGTGGTAACGACCCTACCACGTTGCACTTTACCAAACAAGAGTATTCGTATATAACGTTTAAAAAATGCAGGGATATGCTAGAAACAAGGGCGTCACAATTCTGCATCACAATATTGTGCGAATGGATATGCCCCATGAAAGGATCCTTTATGACCGAGCTCCAAGAACTTCGTCGCTATCGTCGCGACCTGCATCGCATTCCGGAGCTCGATTTCGATCTTCCTCAAACCATAGCCTATATCGAGGGCGTGTTGGCGCCGCTCGCCTGCGAGGTGACCCATCCGTGTCCCAGCTGCGTCTGCGCTTTCTTCGATGCCGGCACGGGCGTCGCGCATGCCACGGCGATTCGCGCCGATATGGATGCGCTGCCCATCGCGGAGGCGACGGGTGCGGATTTCGCCTCGACGCATCCCGGCAAGATGCATGCTTGTGGACATGACGGACACATGGCTATGGCACTTGCCGCCGCGACGTATGTCGACCGTACGATTCGCGAGCAGCCGGGCGCCATTAAACGCAACGTGCTCTTTGTGTTCCAGCCGGCCGAGGAAACGACCGGTGGCGCCAAGACAGTGTGCGAGAGCGGCGTGTTCGAGCGCTATGGTGCCGACCGCATCTTCGGCTTCCATGTGTGGCCCGATTTGCCTGCCGGTACGTTGGCGAGCTGTCCCGGTCCGCTGCTAGCGCGTTCGAGCGAGACACATGTGCACATTCACGGGACGAGCATCCATATCGCCAAGACCTACGGCGTTCCCGTTGGCGAATCGCACGATGCGGCATTAGCGGCTGCCAAGTTCTTGGTTGCCGAGAGCGAACTGATGGATGAGCTGGGTGCCGATGAGCCCTGCATTGGCAAGTTCGGCCTGCTGCAGGCGGGCACCGTCTGCAATGCGGTGGCGGGGGAGGCCCATGTTGCCGGTAGCTTGCGTGTGTTTACGGACGCCATGTTCGACCGTGCGCGCGCGGGCGTACGCCGTGTGCTCGACGAGGCGTGCACCGCAACGGGCTGCACGTATGACCTCGACTTTGCCGAGGGCTATCCACCGGTCGATAACGACCCCGAGCTGTTTGCCAACATCACACCTGCCTTGCCCGGGTTGCAGCTCGTTGATGAACCGCTGCTAATCGCCGAGGATTTCGCGTTCTATCAGCGCCATCTGCCGTGCGTGTTTTTCCTGCTGGGTACGGGCGTTCCTGCCAGTCGGGATAATCCGAGCGACGCCGAGGGCTGCCCTGCCTATGCCACGAGTGCCCTGCATACTGACACCATGCTCTTTGACGAGGAAATCCTACTCACGGGCCTCGATGTCTACAAACGATTGCTTTTGCTTGACTAAGACGTGAAGGACTATTTGTTCTAGAAAATACGAACAAACGTACGATATAATAGAGATGTAAGTCTATAGAAACGTTTGACGTTACTAACGTAAGGCGATACTATGATTGCATCGTAATGAGCGCTATCGGGTCTGTTTTGAGTGGAGACAGGGGATGGCTTGGAATGTCGAAATCGTCGATTATCACAAGTGATGAGACTGCGCCCGATTTACTGCCGCCGGTGACTCCTGGCGAGCTTCTCAAAGAGGAATTTCTTGTCCCTATGGGCATTTCTCAATATCGCCTTGCTAAGGAGACCGGGATTCCGGCTCAACGCATTGGGCAGATTGTCTTGGGGAGGCGTCGTGTGACGGCCGACACCGACCTTCGCCTTTGTCGCTACTTTGGCCTGACGGATGGTTATTGGCTGCGCGCCCAGATAACGTTTGATCTCGAGGCGGAGAAGAGGCGCATCGAACCGGAACTGGATAAGATCATTCCTGTCCAGCAGGCTATCGCATTGTAGTGTTCAAAGATGTTGAGGTTGGAGTGACGATGGGGCGACGCCGACAGACTGCCGTGTATAGTCCGGGTGGATGCGGGTGTGGGTTGCTGCTGCTCCCGGTTATTGCTGTGAGCATTGGCGTGATGTTTGCGCTTGCTGGACTGGCCGCGGCGGCACTCGTGTTGCTGATTGCTGCTATTGGTGTGACGATTTGGCTCTATCGTTGCCGCGAGCAACGTCGTGCCGACGGTAAAACCAATGTTGGATGGACTATCTTTTTGGTCGTCGCCTACCTATTGAGCATCAGTTATTTGGCCTTCTTTATCCTGTTACTTGTGAGCACCTTTACCGGGGAATCCGTCACGGTGGGGTAGGCTTCGATGAGCCTCTTGAGGATGAGGCGAGGGGGCGGACTCTGAATGAACAGCGCTCCACGTCAATATGTTTCATTCGTTGTGTAGCAATCCGAATGCGCAAGCGTTTGGCGTGAGAGTGCCGCCGCCAGCAACACGGGGATGCAGGCCGCGATCGCCAGCCCCATGCCAGCTCATCGCAAAAGCGTGTCAACGTCGCGCTCGACCACGGCCATTTCCTGCTCGAGTTTGTAGGCTCGCTCGATTTTTTACATTGCATCAGTTCTGTTTTTCATAGCGTCAGCTATTGGCTTTACGAGTGGAAATGAAAGTTCTATGGCTATAGCGTGGTTATGTCTTGGTTCTTCATTTCTTTGCTTGGGTTCGACTCATAAGAAAAAGAAAAAAATACAGATGATAAAAAATTTCCTGCTTGTATTGTTGGAAAATCGGTATTTCAGGAGGTGTTTTTATGCCACAAATGAATAAGGGAGGAAAATTTATTTTCGGGAAATCACTCATTCGGACGGATGGAACATTGCGGATTCCGCCACAGGCAATGGAAGAATATCGCATTGCAGATGAAGGAAAAGTATATCTTTTTACCGGAAGTAAGATTACCGGTGGCTTCTGCGTCACCCGGAAAGGCCTTTTGCATCCGTCAAAGCTTGGTCACATTTTGGACGATACTCCACCGTTGCTTGACTACTCAGCAGGTTCTGGCGAATTTATTAAATACAAGGGGCGTTCCTACTGCTGGATAGAGATTTCACAGGAGGGGCAAATTCTTCTTACGAAGAAAATGATGGACTTTTTGAAGGTGAGACCCGGAATGGAGCTGCTCTCTATCCGCAGCAGCGACATCGCGTTTACGATGGGGGCTAAAGGACCGCTATTGGAAAAAGCAGAAAACTATGACGGTGAAATTCCGCTTTTTTAAGTGTAACAATTCCAGTTTATAAAATTAAGAACGATGTTGGCAAGCCTCGAGGTGTCATCGGCGATGGACACGCGCTTCATGCTCTTCTATGCGGCAACCTTAGCTCTCAGCTAATGAATTCAAGTTTAATCCTTCCTACGATGTGCTGTGTGCCGGCGCGGTAGCCGGATCGTAGGAAGGATGCATAATGAAAAAGCTCGAAAACGAAGTGCTGCTGAGCCGTCGCGCTGCACTTGGCGCATTCGCCACCGTCGCCTTGGGGACTGCCGGTCTTCTTGCCGGTTGTGGTAGCGATAAGGCGACCGTCACCGAGGACGCTGGCGATGGCGACGAGAAGGAAGAGGCGAAGAAGGAAGAGCAGTCTACGACTGACCTGGCGGTTGGTGCGACGGTGGCCACGCCTGCCGGTCTTTCCGTCGTTGTCGATTCCGTCCAGCCCGGCCTCACAAATTATGACGGTTCGACCATGACGGGCATTCACGTCACGTACGTCAACAATGGCGATGAGGGCGCAGATTACAACATCTACGACTGGAAGGGCGAGGACGCCAACGGCGCTCAGCAGAATCAGGGTTACTACAGCGAGGGCTCCGATGAGCTGCAGTCTGGTACTCTTGCCGCTGGTGGCTCTGTGGCGGGCAATATCTACTTTGATGGCGATATCAAGAAGGCACTGTATTTTGCCAACATGTTTGATAAGTCTGCCACTGCAAGCTGGGTGTTGGCCTAGCATGTCGCTACCGTTGCGCCGTATGGGAGGTGAGGTCGTATGCCCGATAAAAAGTTGACTGACGAGTTACTCAATGAGCTTCTCGACGCGCCAAACATCGATGGCTATATCAAGGAGCACGACTTTGCCACCCCGTCGCTTTCGGACTACCTGCAGCAGCTGCTGCAGGAAAAGGGCTTGGAGCGCTCGCGCGTGGTTCGTATGGCCGATCTCAATGAGACCTTTGGCTATCAGATCTTTACCGGTGCGCGTCATCCGAGTCGCAATAAGGTGCTGCAGATTGCCTTCGCCATGGCGCTAACGCTCAAGGAGACCAACCGCGCCTTGACGGCGGCGGGTGCCAACATCCTCAATTGTAAGGACCGTCGCGATGCGATCATCATCTTCTGTATCGATCGCGGGTGCAGCCTCCAAAAGGTCAACGAGGAGCTGTATCGCTTTGGCGAGGAGACGGTGAGTTAGCGGCTGATATCTGAGCCGGCGGAGCTGTCGAACAACGATGCAAACGAACGGGGCGCGGATGCCATGGGGTGTCTGCGCCCTGCGCTATGATGGAGGCTATGGATACTCAGACCCCAACATATTCCGATGACGAGTTGACCGCAGCGCTTGCCGAGCACCTGACGTCGCTCGATCGCGACGACAGCTATCGCGTGGAGCGTGTACTTAAGCGCTCGTCCGTTGAAACAACCGAGCTCGTGTGCTTTGAAGGAACCGGCGGTGGTTCGCTCGGCCCCTTTGTCCGTAAACGCATCGATGCTTCGGCTCAAATCGGCGGGGCATACGAGCGTCTGTTTGCCGCTCAGCGGGCAGGCAGGCGTTTTGAGCACCTGCCCAGAATCGTCGATTGTCGTCGTGTGGGCGACGAGCTCAACGTGGTTATGGAATACATCGAAGGGGAGACACTCGGGGCGCTGGTGGACCGTCTGGGAGCCACTCCCGATTATGCGCGTGAATTGTATCCTGCCCTATGCGATGCCGTGGGCGAGCTCCACGCCGGTTTTGCAATGGCGGGGGAGACGCCGGCGCCGGTGATCCATCGCGACCTCAAGCCGTCGAATATCATCGTGACGGGTGCCAACTATACGCTTGATGACGGCCTGACATTTTCATCGCTGGTGATTATCGACTTGGGGATCGCCCGCGTATGGCGCGATGGCGCCGATGCCGACACCGTCAAGTTTGGCACGCGACCCTATGCGCCGCCCGAGCAGTATGGGTTTGGGCAGACGAGTGTGCGCAGCGATGTCTACGCACTTGGCGCCCTGTTGTTCTTCTGCTTGACGGGAGTCGACCCTAAACCAGGGCTCGACATGCGCGAGCAATGCGAGGCGCGCGGCATTCCCGCCCCACTTGCCGATGCCGTCTGCATGTCGATGGCGCTCGACCCGGCCAAGCGTTTTGCGAGCGCGGAAGCATTGGGACGGGCGACGCGCGCGGCATACGATCTGAGTCGCCCCGTGCGGCCTTCTGCGCCTGCGCCTGTCCGTACTCCGGCCTCGGAGACGGTGTTGACGCCCCAAGGGCCCCGAAACCCCGCAGGGCTTCCTAGTCCCGCCGCCTCCGCTGCATGCGGCCTGCTCTCTCGCGTTCCGGAGTCTCTGGGGCGCATTTGGAATACGCTCGTCTGCTTCTCGTTGCTTGTGTTCTTTGTCGGAAGTCACTTTGCCGTCTTTCACCCCACCGGAGCAAACCAAAGCTACCCGACGTGGCTTCTCATAATCGAGTATTTTTTCTTTGTCGATGGCCTTATGGTGCTTATGCATTTTGCGCTGCTCGATAAGCGCCGTCTTCGTCGGCGATTCGCACTGCTCGACAGCTATCGCGGCAAGAAACTCGCGAAACTCTGGCTCAAGGCATTGGGTGTGCTGCTCCTATGCATGATTGTCATAGTCGCGGTTGCCAATGCGACCGGCGTCGTCGATACCTCCGCTACCTAAAAGAAAAGGACCCCATTGGGGCCCTTTGCAGTTGCACTTAGATGCGGTTCATCTGAGCGGCGACTTTGTTGTACCAGTCCTGCCACGTGGGCGGGCAGTACTTTTTGGCCGCTGCCGGGGTAAGGGTGGAGCCGTAGTTGGCGCCCAGATAGGCAACGTGGGCGGAGATGCCCTCGCTCCAGCTGCCAAAGCTGCGCCAACCGCCGCCACGGGCACTCCAGCCCCAGGCGTTGTAAGAATTGGCGCAATAAGCACCCTTGGTGCTCTCGATGCAGGCGATGGCGGGGGACCAACGGGGGTCGACACCGGTATTCCAAGCGGCGACGGCAAAGTTATAGCCCTGGCCTGCCATGGGGGAGCCGGCGAGATAATTGTCGATGCGGCCTGTCCACTCATTAATGAACGAATCGTAATCGGAGTTACCAGTATTGGAGCTGTTCACCGTGGTGTCGATGGTGGTGTTGGTGTTGGTGGCCTGGCTGCTGGAATTGCTGCCGCTTACGCCCTCGCCCGAGAGCTTCTCGGCGGCAGCGGCCTTATCGGCCTCAAGCTTGGCAAGCTCGGCGGCATTTTCCTGCTCGGCTTTTGCCTGCGCCTCGCTGCGGAGCTGCTGGGCCTGCGCCAGCGCGTCCTCGGCGTTTTTCTGCTCTGCCTCAAGTTGAGACTTGGCCTGCTGGAGCTCAGCCTTGTTCTGCTCGAGTTCGGTTTGCATGTTATTGAGCTCTTCGATCTCGTCGACGCTCGAGCTCGTGATCTGGTTGGTGTATTTGCAGGTCGTGATGAACTCACCCAGGCTCTGCGCGTTGACCAGGAAGCTCACGATGGGATTGGTGCCCTTCTGATACTTGTACAGATCGCGCATGGCGGAGCTTGCCTTGGCCTGCTGCTCGGGAAGCTTGGCCTCGATTTCCTCGATGCTTGCCTCATTGGAGTCAATCTGCTTTTGCAGGTCATCGAGTTTGGTGCGGGCGTCGTTGTAGGCGCTCGTGGCGGCTTCGATCTTCTGCTGGGCTGCGGAAAGCTGGTCCTGCGTTGCCTGCGAGGCGGCATACGCCGCAACGGGGGAGAGCATCGGCGTGGCCGTCAGCGCAACGGCGAGCGCGGCGCTCGTGATGATACGAGCCGGCTTCGACGCAATGAGCGCTGCGG
>JAUMNV010000012.1 GCA_031295725.1 Collinsella sp.
GCCTCGCGCATGAACTTCTCGTCGATTTCGGTGATCGTCATCGTTCGCCTTCCCTGTTGCAAATTCAAAACGATGCTATCATTACGACTCACGGAGAGATGGCAGAGCGGTTGAATGCGGCGGTCTTGAAAACCGTTGAGCGCGAGAGCGTTCCGGGGGTTCGAATCCCCCTCTCTCCGCCACTTCTAGTGATGCACCGGTGTCATGGTCCGCTCAAACAGCGCATCGACCACGTCGGCTATCTCAGGTCGACGCTCAAGATCGTGACCCGACTCCCACCATATCGTGAAAAGTCGAATAATACCGCCGGCGACAAACTCAGACGTCGTCTCGAGTGACACGGGGGCCAGGGCATCCTCGGCAAGCACGTTCATCACACGCTCGCGGATGGAGTGGGCAATGCGGTCGCAAATAACGTTGGTCAACATGCCCGACATGCTGCTTGCCAAAATGTTATCCATGAGCCGCTCGTGCGCCAGAATCAAATCCATGGCATCGTCCAAAATCGCGTGCCGAAGCGCGCGCACGTCCTCGGCAGACACCGCGCCGGCCTCATCGGGCTGTTTTTGCGGCAAGCCCGACATGAGCTCATCGATATAAAAGGCGAAGTAATCGTTTTTATCGCGAAAGTGCTTATAGAACGTCGTGCGGCGAATCATGGCCCGGTCGCAAAGCATAGCAACCGTCAAATCCTCAAACCGATACTCTTCCAAAAGCTCGGTAAAGGCATCGAACAGAGCACGATAGGTTTTCTTGATGCGAAGGTCCATCCGTATCGCCATCCTCAGGGCAAAGACAACACTCGTCAATCTGTCGCATATCTTACACCTGTACCTCGCGCGCTTTGCCCCGGTGCCGACCCCGCCGAAAACATAACGCTTGCCGGAAAGTTCGGCACGGCAAAACGTTGCGGGTATACTAGTAGCGTTATACCAACGGCAGCTGGCGCATGCCGCCGCGGCCATTCGAAACGGAGACATCATGATTACCGTCATCATCGGCATCGTTGTTGTCATTGTGATTGTCTGCGCCATCGCCGGCATCTACAACAACATGGTCACCAAGCGTAACCGCATTGATAACGCCTGGCAGAACATCGATACGCAGCTGCAGCGCCGCAACGACCTGATCCCCAACCTGGTCGAGACCGTCAAGGGCTACGCCAAGCACGAGCAGGAGACGCTCTCCGCCGTGATCAGCGCGCGTAACACCGCCGTCAAGGCCACCACGCCCGAGGCCAAGATGGAAGCCGACAACGTGCTGACCGGTGCGCTGCGTCAGCTCTTCGCCGTAGCCGAAGCCTACCCCGATCTTAAGGCAAACACCAACTTTACGCAGCTGCAGGCATCGCTCGAGGATACCGAGAACAAGATTAGCTACGCACGCCAGAGCTACAACGATTGCGTGCTCAGCTACAACAACGCCATTCAGACGTTCCCGGCTGTCATCTTTGCCGGCATCTTTCAGTTTAAGGAGCGCCAGGGCTTCGAGGCCGCCGAAGCAGCCCGCCAGGCCCCGACCGTCAAGTTCTAGTAGTTTGACAGCGCATCCTTAATCGGCCAAATGTATAAACCGCCCCGTCGAGTGCATACTTCGACGGGGCGGTTTCCTTTTTCGCAAAGGTCCCCCTCTAAGCGCCGTGCATTTTTAGGAGTATTCAACATAACCAAGAGCTTCGGGCGCCACGATAAGTGCCAAAGGCCGCGAATATCCCTGCAAATCAAACGCTGCCAGCCCATAACCCCGCCCATCATTCGTAGAAAACATCGAGAACTCCCGATTTTTTGCCCGAGATCGGTATGCAGGGACCTTCGACTGCAGAATACTCGCAAAAATGCACGTCGCCACCGCCCCCACATGGCGCGAAGCAAAGCAAAAGCGCAGCCTAAAAGGCCGCGCACCATCTTTATTCAGATTAATCATTGCCCGTTGTGACATCGCCGAACCCGCAGGGCAGAGAACAAGTTCCCTCCCGGCGCACTCCGCAGGACGCAAGAAGCCCTCGCCGCACGAAGTGCGCAGCGAGGGCTTCTTGCATGTCCGAGGACGCGCCGGGAGGGAACTTGTTCTCTGCCCGGATAGGTAAGACAAATTACGCGACGGTGTAAACCCAGTTGTGCTTGTCCTCGACAGCACCAGACTGGATACCAGTCAGGGTCTCGCGAAGCTTCTTCATCACAGGGCCGATCTCGGTGTATCCAGCCGGGAAGGTCACGGTCTCGTCGGCGCCGTAAACCTTGTTGTCGATTTCGCCAACCGGAGAGATGACGGCAGCGGTGCCGCACAGGCCGCACTCCACAAAGGTGCCGGCCTTGACCTCGGCCCACTCGACGGGGCGCTGGTCAACGGTCATGCCCAGGTCCTGAGCAACCTGAACGAGCGAACGACGGGTGATAGAGGGCAGGATGGAGTCGGTGTGCGACTGCGGAACGACGAGCGTGCCATCCTCTTTCACGAACAGGACGTTGGCGCCACCGGTCTCCTCGACATAGGTGCGGGACTCGGAATCGAGATACAGGTTCTCGGCATAGCCCTCGCGGTGAGCCTCCATCGTGGGCTTGAGGGACATGGCGTAGTTCAGGCCGGCCTTGATGTTGCCGGTGCCATGC
>JAUMNV010000017.1 GCA_031295725.1 Collinsella sp.
CCGTCGAACTCCACGACGCCGAAGCGCTCGGGGTCGTCCACGTGGTAGCCGAAGACCGTGGCGCGGCCCGACTCGGCGTTCTGGACGGCGCGCGTCAGGTGGCGGGACAGGCCGTTGCCGTAGAAGATGTTGTCGCCGAGCACCAGCGCGCACGGCTCGCCGGCGATGAAGTCCTCGCCGATGGTGAAGGCCTGCGCAAGGCCGTCCGGCGAGGGCTGCTCGGCGTAGGACAGGTCCACGCCGTAGCGCGAGCCGTCCCCAAGCAGGCGCTCGAAGTTGGGCAGGTCGGTCGGGGTGGAGATGACCAGGATATCCCGGATGCCCGCCAGCATGAGGGTGCTAAGCGGGTAGTAGATCATGGGCTTGTCGTAGACCGGCAGCAGCTGCTTGCTGGTGACGAGCGTGAGCGGGTACAGACGCGTGCCCGAGCCACCCGCGAGGATGATGCCTTTCATAGGTTGGACCTCCAGAGTTGTGTGTACACAGATTATATAAGTATACGCGAGGCCGAACCTAGGTTGCAGAACTGCACAAAAGAAGGACGGAGAGAGCCAAGCATGCAGCCTCTTTGGTTCACGTCCTTACGGACCACAAGACTCCAACCATTGGACCATATTTGGTCCAATGCGCTGTTCAGTTAGCCATTGACACAAACACGCACTACAGGGTCGCGGACGAGCTGGATGAGGCGGTGGGCACATAACGGCGTGCGAGGTGACGGAGCGCCTCTACATCCACTCGTACCAAAACCTAGGAGACGGGGAGGTTGCTGGGGTCATTGAGCGAAGGGACGCCCTCTCGTCTCGAGGGACAGACCCCGAGGAGATATGGGCGAACTCGTTTGCCGCCGCGCTCCTCATGCCGGCACAGGTCGTAGCGAAACTCTGGGCGGGCAATTGTAGCATCGGTGAGATGACGGACATACTCGACGTATCCGTAACCGCCGTGGGCCATAGGGTGGAAAACCTTGGGCTGCGATAGCGCAGACCAGCGCGGAAGCAGGTCACCAAAAGGGACACAAGAGGCAATCGACCTCATGGGTTCGGCACAAAGGAGAGCAAACGTCTTCCCCATCGAAAGCGCCCATTTAGACGAGGTCAGGGTCGAATGCTCGAGCGAGGAGCGGGAACGGCGAGCCAAGGCGGCCCAGGCCGAGAGCGTGGTCAAGAGGATGGAGGCGGAGAACGACCTTCGGTCCGAACTCGGAAAGGCCGCGCTCAAGTGCGTCAAGTGGCAGCTGGTCGCATGCAACACCCTCGTCGTCGCGTACACCGCCCGTCTCATGTGGCTGCAGCGCGAAATCCCTACCGAGGTGATAATTTCCTGGATGGGCGCGACGACCGCCGAGATCATCGGAATACTCTGGGTGATAGCGAGGAGCCTGTTTCCGTTCCAGGACGAACACAGGTCCGCAGACCTGGAAAAGAGTGGCGGCGGCCGAATCGGCCACCCCAGGAGATAAGGGTCGCCCCAATGGCGGTTCTTTCTTTACGGAGGGGGCCGGGGGATTCGAACCCCCGGGCCTAGGACACACCTCGCACGTCACGTCAATCCGTTCGTTGGGCGCAGCCCCCGCCTAGGACCCTTGCAACCCCTCCAACAAACAAGACAACTTTCATAATAACCCCCTTGAAGTCAATGGACCCGAAATGAGCAACGACTAGGAAGCAGAGCGCCGCGAGGACAATAACCTGAACCTCAACAGCGACAGAAAGCGTGATGTACGTAGATGTCCTCTTCGATGTTAACACAGCGGAACGGAGCGTCTGACGAACTCATAGCGACACATCTAAGAATGCCAGAAATCACGGAACTCCTCTCTGCATTTATAGCGAGACATGAAGTGAATAAGTACAATGAGCAGTGTCCAACAAACGAAAGGCAAACAATGCGAGTCGAAACAACCGGAGTATGCAGAGGAAACTGGAAAATCTACCAGCAGCTTAAGATTGAAGGCATCCATAAAGGCTCCAGCGTAACAGCCCAGGCGGCTACAGACGATAACCGCCGCTCACCTTTATCCCTCCTAAAATTCCGGGACAATAGTTGTGACTCGAACTCATACGTCCTTGTAGTCCCCGATCCCGATGCTCGCACCATCAAAATTGAGTTTAGCGAAATCGGCCAAGACGGTCGCACCCTGAGCAGCAACTCCCTTTCGCTCAATTGCAAGAACATCAAATGGGAGTCGCGCCTTAACTACAAAATTAAACCTGACATGTGCAGCAAACTCCGAAACTACGATGACGTTTCAGAGTTTGAGATGGCGACGATTGATTTTTGGCAGTGCATCGAAGATTCAAACGAGTATATCCTGAGGTGCACGGTTAGAACACCGTACCGCAATGACTCGCAAATCAAACTTCGCTGCCTCGACCGGTTCCTCAATGAGGTTGGGCTGAGCATAGTCAATTTCGGTTCAAATGTAACGAGCGTTGGATTTACATCCGAGAAAAAGCAACTTGAAACGCAGCTCTCGATCCGTATGCCAAAGGCGTTTGATCGTTACTATTTTATTATTGACGATCAAAATCACCCATCATTCAGTGCATTTGACTGCTTAACGCCTGATAAATTAGGCTTGCTTCTTGAGGAGACCAACTTCCTCTTTACCCATGCGCAGTTTGACCCTGAATACCCCGAATGGTTTACAGAGCATAAGGCAACCATTGGTGCACTGGAGAAGCAGAGAAAAATCGTCTTCAATAGCGCTCCGAAATTCAGCATCATTGTCCCTCTTTACAACACGCCCATTTCGTTTTTTAACGATATGGTCGAATCCGTAAAAAACCAGTCTTATGCAAACTGGGAGCTCCTTCTAGTTAATGCAAGCCCTGACAATCAGGAACTAAAGGCTCGCGTTGAGCAGGAGACAGCCCGCGACAACAGAATTAAATCAATTACCCTTGCCGAGAATAAGGGCATTTCCGAAAACACAAATGCCGGAGTAGCCGCTGCTTCGGGCGATTTCGTCTGCTTCTTTGACCATGACGACATCCTTGAACCGGATTTGTTGTTCTCGTATGCCGAGGCAATTGAAAACAATGATGACGTTGACCTTCTTTATTGCGATGAAGACAAACTCATGCCCGATGGAAAGCTGGCACAGCCGTTCTTTAAACCGGATTTCAATATCGATTTACTCAGAAATAATAACTATATATGCCACATGCTTACCATCCGTAAGTCCCTTCTTGACACTCTAGAACCGAATACGAAAGAGTTTGATGGAGCCCAGGATCACAATTTGACTCTCCGGGCCGTTGAAAAGGCAAGGAATGTCCACCATGTTGCAAAAGTTCTATATCACTGGCGCTTAAGCGAAACGTCAACCGCAGCAAATGCCGACAGCAAACCTTATGCCACCATTGCGGGAATTAAGGCGGTTCAGAATCACCTCGACAGACTTGGGCTCAATGCAAAAGTTGAACAAGCGCGTCGTCCCTTTACATATAAAGTAACCTACGCCGCGCCAGATTCCCATCCGCTCGTTTCGATCATCATTCCGACCAAAGATCACGCTGATATCCTCGATAACTGCATTACGTCAATTGTCGAGAAATCCACATACGACAATTACGAGCTTGTAATAATCGAAAATAACAGCACGGAAAATGCAACGTTCGAGTATTACGATAAGTTACAAGCCAAATACCCTGATATCGTTCGCCTTGTTACCTGGGAGCACGAATTTAACTTTTCCAAGCTCATGAACTTTGGCGTTGCTCACGCCAAGGGCGACTATCTCTTGCTATTGAATAACGATACTGAGGTAATTACGCCCAATTGGATCGAGACCATGCTTGGCATCTGCGCACGTGAGGATGTTGGCGCAGTCGGTGCAAAACTCTACTATCCCGACAACACCATTCAGCACGCGGGCCTATGCGTCACTGGCGGCGTGGCGGGACATCTTTGCCAGAGCATGCCAAGGAATAATTGGGGCTACTTTGCACTCAACGATGCGCAACAAGACTTCAGCGCTGTCACTGCAGCTTGCATAATGACCAAGCGTAGCGAATATGAGAAAGTCGGAGGTTTCACCGAAGAGCTTCAAGTTGCATTTAATGATGTTGACTTTTGCTTAAAGCTACGCGAGATTAACGACCTGATCGTATACACGCCCGAAGTCGAGCTCTATCACTACGAGTCGATTTCTAGAGGCGTTGAAAACAATACGGAAAAGCAGATTCGGTTCCACAAAGAAGTCGCATACATGAATTATCGCTGGGCAAAATACTATGTCGAAGGCGATCCGTACATTAACCCAAATTTCAGCGTGGGAGAACCCGGAAATCGCTACTATCATTTATAAAGTGTTAGCTTAATTCTGCGCTTTCTAATTTTAACCTTATTAAAATGCGACTAATAGATAAGGGAATCGAGGGTCAACCCTCGATTCCCTTACTATGAATAATTGCATTCCATACATGATATACAGTTAAGAAGCGTTTGTGATTCGATACACAAGCAGGCGTTGATTCCGCATGCTGGCCAGAATCCGCATCATTCCAAAGGCGTATTTAAAACCCAGCCCCACTGTGGTATAGCGGTAGTGTGGTAGTAGTTCAGCCACCAAGCAAGTGATGTTGTCCTGATGTAACCGATGTTATCCATAACCATACCGTTTCCGATATAAATAGCAATATGGCCCCAGCGGGCACCAGCACTTGTATGAGTATGCGTAGGGACCGCAACGATCATTCCAACTTTAAGCTGAGATATATCTCGGCTGTAACACCAATTCCAGAACATGTCGCATGCGTCGCCGTTGGGATATGACCCCAGCACGGGGTAAAACACATGGCTAACCCACTCCGAGCACAGTCCCGCCCCAGGAGAAGGAACGCTATGGCAACGATTAACGATCTGGGACTGCAAGGAGGCGCGCGCGGAGTGCTCAGGCTCCACCCAAGCACCTGAGGCATTAAAGAAATACTCGGAGTCTCCAATTCTGTTCCAGCCATTTACCATTTGTCCAGAAGACATAAGGTAGTACCACGTTCCATCATCATCGAGGAACCAGCCAGTATTCATAGCTCCGGATTCGTTGTCGAGGTGATACCACCTACCGTCAATGAATCGCCAACCGCGCTGCAGAACCCCATCTGAGTCTGTGTAAAACCACACCTGTGCAGCTGAGGACCAATACCAGCCAGCGACAGGCTTTCCCTCGGGATCCCTGAGCTTAATTCCACCCGCGCCGTCCTTGACGCCCGAAAGCACAATCGCACCACTGCTGCACGCATAATATACGTTTTCATCTTGTGAGAAGACCCAAGTGTTGCACTTTAATGCACCGCCGCTATCCGGATCCAAATAATAAATGGAGCCATTTACAGTTTGAAATCCTTCCAGCATGGCGCCATTATTATTGGGGTCTAGCAAATACCAGCTAGAACCATTGTAAAACCACCCGGTACGAATCTCTCCCGATGCGTTGGAGCAATACCATGCCCCATCGTTAATAAACCAACCGGAGCTCATAGAACCGGATTCGGAAAAATGATACAAAGAGCCGTTAACAAGCCTAAAGCCCGTAGCCATTAATCCAGAAGGCTCAAGCCAGTACCAAGTATTGCCAAGGAGTAACCACCCGGTCTGCATAGCGCCCGAACTGTCCAAATAGTACCAGCTATCATCAATTAAAACCCAGCCGGTCTTCATTGAACCCGATGTCTCGTCAAGGTAGAACCAGCGCCCACCGGTGGCAGCCCATCCCTTCAAATGTGCACAGGAGTTAGAAAATAAATGCCAGCCATCGTTCAAGTATTTCCAGCCAGTAGCTGCATAACCTTCGGAATCAAAATAATACTCCGCCCCTCTAATGGACAGAAAACAGTTTGACGGCCAACCACCAGCCTCATATCTCCACCACCATTTACCGTTTTGGTAGGCCCAAGAACCAGGAAGAGCGATGTTATTATCAGAGGAACGAACGATCTGGAACGACAGTTGAGAGGTAACGCCGGCGTAATTCCCTAGCCCATTCACTCTTATAGTGGCGCAGCCAGGGGCAACATTATCTGAATACGTGACTTCATAATCGATTCCGCTTGCTAGCACAGAACCGCTGGCAGTCAAAACAGAGACATCAGGAGTAATCACATCGCCAGTATATTCATATATCGACGAATCGATAGATGCTTTGAAATTATCGGAATCCAAAGTCAAACGATCGCTACCTGATGTCCCAAATGCTTCCTGACCCGATTGAACCAAAGAGCCATCAGTGCCTTCAGCCACGCAATCTTCAGTTAATGAAAATGCGATTGCGGGCCATAAAAGAGAGATGAAACAAATAGATGTTAGACAAACCACGCTGATTAAACTCAGATGTCGATTTTTCATCATTTTTCTCTTCTCGCCAAATCAAATTAACCTTTGAATATCCAGATGCAGTCGACCCAGAGATGCAGTTCCCAAATTAATTAATATGCAAGACAACTCGCTTGATACGTTGCACCAGATAAAACGATAAGACGCTCAACATAGGGATTGTCTATTTGTTAGACAATCCACAACCAGCAGTCGAGCGCGATCAATGGTGCACAAACTTAGGAGCCCTAATGAGGGATAGCCGAAGGAACTGAATCAAACCATGTATTGAGCTCATTCATGATCAGACCTTTTCTCAAGCTCTTTTTCGAGCAGGGCAATCCTATGAGTAAGGTTTTTGATCGCCAAAACATGACGACTCGCGGCAACGCTAAGAGACAGAGAGATTGCAAGCAACAGCACGATTGCACCCAAAAAAAGGAAATTGGCCGGGTTGACAAACCCAATAGCTGTTGAGCAACTATAAATAATCTGAGGACATAAATCACAGATCAAGGCCGCCATACACATCAAAATCCACAGCAAAGAGTACTTAAGAAGCATCTTTCCGTTGGACACGAGACGTAAAACATAGACGAGGAATCCGCCGAAAAAGAGGGCCGCACCAATCCTCAAAATAAGATTCATTATTTGTCTCCCCTATGAACCCAGCACACAAGGATAATGGCTAACGTAACCTTGACCATATAGTAGACGGAAGAGAAGCCCCCGATAGATGAACGTCCACCTTGGCGCTCATTCATCTTTACAGGCGCTTCCATAACGGGAAGACCAAGCTTCATAGCCAAAGCAATCGACTCTGGCTCCGGGTAGTCATCAGGATAACTCTTGCAGAACAGGTCGATAGCATCTTTATTGCAGGCCCTAAAGCCAGAAGTGGGATCGGTGACCACCTTACCCGTAAGCAACTCGAGCAAAAATGAAAGCCACCTGATTCCAACACGACGCATAAAAGTTGATTGAAAACCATCAGTCTCAACCAGAAATCGAGAGCCTATCGCCAAACTCGCACCGCTCTCAATCAGCTTTACAAGCTCAGGAATATAAGAAGGATCATGTTGGCCATCGCCGTCAACCTGAATGTCGATATCATAGCCAAATCTCTGGGCATATTTATGGCCCGCTTGGACCGCTCCACCGATACCAAGGTTCTGCGGCAAATCCAATATGTTGATACCATGCTCTCGACAAAGCTCAAGCGTTGTATCTTGTGAGCCGTCGTTGATTACGACATAGTCATAACCCGCAGCTTTTATAGCTGCAACGGTATTGAGAATGCACTCCTGTTCGTTATAGGCAGGAATTATTACGAGAACACGCAGATGTCCTTTTGAACATGTCGTTGAAGTAAAAGACAATCGAGATTCATCCATTCCAAAAACAGTTGGCTCTTAGCGACGCCCAAAGAATTTGCGACTCTTACAGTCCAACGCATAGCTTAACTCAGACTTAAGTTTACTGTATCCTGTCTAACCATTAGGAAGTTACATCTCAAGCTTAGATATTTAGCTTGCTCAACTAGGGCACACATGGAGTCCCCATCCATCACCGCAGGAAAAGGACCCCTTGCAGTTCTGCCTCAAATACGGGGCGCATGTCCTGAGCGAACCCTCAACGCCGTCCCATTCGATCCAATCGAATCCAACTAATTGCCCACTCCTACTATAACCATGACCTATATCGCTAATTTAGAAAAAACGGATATACAGAAGCTCGAACATCACAAAATACAGCAGCGCAAATGGAGCCCCGAGCATAAAGGCTGTAACTTTAGCCTTCACCTCCTCATCGCAGTAAATAGGGAACCTGAGCAATAGACAGGCAAAAGGTATTATCAAAGGTATGAGATATCGCGCTTGGACACCCGCAACTGTCTGGCTTCCAACTCCTGTAAAAGCGATGTATAGAGCCAAAGCAACTAGGTGGCAAGTAGCAAGAACCAGGAATAGAGTCCAAACAATTCCGCAACGGCTAAGCTTTATTTTAGTATCTTTTTCATTATCAATAATGCAAATAGCTTCAAACAGCATGATGGGGAGATACGAAAGCCATGGGAACAGATTAGACACGTCCCCAAGATAAGCCATATTCGTTGATATTGAATTGAGAAACGCCGGGGTCAGCATCGATCCAAAAACGAAATTCGAGATTACAGCTATAGTTCCAACTGGATTTGCAAGCACTCCCGTCGTTTGACCAGCCGTAGAGACTTCGGAGCCACCACGTGCATCAGAAATATTATTTACGACAGATGAGAAATATGGCGTCAAGAAAGATAGGATCATAATGGCACAAACGAATAGAGCAGTACCAATCAAGATACGTCTTTGCTTGCTTGAAACATATTTATTTGCAGGAATTAAAAGCGCAAGTCCAAATAAGGGAAAATAAATCGCTTTAGCTGCAAACCCGATTGCAAAAGATAGTAGAAATGCGAAGAACGTTTTAGCAGAAATATCCTCTTCAGAAATAAGCATCTTCAACAAAAGAGCTGTTCCTAGCAAACTGAACGATATCACACAGGGATCATACGAGTAACTGGCTGCCATTAACACAGCAGACGGGAACAACGCAATACAAGTGAAAAGACATTTTCTGCAAGGGGCTATACGAATTGCGATTCCGCAGATAACTGCATACGCAAACAAATTAAAAATTTTACCCAATGCAAATTTGATAGAGAATGGGAGATGAAGCAAGCGACCCAAACAAAGGCCGATAGATGAAGGAATATAGGCAATTTTAGAAAGAGCCACACTATCAAAACAATTAAAACGTTCGATACCTTCAGCTAAATCATTTTTATCAGCCTCTCTGACCAATTGCTCAACAGAGCCACGGTTAAACTCTCTTGTTTCATCTATTGGGTACTTACCCAAAGCTGCATCCAAACTAAAGCCGTCCCCCATATAAAACTGCTCGACTATCATTCGGTCAGAATTTGTTATTTCAGCATTTGTGAGGTAGGAAAAACTGTTTGCATTTCCATAGTGGACCTCATCATCCCATGTCAAAAAATTTGTAACGGGAAAGCAAATAATTACGGATAGACCAATTGAGACAATGCATGCGAAAGCGAACAGTTCGGGCTTCAGATAAGAAATGCCCCCATTAATAGCAATCAATCCGATCAAAACCGTAATGGGCAAAGCAGACGCGAACAACACCGTCTTTGACTTATCGAGCGGAATGCCAATAAAAGCGATTAAAACAGCAAAGCCAACAAAAACCGCCAAATAAAAGAAACACTTCTTAGCATCAGTTTTCTTAACCGAGGTTACGAAGCTCTTCATCAGGCCATAGCAAAGCTCAATTCCCTGGAACGCTAAAACTAAATGAAAGCATATAACCAGACCTGAGATATTCCATGCACCAAGACCGAAGGGGCCAAACGTCTTCGCGCCAGCCAATATGATGAAAACTAGCAGAAAGCTGCTGAGGATACTGGACGCGACGAGAACGGTTATCTGACGAATAGCATCACCGCTCGACTGTGATTTCGGTTGCAAATATAAGCACGCAACAGCAACGACATCGCAAAAGAGTTCAAGAATGAATAGATTTAAATTCTTATAGTGCAATGATGTCGCGACAGCTAACAAAAGAAGTCCCAGCCCAAAGATGGCAAGCGCGTACTCGCTTTTCTTAATTGCAGGATTATTCAAAACGTGCATCTCCAACTAAAGACAAAATCGAATAGGATAAGTCGACAATAACAAATTCGGGTCTTAGATCCAACTTCACTCAAAAGCTAAGTAAAAGCCAGCCAAGTATCACTTAGCAAATACAAAACGCCTTCTCGACATCTATAGCAGTGGCGTCCCAGCTATATCGATTTTCAACAAGGGCCCTAGAGTTTCGAGACTGTAGAGAAAGCAGCTTTCGATCATCAAAAAGCCTGCATAATGCCGAAACCACCTCATCAGATGACATGGACTGAATTATCGTGCCGTAGCTATCATCTGGAATAAGCTCGTGCGCGCCTCCCACATCTGTTACCACAGCAGGCGTTCCGCAAGCTGAAGCCTCAAGAAGTACCGTCGAAAAGCCTTCGGACCGAGTTGGAAGACAAAGCACATCTGCTTGCTGAAGTAAGGAGGAAATGTCCTCTGCGCTACATCTCCCAAGCCAAAACAAGTTCGACGAACAGGCTTCCTTGACTTCATTGGCCAGCGGACCATCCCCTGCAAGAACAAAACAAATATCACGCTTGGTAATATCCTTTGCGCGAGCTGCCTCAATAATTGAATAAATTCCCTTTTCAGGAATAAACCGCCCAACAAAAGCCACAACTAAAGATGATTGAGGGACACCTAATTCTGATCGGAAATCTCTACCCGAAGAGATGCTCCTATAAATTGAAGCATTGATTGAGTTCGATATTACGCCCTTTGCACCGATATTAAAATGCTGAAGCCATTCAACGCTTTTAGAAGAAATCCCATAGAAATCAGGTTCGAACGTCTTTACGCGATCAGTAATCCAATCCTCATATCGGCGCACAAAATAATCAAGGAATGGCTGATTGAAAGAAAGATACGCTGAACCATGGTCGAGAACGACGGCCCTAGTGTTATGATCCACAGCAAACTTCAGCCCTTCGAGTGAGAGGGGGAAAAGCCTCGTGTTGATAAGTACGCCGTCCCACTCATAATCATCAAGGCTTTGCAGGAGCCGGTAATAATCGCCGGTTTTTTTGGGAAGAGGAAGCCTTCCATCAAGCAATGAAATACATGGAAGCCGAATTATCTCGAGACCGTTTTCGACTGAATGACCGACTCCTACGCGCATTGAATCATTAGTAACGATAACCACCCTGTCGCCGCGGGCAGCTAGGGCATGAGCGAGACCATCGACAAAATTGCCAATTCCACTAAGTTGCGGGTGATAATGATGGGTGAAAATACAAATAGAAGAACTCATTACATAACCTCATCTGGTAAAGATTTCATATCCTTAATTCTGCGCAGTCCAGACTTCACCATCCCCAAAGTCAAGCAGAAGAGGAAGATGGGTATGTCGATTTTCCGGCTCCGGAATTTTCTTCCATTCGCCATACATCGTTGTAAGATATTTATCCGTCATACGAGGAACGGGGAATTCACTGCCTTCGAAAACCGCACTGCTCAGAGGGAAAATCTCTGAAATAGGCACTGGCGCCATATTCGGCCAGCTTAACGTCAGACAATAATCAGAGACCTCACCCGTATTTGAGTCGGCAATACAGGAGTCGAACAAATCCTGGTAAGAGCATGCGCCTCGAGAAACCAGTCGTTCCACTACGTGTATAGCAGAACAACCAATTTGCTCGAGTTGTCCAAGGAACCCTTTATGAGGGACAACAATGGAAGAAGAGTGATATAAATAAGCTCTTTTCTGTGCAATTGATGCAGTTCGGACTTGTTTTGCACGAAGGCGTTTATCTGTATAGAGCTGGTCATATGGAAAGATGTCGACAAAAATACCCATCGAACTGGAAGCCTCTCGAGCCTCCTGATTCTCGAAGCGAGTTTCATCGCGATACACCTTAGCAAACATCGCAGCATAGCCAATAGTATTCCGCGATGTATGGAGCGAATATCCTTCCGGTAAACCATCCTCGGCTAAAGAGCAAAAGCGGTCATAGTCTGAACGCATCATTCCGATATCTATATCATCATCCCAAGGGATAAACCCCCTATGACGCATTGCTCCTAAACATGTTCCGCCATCAAGCCACCACCTGATGCCGTGCTTAGAGCAGAATGCAGCGACAACCTGAAGGATATCCAATTCAGTGTTTTGAAGCTTTAATAGCGCGTGAGCTTTAGACATCATCGGCCTATCTCTTTTCCCCAAACCATTCTTGCGTCTGTTTCCCCAAAACAAAAGACTGATAAATAAGGCAAATAGCATTGGATATAAGCGCCGTTACAGTAGGGCCATTTAAGCCAAACAACACTTGCGCGGGAGCCATGACAGCAACAGCACTGATTAAGGACAATATGCTGCCAACAAATACCCCTCGGTAGTTATCAAGAGAAACCAGCAAATCGTTGACAAACCAAGCAATGCCAGTCAAAAAGGCACAAGCCAACATAGGCTGAAGGAGATCAGAATGTTTGGCTATTCCAGCGCCATAAAACAAAGACAGCAATAATTTGCCGAAAAAGAAAAGCGCAACTGCTGATATGACGCCGACAAATAAAATACCGGCAAGTATTTTACCTATAAGCGTAAAAAAGGACTTTTCCCTAGAATAGTAACGCTCTACTAAATAACCTAATAAAGGATTATAGATATACGTCGCACCCATTTGGATAATTGCCACGGGAGCAGCAACTGATGCATAAATGCCTAGAGCAGAATCTCCGAATGTATAAGATAAATACTGCCTTGGAATATTCGGCGCCGCAGAAGCAGCAATGCCGCCCAGAACGATGGGCAAACAGCCACATAGGAAAGCTCTGACCTTCGCTTGGGTAATTCCAAGTTTGATTGCAGAGATTCGATTTGATCTCGGATAATCGTAAATAACACCGATACCTATAGTCACTACCGTCATTAGCAACAATGCACCTTCGAGGCTATTTAACAGCCCAAAGACAACAATGAACGAAAGGAGAGAACCAATGCCCTGCATTATGAGGGATTTCCCAATATAGTCCATCCTATGGCCAACCTGATCATTGGCATGCATGACATCAATAACTAAGCCGGCGGTTTTATAGAGAGCATACAAAAGAACAGCAGGCACCGTATCAATACGACACGTCGCAATGGAATAGACGGCCAACATTGCAAACGCCATAAACGTAGTAAAGAAACGAAAAGTCAGGTATTCACCAGCAGAGTTTTTCCTTTCAACATCTGCAATTTGTACCGTGTACATCCTGTATTGGGCCAATTGAGAAAACATGTTGAAAATAGACATAGCAAGGGAATAAATTCCAGCAGCACTATATCCATCAGACAGTCGAACGACCAATATAGTGATTAGCCATTGACAGCCTAAATTCGTCAACGAGCCAACGGTATTCCAGAACATATTGTGTTTAATCGAAAGAGTCTTCTCTGTGGCTTCCACAAATATAAGCGCCCTTCTGAACAAGTCGCGATTCGGATACGAAGCTATTTTGCTTCTTTAATCATGTTTAAAATCAAAAGAAACAGCCAATTCGGTACAAGTCGCATAACGATTTCAGCTTTAGCAATGGACGGGCAAGCTCGTCGATATTTAAGCAAGCCAATTATGGAGCGTCGCTCTCTTGCATCGGCGAACCCCATTATTTCCTTTAGGTGCGGTGAATCAGGAAATCTTTCGGCAAATTGCTTAGCTGTATCAACCCTGTTTTTAACTCTTGTTAAATACCAATCATCTTTTGAAGCAACACCCGCAAGGAATCCAGTTTCATTCCCGCCATGTCGACGATACTTAACCAAGGGAGTCGTTGTAAAACTGCACTTCCCCAGTTCGCTGCAGCCCAATGTCAACCACAAATCATGTGCAGTGGATTCCGGAAAGGGAATCATCGACTTAGCAGCACTCGCATCTAGCATGAGAGCCATACCAATGCCGTAGCATACACTTGCAGCCTGAATAGTAATATCCTCTCCGGAGCACCAATTTACTTCAGGCGAATTTGGATGAGCTTTTCTGTAGCTCTCTACCAGCATGTTTCCGTTTTCGTCGATTACCGATCTATCGCAAACATCAAGAATTGAGCCTTCTTCTAGCATATGGTTGAGCGAAACTTGAACTCTGTTAGGCTCCCAAATATCATCTTGATCGCAAAATACTACGTAATCCCCTTCTGCCAAAGAGAGTAGTGCCTCGAACGATTTGACATAACCGAGATTTTTATCGCCATGATAATAACGATAGGCGTTTTTCTTTATATGCTCTTGGATAAACCCCTCTAAAGAGGCCGATTCGGGGCAGTCATTTCTGACCAAAAGCGTAACCGGAAACGTTTGTTCATCAATCGAATCAAGTTGAGCGGCGAAAAACTTAAGATCAGGTTTATATGCTGAAAGAAGTACGCATACGCCTGTACCATTTCCCTTTTCTATTTCCAAAAATCCTCCCAAAGTCATGTTTTCAAGATTAGCAAAGCAATCATTAGAGATTTAAGGTGTTGTTTATTACGCTCAAAAAAGACAGGAGAAGGCTCGGCCTTTAGATAATACATGGCGGCAAATTGAATGGTGCTCCCGTAATTTTTAACACCAACACCGACATCTCGCCCCCCTAGAGGGAGCGAGATGGTTGGCTTTTCAAAATAATCTGAAAAGGAAGCTCGTAGAGAATTAAAATCCTGCGCACCGGAAGTGCATACAGTTTATGACTGCCTTCTCATGAAACCGCTTGCCAAATCAAAGCACCTCAATTGGAAAAGAGTCCCTTAAGAATCAGTGTCTTTCTCCCACCTTTAAAGACACTTGTCCAATATCAATAGGAAACAACCTTTGTTCCATAAGGTATGTTATCGTAAATCCATTTTGCGTTCTGGATCTCAAGGCGCACACATCCTGCAGAGGATGGAACGCCCATCGTGGGATCCATCACCCGGTTACTGTTGACGTAGTAGGGCGAAGAATGGAATAGATAATCACCGTAGAACTGTGTGTAGTAATAGCAAGTATATCCATGCCCAAAGGAGTATCCCTTTCCGTAGACTTGGTACTCCCCTATCACAGTTGGCGTACTGGCTTTTCCCGTCGAACATACATATCGACGGTTTAAGGACCAATTATTCCATGACCCAGTGTAGATGCTCGTGATACAACGCGACGTATCGACAAGTATCAGCCAATTTGTATTGCTTGAATAACTTTGAGCTTTAGCGTCCATATAGTCTGACACCCACGCGCCGTTAGCCATGAAGTAATTCCAGGATCCGTCCACAACGCGCCAGCCAGTAGCCATAGCCCCACTAGCATCAAGCCAATACCAGGTGCCGCCCAAATTGAGCCATCCCGTCTGCATATAACCAGACGAATTCAAGTAATACCAATATCCGTTAACGGCAACCCAACCGGTTTTCATAACGTAAGTAGATGGATCTAAATAGGACCAGGAGCCATCCTTGCTCAGCCAGCCAGATCGTGCATAGCCAGCGGTCTCATCAAAGAAGTACCATTTTCCGTTAACGTTCTGCCAGCCGACGCTCAAGGAGCCATTAGTCGGATCAGCATAGAAAATGCAGCCACCAAGCGTCACGAAACCGCGCGCTTCGACCAATTCGCCATCGCCGTTTGAAGTAAATAACTTCCCATTGCGCAATGTTCCGCACAACGAGCAGTCAGAACCAGCAAAAGCCTTAGACGGACCATCCTGAACCGAGTCCTGGACATCTACCCATTCACGACAAGCAACAGCGCCTGAGCCTTTTGCATAATAGCTTTTCCCATTTACAGAAAAATGCCCGAGCAGCATTTTGCCGTCGACGGCAGGATCAAGATAATAGTATTGGCTACCGTCCTTCAGGCAACCCGTCTTTACAATACCCGATGCATTAGATGGCTCAGCGTAATACCAGTCTCCATCGCTCATAAACCAGCCGAGTGACAGCGCTCCCGTTGAAGAAAATGATACCGATTCGATCCGATGGAAAAAAAGCCGGTAACCATTCTATTGTCATTTGCGATATCGAGCCAATACCAAGCGCCGTTCACCGAACGCCAGCCCGACGCAAGTGCGCCGGAACCGTCTGCGTAATACCAGTCCGTACCATCAAACGCCCAACCAACAGCCATTGCACCGGAATCCGATAAATAATAACGTGATGAGCCAACGGAAACGATTCCCCTAGACATAGCACCATCATTGGCGGGATCAAGCCAATACCAGTTATTGCCAGTTTGAAGCCAACCGGTTAAGACTTCACCATTGCTACCCCAATACCATAAACCGTTATCAAGACACCATCCATTAATCAGTCCATAGGTTCCAAGAAGATAAGGATGCCCATCGATAACACGTCGCCCAGTAACCATGGAACAGCCGTCAAGGGAGTCAAACCAGTACCATTGGCCTCCGATAAGCTGCCAACCATTTGCCAAAGCGCCTGATGGACTCGCGTAATACCACTTATTGTCAGTAAAAATCCAGCCGCAACTCATCGCGCCGTCACGAGCGGGGTCCAAATAAAACAACGAGCCGTCAACATTCTGCATTCCGGTCAAACGGCAGTCGTCAAGATAGTAATACCAGGACAAACCGTCCCATTGCCATCCAGATAGTTTTTCCGTCGTCGACGAGTCTTGGCTTTCGACAACCTGTGGATTCGAATCTTCCGCTGTTTTGCCAGCATAATCGTTGGAATCTTGAGCGAGACCGCCGCCGACAAAAGCACCCGACCCTTCCGTCGAGTCGCGCTCTACGATATCGTTATCCGCCCCCTCTTCCACGGCATAAGCAGTGCAAGAAAACGCGGGGGCGAAAACCGAGAGCGAGGCGGATAGTAGCACCAAGCCGATTGCTCGCCAGCAAATTCGATGATCAATCCGAGCATTCATTTCAGGCCCCCAACCGGTACCGACTGTCTTACAAGGAATCAATTAGATAAACGGACGGGCTGCGCCGATCACATTTCCCCTAGCGCTGACGGGATGAATACCGACACCCTGATGAGGCCAGGAGTCAATCATCATACCGCCGCCAAGTGCGATTGCGATATGCCCGCGATAATAAATCACATCGCCACGCTGAATCGAGCTGGTGCTCACGGGCATAAAGATGTTGCTTCGATACCAATTCATCGAATTGTAGGTTTGGCTTGGATCCCAGCGATGGTTATAAGGGTTGTAAACACCCATATCCATGCCAGTAGCATAAAGACATTGCAAGACAAAACCAGAGCAATCAACAGCCCCGCCGGGAGCGGTAGACCAAGGCTCAATATATTGCGTACCGATATATTCGTAAGCACGCTGAATAAAGGCATTCACGCAATCTTCCCGCGTCGCTTCGACAGAAATGCGAGAAGGAGTCACATAGGTAAAGTAGCCAGTGCAGTAGCTAGGCAACTGAACAGTCCAAGAGCTGACCTGGGGATACTGCGGAGGATTTTGCCAGCCAACCTTGTCGCACTGGCCATCGCTCCAGAAAATTCGACGCACGCCATCGATGGTTCTTGCGCCTGTTGCCATAGCACCGCTGCCGTCTAGCCAATACCACTTACCCGAATCTTTAAGCCAGCTAACATGCATGCTGCCGTTGGAGTCAAGGTAATACCATGTTCCATTGAGGCATTTCCAACCAGTTGCCATTTTTCCGTCGGCGTTTAGGTAATACCATGCACCGTCAGTAAAAACCCATCCAGTTTTCATCGCACCAGAATCGGCATCAAGCCAATACCAATCGCCATCAATCTGCAGCCATCCACGATGAATGACGCCCGTTCCGGGCTCAGCATAAAACCTTTGATTTGCAACATTAACCCAACCGGACGCAACCTGCCAGCCATCAGCTCCAGCTGTTTTTAGGATAGTACCGTTTTCGCGGATCACATCTTTGCAAAGATATCCATTGCCATCGGCATATCTTTCTACGCCGTCTTTAACGGTAATCCAGCTTGACACCACAAGTCTACCGCTCAGGTTTGCGAAACAATCGTTGCCGCCCACCTCAAATAAGCCCGTTTTCATGAGATGGCTAGCAGGGTCCAGGTAATACCAACTCACGCCCTCTTTATACCAGCCAGAAATAAGCGCGCCAGATTCAGAGGCAAAATACCAGCCGTCCTCGGACTGAGCCCAACCAATAGCCATAGTCCCATTCGAATTCAAATAATATGCTGCATTGCCAAGGTCTAAATACCCAACAGACATTTTGCCGTCGGAAGCCGGATCGAGATAATACCAGGTTCCGTTAACGAGTTGCCAGCCAGTGACCGCAATACCATTAGAGCAGTAATACCAATCTACTCCATCTTTGAACCATCCATTTACGAGGCCATAGTCGCCAAAAATGTAGGTACTTCCATCGATCTCGTGACGACCTTTGAACATAGCCAGCGTCTGAGAGTCAAAATAATAGCGAGTCCCACCTATCGTCTGCCATGACGAAGCAAGTGCGCCCGATGGATATGCCCAGTACCAATTCCCGTCAACGAGAATCCAGCCGGTTTTCATAGCACCAGTGGCATCTAAATAGTATTTCCCGCTCCCGAGGTCGACAAAACCAACCTGCATTATATGGGTGGCAGGATCCAGGTAATACCATGTGCCGTCTTGATAAAACCAATCAGCAGCTAAATCGCCTCCAGCATTGGCATAAAACCAATTTCCATCTGAGTTACATAGCCAGCAGTTCTGATATAGCGCGCCAAAAGGCGTTGCGGCATTGCCGTCATTCGCATAAAACGAAGCAGTCGATCCGCCAGCATCGGTCACATTGAAATAACCTGTCTGCATTGCACCATCATTGGCCGGATCAAGCCAATACCAATAGCCCCCGCTTTGCAGCCAGCCAGTTTGGTGTTTACCGTTTTTTCCGTAATACCAAACTCCAGACGACTCGTCTCGTTGCCAGCCATCTTTTATGACGGAAGAATTATCAGGTTGCAAATCATCGGAAACCACAGAAGAAAAATCCGCTTTTGACTCAATACTCTGAGCCTCAACGGAATCCTGTGCAAACGCGACATTCGCACTCAGGGGCAAGCAGCAAGCAGTGATTAATGACGCAGCAGCACAAACAAGCGTGGCCTTCTTTTCGAATCGATACATAAGCGACCCTCCCAGATATCCTATTTAGTTATTTTAATCCACCTTTCGAGATTGATTTTCGCTACTTTCTGTTCAGTCTATGTAGCTAAATACAATTGATTGAACATATCGTTCAATCATTCTATTCTTTTCCTAAGCAATGAACATCTTAATTGGAGGCCTGCAGTGGAACTGACCAAGCGTAACTTTACAGTTCTGTACGAATACCTAAAGAACCCATATGCCAGCCAGCGAGAAGTTGCCGAGCGCACCGGCCTTTCACTTGGATCAGTAAACGCAGCGAATAAAGAGCTCACGAATGAGGGGCTTCTCGAATCGGACAGCCTAACCGACGGCGGTTACGAAGCGCTTCATCCCTATAAGGTTGAAAACGCAGTGATATTGGCTGCGGGGCTTTCGAGCCGCTTTGCTCCCATTTCGTATGAAAAGCCCAAAGGCCTTTTAAAAGTACGTGGTGAGATCCTCATTGAGCGACAGATTAGGCAGCTGCAAGACGCAGGTATCAGCAATATCACCGTCGTTGTCGGCTATAAAAAAGAATATTTCTTCTATCTCGAAAGCAAGTTCGGCGTCTCGATTGTCGTCAACAACGAATATGCATCCAAAAATAACCACGCATCGCTTATGTGCGTAAAAGAGCGGCTTGGCAACACCTATATTTGCTCAAGCGATGATTACCTTCTAAACAATCCGTTCGAAGCATACGTTTGGAAAGCATTTTATTCTGCTCAATATGCTGAAGGCGCCACCAAAGAATGGTGCATTCAAACCGGAGCAATGGACAGAATTACCAATGTTACGATTGGCGGTTCCGATGCTTGGTATATGCTCGGACATGTCTACTTTGATAAAGCCTTCTCGCTTGCATTTAAGCAGATTCTCGAAACGGAATATAACAAGCCCGAAACAACGGACAAGCTTTGGGAAGATCTATATATCGAGCACATCAAGGAGCTCGATATGGTTATCAAGAAGTATCCTGAGGGCGAGATCAACGAATTCGATTCTCTTGATGAGCTGCGTGCCTTTGATCCGCATTTTATCGAAAACGTTGACTCCGATATTTTCGATAACATCGAGCAAGTGCTCGGCTGCTCCAAAACAGAGATTCACGACGTTTATCCCCTTAAACAAGGTCTTACGAATCTATCGTGCCACTTTAGAACCAATGACGGAGAGTACGTTTACCGCCATCCGGGAGTCGGGACCGAACTGCTTATTAACAGAAATGGAGAAGTAGCCGCACTTAAAAAGGCCAAGGAGCTCGGCCTTGACGACACGTTCATTCATGAGGACCCAAAGCGTGGTTGGAAAATTTCGAAGTTTGTACCCAACGCAAAGCAGCCTGACCCGCATGATCCTGCCCAAATGAATCGAATGATGCAGATGTGTCGTTCGCTTCACGAGAGTGGTGCAAATGTTGAAACCGAATTTGACTTCTACCTCGAAGCGAAGCGCTACGAATCACTTCTTCTGGAAAAAGGTCCCATCGACATTCCAGGCTACAGGGAAATGTCCGCCGAAATCGATGAATTGGAGCACTTTGTACAGGCCGATAATGCACCAAAATGCCTTTGCCACAATGACTTCTTTTACCTCAATTTCCTTATCGATGAGAACGACAAGTACTATCTCATTGACTGGGAATATGCTGGCATGAGCGATTACGCAAACGATTTTGGAACATGCAGTGTCTGCTGCGAGCTTTCCGAAGATGAAGTCGACCGCGCGCTTGATGCATATTTTGGGCGCAAGGCAACAAACAACGAAATTGCGCATAACTATGCGCACATTGCCCTTGCAGGATGGTGCTGGTACCTCTGGTCTCTTCTGAAAGAAGCCGAAGGCGACTTCGTGGGCGAATGGCTCTATATCTACTTCAATTACGGTGCCAAATACCTCAAAAAGGCACTGGAGATCTATCGGAAAGGTGAGTAACGATGCAATTCGGCTTTTTTAGCGGTCTTCTTTGGGGCCTTGATACAGTAATTCTTGGAATCGGCTTGGCGCTTGCGCCCTATATTGGATCGGCGGAAGCGCTTGCATGCGCCTCCATTGCGGGATCCTTTCTCCATGATGCCTTCTGTGCAATTTGGCTCTTTGGCTACATGGGAGTCCGAGGCAGACTAAAAGACACGCTCGCTGCACTTAAAACTCGTTCGGGCAAGGTCGTCATCGCCGGCGCCCTACTCGGTGGACCTATCGGAATGACCGGCTACGTATTGGCAATTAATAACATCGGAGCTGCCTACACGGCAATCATCTCCGCCTTCTATCCCGCAGTCGGAGCATTCCTTTCCTTCGTACTGCTGAAGGAGAAAATGGGCAAAGGCCAGATTCTTTCCCTTCTCGTTGCTCTTTGCGGTGTAATGACGATGGGCTATCTATCGGCCGGATCGAGCGAGATTGCAAATGCCCCCCTCGGCTTACTCGGCGCAGTGCTTGCCGTTATTGGATGGGGATCCGAAGCGGTGCTGTGCGCATGGGGAATGAAAGATGATGCCGTTGATGACGAAACAGCTTTGCAAATCCGCGAAACTACAAGTGCGCTTGTTTATGGAGCGCTCGTACTCCCCCTCTTCGGAGCATGGCATTTCACGTTGGGCGCTATCCCAAGCATGCCCACATTGATTATTGCACTCGCCGGACTCGCAGGAACTGCATCCTATCTGTTCTATTACAAGGGCATTGCGGCAATCGGAGCAGCGCGTGCGATGGCTCTGAATATCTCCTATTCGGCATGGTCAGTGGTCTTTGGCCTGATCTTGCTTGGAACAATTCCCGACATGGCATCCGTAATCTGCTGCGTTGTAATTGTATGCGGAACAGTTTTGGCAGCCAGTAACTGGGACGAACTATTTGGACGTAAGAAGACGGCGTAGCTAGATTAACAATGTAGCAAAAGGGGAGAGCTCGTCGAGCTCTCCCCTTTTAGCATCATGGCTATTCAATTACCACGGCCTGGCTATCCATCTGTTGCCACGTGCCGAAGAACACTTGGGCATTTCGCGTAACATTGCCGTTAATCGAATCCGAAAGATAGACAATTCCCTGCTCGTCATCATAGCCTTTAAGGACTACGGCATGATTACCGCCCCACAGACCATAGGAATGCCCGTTATACCAACGCGCAGCATAACGGCCTCCTGGCCAACTTCCCCATTCGGTATTCCACATCTCAACAGGTTGACCACAGGTCAGCCTGTTCTTAATGGAAGAAATTGACGAGAAAGAGACGTCTTTTGCCTGCTTGCCACTTCCAGCAGCACGCAGAAAGTTATTACCAGCAATAGTAATCGCAGGTGCGACGCATCCCATGAGACCCCCGCTGCTACGCCTTGGATTGCCATCAAAAGCGGTAACAAAATTGCCATTACTTCCCTTGGGCAAATAGTAATCCGCAATAATCGTCTTACCTAAACCGAAACCATAGTAGTTAAGCAAGTTTGTAAGGGCAACCGACTCACAGCCAGTAGGAAGTTCCGGGTACTGCGAATAGCACGGGACATCGACCCAAGCGCCAACCATTGCGCCGGATGAACTGAACTTGTAGTCAGTAGAGCCGATCCAATACCAACCGTTGCTCAACATTACTCCCCCACGTGCGGCATCAAGGTAATACCATGTGTCCCCACGGGAAAACCATCCCGTTTTCATTATGCCAGAAGCGGAATCTAGCCAGTACCAGTTACCGCCATCGTTAAGCCAGCCGGTCGCCATTCGACCATCCGAGTTAAAGTAATACCAAGACCCAGCAATTTGCTGCCATCCAGTCAGAATTACCCCATTAGCAGAACAATAATATCGAGAACCCTGACTCTCAATCCAGCCCGTTCTGGCATTACCGTCATCGTCAATCAGCTGGATTCCCGAATCGGTCATTATGCCTTTAAGGTCAATTGCGCCGCTGGATGACGAATGATACATCCAAGACCCATCACCGTTTGACCAGCAATTAGCCATCATCTTGCCGGTACTATTAAATATGTATTCACATGATCCGATAGTTTGAACGCCCGTGGTCATGGCATGCGTCGAGGGGTCGAGCCAGTACCATGCACCGCTTAGGCTGAGCCATCCGGAGGCGAGGGCACCGGAGCCCGTCGCGTAGTACCAGGTCCCGCCGTCGAGCACCCATCCGGTCGCCATCGCGCCGGAGGCGCTGAACCAGTACGCTGAGTCGTTGCACACGTGAAGGCCCGTCACCATGGCGCCGCCCGCGTCGGGGTCGAGCCAGTACCAGGAGCCGCCGGTGTAAAGCCAGCCGGTCGAGGCGATGCCGTTCGCAAACCAGTACCAGGAGCCGTCGACGAGGCCCCATCCGTTAAGGGGGCCGCAGCTGCCGAAGTAGCGGCGGACGCCCTGCGCATCGGTCTGGTAGCCCGTCAGCATGGCCCCCGTCCGGGCGTCGAAGCAGTAGGGCACGCCGCCGACGGATACGGGGCCGCGCGCCAGCGCGCCGGATCCCGTCGCGTAGTACCAGGTACCGCCGTCGAGGAGCCATCCGGTAGCCATCGCGCCGGACGCATTAAACCAGTACAGTGAGCCGTTGCACTCGTGAAAGCCGGTAGCCATGGCGTGCGTCGAGGGGTCAAGCCAGTACCACGTACCGTTTAGGTTGAGCCAGCCGGAGGCGAGGGCGCCGGAGCCAGTCGCGTAGTACCAGGTCCCGCCGTCGAGGACCCACCCGGTCGCCATGGCGCCGGAGGAGTTGAACCAGTATGCGGAGCCGTTG
>JAUMNV010000038.1 GCA_031295725.1 Collinsella sp.
CTGGGCAACTTCGCCACGCTTTTCGTGGGCATTGCGTTTGCCTCGCTGCTACTGCTCTTTGGCCTGGCGATTCTGCCCACGATGACGCACTACGCGGACAACCTCGAGACAAGCCTGGTCGCCGAGCACCAGTACACGCTCAAGGCCCCGCTGGAACTCGAGGGCACCGCCGAGGAGCGCGAGCAGTGGTCGGCACTCGAGCGTTTGCAGTCGGTTGACGGCGCACTGCTTTCTGCCGCTCAGGATGCCGATGACGAGCTTGACGACGCGGCCGATGCGGTGCAGACAGCAGCCGATGCCGCGACCAGCGCTCCGTCTGCCGAGAGCTTGGCCGCGGCGCAGGACGCGCTCGCCAAGGTCCAGGACAAGAAGGATGCGCTTTATGCGCGCCTCGATGACCTTGCCGATGCTCTCGGCTGCGACCGCGATGAGGCTATCGACCTGATCGACAAGGCCTCTAAGATCGACACTGACAACGACGACATCCACCCGGTCAACACGACCGACAACGGCGCGGGCACAATCGCGCAGGCCGAGAAATACGCCGTCTACCAGCTGCAATACGACCGCGGCGATGGAAATGGCGAGGAGACGATTTCTGTCTACGGCATCTCGCCTGATTCGCGCTATTGGAAAGACCTCAACGTCGGCGACGGACGCGTCGTCTTTGGCGGCGGTCTGCTCGATAAGTTTGGCTGGAGCGAGGGCCAGAAGGTCACGCTCAGCGACAAGTACGAGGGCGAGAATTATTCCTTTGAGTACGTGGGCAAGGACTGCGTTTGGGGCTCTAAGTCGGATATGAATGTCTATATGAGCATCGACGACTTTAACGAGCTGTTCGGCAACGACGCCGCCTACTTTAACGGCTATGTGAGCAACGAGAAGCTCGACCTCGACGCGCGCTACTTTGCCGGCGACACCACGCCCGACGACATGCGCGCCGTTGGTGACCAGTTCATCGGTATGATGAGCAAAATGATCGGCATGATGGTTGGGCTTGCGGTGTTCATCTTCTTGCTGTTTATGTACCTGCTGACCAAGGCTGTGATCGACCACAGCGGCCGTTCGATTAGCTACATGAAAGTCTTTGGCTATCGCGATGGCGAGATTTCGCATCTGTACATCCGCTCGATCACGCTGTGCGTGGCGGCGTCACTCGTGCTGAGCCTGCCGGTCATTATTGGCTCGCTAACGGCCATCTTCCGCTCGATGCTGCTCGCCTACAACGGCAATATCGAGATTTATGTGCCCTGGTGGTCCATGGTCGCATGCGTCGGCATTGGCTTTGCGACTTACCTCGTCGTGGCGCTCCTGCACACGCGCTCCATCAAACGTGTGGGCCTGGCCGAGGCGCTCAAGGTGCAGGAGTAGTCGTTGGGGACAGTCTTAAACGACTAGTCATCGGGGACAGCCTTTGCTGACTTGCCGGCTCGCCGGCCGTGCTGGCAAGGACTGTCCCCAACTGCCGGCAGGAAAGGAACGTCCCTAGCTGCCAGGTGGCGAGGCACTCATTTAAGTCCGTCCCCAATGAGTGGTTTCAGTCATTTAAGTCTGTTCCCAATGACTAGGTGCCGTACTTGACTTTAACTCTGCTTTAACTGGTACCATCCTCTTATGTCTGTAACGCCATATAGACCGAGGGGATAGATCTATGACCGCAACTGCACCCGCAGCACCCGCTAAGGTGTACTTCACCAACCTGCGCACGCATGCTCGCGAGAGCCAGCTCGACAAGCTCAAGCGCCTCATCCGTCACGCCGGAATTGAGCAGATCGACTTTGAGAACAAGTTCGTTGCTATCAAGATTCACTTTGGCGAGCTGGGCAACCTGAGCTTTTTGCGCCCCAACTACGCCCGCGCCGTCGCGGACGTCGTGAAGGAGCTGGGCGGCAAGCCCTTCCTCACCGACTGCAACACGCTCTACGTCGGTAGCCGCAAAAACGCGCTCGAGCACATCGACACCGCCTACCAGAACGGCTTCACCCCGTATGCCACGGGCTGTCAGATTATCATCGCCGACGGCCTCAAGGGCACCGATGAGGCACTCGTTCCGGTCGAGGGCGGCGAGTATGTGCACGAGGCCAAGATCGGTCAGGCGCTCATGGACGCCGATATCGTGATTAGCCTCACCCACTTTAAGGGTCATGAGCAGGCCGGTTTTGGCGGCGCCATGAAGAACCTGGGCATGGGAGGCGGCAGCCGTGCCGGCAAGATGGAGCAGCATGCCGCCGGCAAGCCGAACGTCGCGACCGAGCACTGCGTTGGCTGCCATGCCTGCGAAAAGATCTGCGCGCACAACGCTATCTCGTTCGATGGCACCCGCGAGCGCGAGCTTGCCGGCGGCGCTACTCGCACGGTGCACGTGGCCGCTATCGACCACGATCGCTGCGTGGGCTGCGGCCGCTGCATCGGCGTGTGCAACCAGGACGCCATCAAGCCCGGCTATGAAGCCGCGGCCGACGTGCTCAACCGTAAGATCGCCGAGTACACCAAGGCCGTTGTCCAGGATCGTCCCAGCTTCCACATTTCGCTGGCTATGGATATCAGCCCCAACTGCGACTGCCATCCCGAAAACGATACGCCTATCGTCAACGATATCGGCATGTTCGCGAGCTTCGACCCGGTCGCCATCGACCAGGCCTGCGCCGACGCCGTCATGGCGTCTGAGCCGCTGCCCAACACCGAGCTCACCGATAGCGCGGCCAAGATGGAGCACAACCACGAGCATCTGGAGGGCGAGCAGGCCAAGGATCCCTTCTGCATCACGCATCCCGACACCGACTGGCGCGTGTGCATCGCGCACGCCGAGAAGATCGGCCTGGGTACGAGCAAGTACGAGCTCATCGAGGTCAAGTAGCACCTAGCTATTGGACAAAATAAGCGCCTTTGTAGCGTAAGTTGAGCAAAAGCCGCCCACGAGCACAACGCTCGCGGGCGGCTTTTCAGAAGTGTGGTGAAAAATCGAATACCGCCGACCACAAACCGTTTTTTGGCAACAAAACCCCAGACGTTGCTTTTTGCCTAAAAATACTCGTCGAGGAAGTTGTCGACCGTGTTCCAGTAGAGTTCGGGGTCGACCTGCGCGCTCTTGGCGTGGGTGGCGCCATGGATGGTGAGCTTTTGCTTGACCTTGCTGGCGCACGCGTCGTAGTTTTGGTCGAGCATATCGTACGGCACAAAAGTGTCTTGGTCGCCGTGGATAAACAGCATGGGAACCGTCGCGTGTTTGAGTTGCTCCACGCTGCTCGCCTTATGAAAGTCGTAGCTCGCGCGCACGTTGCATACCAAGTTTGCTACATCGAGCAAGGGAAAGCTGGGCAAGCCGAACACGTTCTTGAGCTGCAGAGAAAACTCGTCCCAAACACTCGTATAACCGCAGTCCTCGATAATGCATTTCACGTTTGCGGGCAGAGATTCCCCCGCGACGTCCATGGCGGTTGCCGCACCCATCGACTCGCCGAAGACCAGGATGCGTGCCTCGGGGTCAGCCTGAACGATTTGCTCGATCCATGCGACGACATCGAGCCGCTCGGGCCAGCCCATGCCGATATAGTCGCCGCCGGAGCGCTCGTGGGCGCGGGCGGCGGGTGCGAGTACGTTCATGCCGCGGTCGTGGAATCGCTTGACGTATCGGGCCATACCGATGGGCTCGTTGGTATATCCATGCAGGCAGACGGCGTAGTCGTGTGCGCTCTCCGACGCAGCAAAATACCAGGCGGCAAGCTCGGTCCCGTCGTCCGCGGTGAGGCTCCTGCTCTCGCGGTTCTCCTTAAACCACGCCCGTGCCTCGCCCTCCTCGGCGTCCATCTGCTCGCCCTTTTCGGCGTCCTTGCTATCCTGCATCATCTTCATGGTGTACGGCGCTTGGGGATTCAGCGCGAAGTCAAACAGAAAGTTGCCGGCAAATCCGAGCAGCGCAACGACAGCCACCAGTGCAACAATGCCGGCTATCTTGAGCTTTCGATGGGAACGTGCGTTTTGAGACATGCGGTATTCTCCTATAAGATGTTAATACATCAACATTTAATGCAAGCGCATTATGGACGTTCGCCGTTGATGCGTCAACAGGCAAAGAATGGGTAAACAAAGGGTCGCGTATGGTGCAAATTTCGCACGTACCCAGACGCTTTGATATAGTGTTGAGAACTCTTTACGTTGGAGGATGTAACCGGCATGTCCGATTCGAGCGACAGTTCTAAGCCGCGACCCAAGACCGCGGCCGTTCCACACTACACGGTGGGTGAGGAGATCATGAACTCCGTCACCCATGGTGTCGGCTGCCTGCTGGGTATCGCGGGCCTGGTGCTCCTGATCGTATTCGCCGCCCTGCGCGGCGGAGGCCCGGCCCACATGGCCGCGGCGATTGTCTATGGCGTCAGCATTATCCTCGAATACCTAGCCTCCACGCTCTACCACGCGATTCAGCCCGCGCGCGCCAAGCGCGTGTTTCGCATCATCGACCACAGCTGCATCTACCTGCTCATAGCCGGCAGCTATACGCCGTTTTGCCTCATCACGCTCGCAAACGACGGCGGCGCTGTGCTGTTCTTTGCCGTATGGGCCATCGCTATTATCGGCATCGCCCTCGAGTGCTTTTTGCGCGAGCGTCAGCCGCACTGGGTAAGCGGCTTGGTCTACCTGCTGATGGGCTGGCTTGTCGTCTTTAAGCTGCCCGAACTTGTGGCGCTGCTCAACCCCGTGGCACTTGCCCTGCTCGCCGTCGGCGGCGTGTGCTACACCGCGGGCGTGCCGTTCTATATCGCCAAAAACGTGCGCTATCTTCACAGCGTGTTTCACCTGTGGGTACTCGCCGGCAGCATCTTCCAGTTCATGGCGGTGATCCTCTTCGTAATCTAGCGACCACGCCTGCGCACCCGCGTCCTTGTTTGGGCGCCGGTGCAATTGCCGTATCCGCCGTCAACGTTTTAATCCGACGTCCCGAATCTTGGAGGTTCGAGAAACTCCCGATGGACATAACCATCTCCCTTATCACCACCCTCGTTTTGACCCTCATCAACGGCTACTTCTCTATGTCTGAGATGGCGCTCACCACGGCCAAGCGCGCCGTGCTGGAGCACGAGGCCGAGGAAGGCGACAAGCGCGCCGAGCGTGCCATTAAGCTGGCTGCCGACTCCGACCAGCTGCTCGCCACCATCCAGGTCGCCATCACGCTCGTGGGCTTCGCCTCGTCCGCCGTCGCCTCGACGAGTCTGTCCGACCCGCTCGCCACGTGGCTCATGAGCTTTGGCATCGCGCCGCTCTCCGCCATCGCGCGCGGCCTGGCGCCGGTCATCATCACCGTAGCGGTCGCCTTCGTGTCCATCGTGATCGGCGAGCTCGTCCCCAAGCGCATCGGCCTGGCCAACGCCGAAGGCGTGTCCAAGCAGGTTGTGGGGCCGTTGTCGTTTTTCCAAAAGATCGCCCGTCCGCTCGTGTGGCTAACTGGTGCTTGCTCCGATGGCCTGGCCCGTATCCTGCGCATCAAGAGTGCCGACGACCGCCAGAACGTCTCGGAAGAAGAGATCAAGTACATGGTCTCGGAGCAGGACGACCTGCTCGACGAGGAAAAGCGCATGATCCACGAGATCTTCGACCTGGGCGACACCGTTGCCCGCGAGGTCATGGTGCCGCGCGTGGACACCACCATGTGCGAGGACGACGAGACGGTCGCCGACGTGCTGTCCACCATGCGCCAGACCGGCTTTAGCCGCATCCCCGTCTATCACGAGGATCCCGACAACGTCGCCGGCATCGCGCACATCAAGGACCTGATTCAGCCCGCGCTCGACGGCAAAGGCGACCAGCCCATCGCCGGCTTTTTGCGCGACGCCACCTTTGTGCCCGACACCAAGGACATCCTGCCGCTGCTGTCCGAGATGCAGACCTCGCACGACCAGATCGTGGTGGTCGTGGACGAGTACGGCGGCACGGCCGGCATTATCACTATCGAGGACATCGTCGAGGAGATCGTCGGCGAGATCGAGGACGAGTTCGACCCCGACAACAAGTATCTCACGCGCCTTTCGCGCCGCGAGTGGCTCGTTGATGGGCGTTTTTCGTGCGATGACGCGATTGAGCTTGGTTGGCCGCTTGAGGAAAGCGATGATTATGAGACCATCGCCGGCTGGATTTTGGAGCTTTGCGACTCGGTGCCCGACATCGGAGAGGTGTTTGAGGTTGCGGGGTACAAGTTTAAAGTGCAGTCGATGCGTGGCCAGCGCATCTCGCTCATTCGCGTGATCGCTCCGGCCGAAACCGATAAGAAGGATTCCGAGTCTTCGGTAGACGAGCCGACGACGTCGGGTGCGGGTTCCGCGAATCCGCACGACGGCGACGAGTAGGACAAGGAAGAGTAGGGGAGAGTTATGGCAGGCCTGTTTAACATCCTTAAGGTCACCGTCAGCGAGGACAAGATCTGCGCGCACGTGCTGGTGAACCCCGGCATGCCGCTCATGACCTCGGAGGATATCGAGGCTACGGCGCGCGTGTATTACCTGGTGCCCGCGATTGCCAAGCACCTGTGCCTGGGTGATTCCGGCCGCGAGTTCCAGGACTGCATGGGCCAGACCGAGCTTTGCCATCTGCTTGAGCATGTGACGGTCGAGCTCATGAACGAGACCGGTCTTGCCGGTAGCATCTCGTGCGGCCGCACGCGCGTAAGCGAGCACGACGAGCGCGTTTTTGAGGTTGAGCTTTCGTGTCCCGACGACGCGCTGGCCATCGGTGCGCTGTCTTCGGCCACCTTTATGATGGACTGGGCGTACCTGCACGCCGACCAGCCTGCCCCCGACGTGGAGGGCACGGTCGCGGGCCTGCGCAACCTGGTGCTGGGCATGCGCGCCGAGGCCGAGGGCAAGGATCCTCACGAGGCCGTCGCCGCTGCGAACGGCGAAGATGCTGCCGAGGACGAGGGCGCTGACGAGGGCGCTGACGAGGGCGATGTGCCGGTCGACGCCGAGCCCGTTGCCGATGCGACCGCCGAGCCCGTTCCCACCGAGCCCCAGGGCGTCCCCAACTTTGACGACGAGCCCCAGGTGGCGATTGATACCGAGGGTGCGGTTGCCGAGAACCACGAGGCCTCCGCTGCCGTCTTTGGCGGTGCGGCGACGGTTCCGGCAGGACCTGCGCATGAGGGCGGCCTGCCGCTCGTGGACGGCGCCGGCGAGGACCCGGGTGCCACGGTGGCCATGCCGGCTATGCCTCAGGAGTAGGCCTACGCGTTTATCACCATCACGTACCTGCGCCTTTGCCGTATGCAGATGAGCGGAGCGGCAAGTGATGCGCTGCGGGTATAATGGACAGCATTCAAACGGTGGGCACCGACGTGCCCGCAGGAGAGGAATGATCATGGGTAAGACTTTCAGCTTTGTCTCCGGCGCACTTTTTGGTGCCGCTGCCGGCGCTATTGTCGGCGTTGCTCTGGCCCCGCGCTCGGGCGCCGAGACCCGCGCCATGGCTGCCGATATCGCCAACGACGCCTGGGACAATATGCGCGACACCTACGAGCACAGCGCCGAGGAGGCCCGTGCTGCGGTGAATGACTTTGGCCCGATGGTCGACGCCAAGACCGACGACCTGCGCGCCAAGGTCGACCTGGCCCGCGAGCGCATGGACCAGCTGCGCGAGCAGCTCAACGACGCCATTTCGGGCGGCAACGTGACGCCTGCCGCCGACGTCGTGGTCGAGAACGCCGTCGAGGCTGATACCGAGGCTGCGGAGCCCTCGACCGAGGCATAATGCGCGCCGGGGATTTTGTCGGCGCCAAGATCTATCGCAAGCCTACCGAGGACAAGCGTACCAAAAAGGACGGCACGCCGCGCAGCCCTAAAAAGCTCGGAAAGATTCACTTTCCGGTCTTTACCCCGGGCGGTACGCGCGTGGTCGGCTTTATGGTCCGCCAGTCCGATATCGCGGGCATGATCGAGCGTCCCGACCGATTCGTAGCGCTCGACGCCATTGGTGTCTACGAGGGCGCCATTGCGGTCGATGACGTCAAGGACACGTACGATGCCGCCGCCGCCAAGCGCCTCGACATCAACCTGGACGATTGCATCATCTGGGTCGGTATGGACGTGCGCACGGAATCGGGCGACGTCGTGGGCTATTGCTCGGATGTGGAGTTCAAGCCGCGTTCGGGCATCGTGCAGGCATTCTATGTGACCGCCGGTGCTGCTTCGAGTGTTTTGGTTGGTGACACGCAGGTGCCGCCGACGATGCTGCGCGGCTACGAGAACGGCGCGATGGTCGTCTCGGACGAGGTCAAGTCGCTCGGGTATTCGGGCGGCGCCGCCGCAAAGGCTGCCGAGGCAAGCGTCGTGGTGGGCGATAAGGTCAAGAAGGGCGCCAAGGTGCTCGATGACAAGGGATCGGTTGCCGTGGACAAGGGCAGTCGCGCACTGGGCAAGCAGCTCGGCAAGACGCGCGGCATGTTCAAGGCCTTTAAGGACGAATACCAAAAGGCGAGCGGAGGCTCGTCAAAAGCTACAAAATAGCGACGTACCAAATGATGGGAGGCAAGCCGGAGACCTGTTGCTCCGGCTTGCTGTGTTTATGGGGGAGGGCACATGCGCCAAAACGGATCCAACTTAAACGGGCGTTCGGGTACGCGTCCGACGGCGCGCCGCGACCTGGGGCAGCTGCCCAGCGGTCAGCGCAAGCGTCACCGTAAGCCCGGCGCGATGTATCTCAACCATAGCCGCGGCTTTAGCGATCGCAGCGCTCGCATCGGCAACAGCCGCACACCCCGTCGTTCGTCTCGCCTGCCCTATGCGCTCATCGCCGTGGGTTGCGCGCTCGTGCTGTTTATCGCTGCCGTCGTGGGCTACGTCAACCGCAGCGTGGACGTGGAACTTAACGGCCAGAAGACCGCGGTGCGCGTGGGCTCTACGCTGCAGAATCTCATCGACGAACAGGATTTGACTGGCACCTACGACGCAGGCGACCTGCTGGCCGTCGATGACAGCGTGCTCAAGCGCCATGGGGGCGAAAAGCTGTCGGTGAAGGTCGACGGCAAGCGCGTGAAGCAGGGCAAATGGGATAGCCGCGAACTCGAGGGCGGCGAGAAGGTGACGGTCAAGGATGGCCGTAACACCTACGAGAAGCACGAGGTTCAGGCTACGGTTATCGAGCCCAAGCTCAAGGTCGAGGGCACGGGCGCTATCGAGTATGTGCAGACGTGGGGTGTCCAGGGCCGCTCCGAGGTGTGGGTTGGTGAGCAGTCGGGCAAGACGCAAGACCGCGGCGAGGTTGTGCCCGCCACCGATTGCGTTGTTGCGTGCGCCAGCGTGGCGCCCAAGGGCAACAAAAAGTACGTGGCGCTGACGTTTGACGAGGGTCCGAGCGGCGCCACCAAACAGATCTTGCAGGTGCTCAAAGAGAAGGGCGTCGCTGCAACGTTCTTCCTTTCGGGCGATAGCGTGGAGGGCAACCCCGCTACGGCCAAGGCGATTGTCGATGCCGGGTGCGAGATCGGATCCAACAGCTACAGCGACGATTCGCTCAAGGGTCAGGACCGTGAGGCGGTACGCGAACAGATCACGAAAGGTACCGATGCGATTAAGTCGGCGACCGGCGTGAAGACGATGCTGCTGCGTGCTCCCTACGCTGCCTTTGACGAGCAAAACTGGATTGATGCGATGGACCTGGTCTCCGCCGTGGTCTCGTGGAATATTGACTCGGGCGACTGGCTGCTCAACGGTGCCGACGAGCAGGTCTCGACGGTGCTCGATTCGGTGACGCCGGGCAATATCGTGCTGCTCACCGATAGAGACGAATGCGCCGAGCAGACGCTCGAGGCGCTGCCGCGGATTATCGACGGCCTCATTGCCGACGGCTACAAGATCGTGACGCTCAGCGACCTGGTCAAGACGGACATGTCGCTGAGCAAAAAGCTCACCTCGCCGACGAAGGTCACCATGCCCAAGGGCGCCGTGTTCCCCCAACTTGCCGAGGACGACGACGCCACAGAGTAGTCATTGGGTAGTCGTTTAAGAACGTCCCCAACGGCTATGTCACGGATGCGTCAGCGTTTGGTATGCCTGCAATGTGCAGCGCATAAATTCGATGCCGCAGGGCGATGCTGATGCTATAGTTACTGCGGTTAATGAGGGTCAAGAGAAAGGTTACAGGTGAAATCCAAACCTCGACCATTCAGTCGATGACCCCATGCAGGTGCTTTTTGCGCATGCACGGGGTGTAAGCGTCGAGCGGCGTGCCGCCCGCGCATGCGTATACATATCCAGAAGCCCCCGGACGCCGCACGCGCGGCCGCGTTCGGAGGAATAATGATGGGGAGCACCATTGAATTATCTGAGTGAGATGCTCAAATTGCCGGTCTTGGACGTCGACGGCGAAAAGCTCGGCGTGGTCAACGATTTTGGTATTGCTACCGGCGAAGTTTTTCCGCACGTGACGTCGCTCGCGTTCCGCGGACCCGGCAAGACGCCGTTTATGATCAGCTGGCGCAAATGGGTCGACCGTATCGACGAGACGGGTGTACACCTTAAGACGTCGGCCACCGAAATCCGTTTTTCGTACCTGCAGCCGACCGAACTCCTGCTCGCCCGCGACGTGCTCAACAAGCAGATTGTCGACACGCAGGGCATGAAGGTCGTGCGCGTCAACGACATCAAGTTTTCCATGTCGGGCGAAAACCAGCTGCGCCTGCTGGGCGCCGAGGTCGGTGCCCGCGGTCTGCTACGCGCCATCAGCCCCGCGCTCGAGCATATCGTCGAAGGCTTTATGAAGCACCTGGGCAAGCCGCTCAGTGAGGACATCATCGCTTGGTCCTACATGGACCTGCTCGACCGCTCGACCAAGAACATTCAACTCTCGGTGTCGCACAAGACGCTCGGTGAGCTGCACCCTGCCGACATCGCCGACATTATCGAGCAGCTCGACCCGCGCCTACGTGCGCAGGTGTTCGCGCAGCTCGATACTGCCCAGGCCGCCGAGGCCATCTCGGAGTTCGATGACGACGAGCTTATGACCGAGATGCTCGAGGGCCTGTCCGACACGGACGCATCGTCGATGCTGGCCATGATGGACCCGGACGATGCAGCTGACCTGATCGACGAGCTCGATTACGAGAAGGCCGAGAAGCTCCTGCGCCTGATGGGCGTCAAGGAGGAGAAGGCGATTCGTAACCTGCTGGGTTATGAGGACAACACCGCCGGTCGCATCATGACCTCGGAGTTTGTCTCGCTGCCCGCCACGGCGACGGTCGGCGACGCCATCGAGGCGATTCGCAA
>JAUMNV010000055.1 GCA_031295725.1 Collinsella sp.
TATGCGCCTGCAGAGCTTTATCGACCGCATGAACGTGGTGCTGCGCGAGAACATCGTGGGCGTGCGCGTCATCCGCGCATTTAACAAGGAGCGCCACGAGGAGCAGCGCCTGGACGAGGTGTTTAGCGATTACGCGGCCAATGCCATCAAGGTCAACCACCTGTTTGTGGGTCTCGACAGCTCCAGCTTCTTTTTGATGAATATCGCCGAGGTGGCGGTGCTGTGGGTGGGCGGCAACCGCGTGGGCGTCCACGCCATGCAAATCGGTAGCATCTCGGCCGTGCTGGAGTACGCGATCCTGATCCTGTTCTTTGTGATGACGGCGCAGATGGTGATTCTGACGCTCCCACGCGCCGCCGCATGCCTGAACCGTGCGCAGCAGGTGTTGGAGATTGAGCCGAGCATCGTGGACGGCAAGCGCACGCTGGACACGTGCGCGGCGGAGTCTGTTGACGGTGCCGACGCGGTGGCCGTGTTCGACCACATGTCGTTCCGTTTTGACGATGCCGACGAGGATACCCTGTGCGACCTGAGCTTTGCCTGTCGCCGTAGCCAGACCACGGCGATTGTAGGCTCGACGGGTTCGGGCAAGTCGACGGTGGCCAAGCTCTTGCTTCGCTTCCACGATGCCACGAAGGGCGCCATTCGCCTGAATGGCATCGATCTGCGCGACCTTTCGCAAGACGACATCCGCGGGCGTATCGCCTATGTGCCGCAGAAGGCATGGCTGTTCTCGGGTACGGTGGCGAGCAACCTGCGCTTTGGCAACGAAGACGCGACTGAGGCTGACATGCTCCATGCGCTGGAGGTTGCCCAGAGCACCTTTGTGCTCGACCAGCCCCAGGGGCTCGATACGCCGGTGGCCCAGGGCGGCACGAACTTCTCGGGTGGTCAGCGCCAGCGCCTGGCGATTGCCCGCGCACTCATGAAGCATGCCGATCTATATATCTTCGACGACAGTTTTTCGGCCCTGGACTTTAAGACCGATGCGGCACTGCGCCATGCGCTGCAGGACGAGACGTGCGATGCCGCGGTGCTCATCATCGCCCAGCGCATCTCGACTATTTTGCATGCCGATCAGATCGTGGTGCTCAAAGACGGCGAGATCGTGGGCCTAGGCACGCACGACGAGCTCATGGAAACCTGCGAGGTGTACCGCGCAATCGCGGAATCGCAGATGAAGGGAGGTGAGTAGCATGACCGAGGAGCTCAAGAAGCAGGGCATCGTCGATGGCGCTGCGGTTGTAGAGACAGTCGAGGAGACGGGCGTCGCGCCCGACCTGGACGAAGCCGCCAAGGCGGCGGAGCGCGAGGCTCGCCGCCAAGCGCTCTACGAGGAAAACGAACGTGCCGAGGACGAGCGCGCCCGCGCCGAGGCAGAGCGTATGCGCGACGTGGACGACGAAGACGAGGACGAGACGCCTCGGGATACCTGGGCGACGGTGCGCCGCCTGTGGAGTGAGGCTGCCGGCGACCATTGGCGCTTCTATATCGTGTTCGCGAGCATTGTGTTCTATGTCATCTTTAACACCGCCGCGCCGGCATATAGCGCCCGCGTGATCGATGAGCTGTGGGGCCACATTCAGGTGGCGTTTGCCAACGACACCACTTTCAGCATCACCTGGGAGAACTGCGGCAAGACCATTTTCGTCTACTTTATGATCTGGACTGCCGCTGCCTCGTTCTATGCGCTCCAGAGCTTTTTGATGTCGAGCGTCGCTGAGCGTCTCAATCTGCGCCTGCGCAACCGCATCGCGCAAAAGCTCAACCGTCTGCCGCTCGCCTATTTTGACGCGCATCGTCCCGGCGAGGTCGTCAGCCGCGCGACCAACGACCTGGACAAGATGTCCGAGAGCATGCAGCGCGGATTGCTGCAGCTGCTCGTGTCGATCGGCACGGTTGTTGGTGCTGTGAGCGTGATGTTCGTGTTCAGCGTGCAGCTTACGCTCGTCTTTCTGTTCTTTACGGCACTGTCGCTGCTGGTGACGAAGGTCGTCTCGCGCCGCACACACGATGTGACGGGCGAGCGCCAGGAGTGGGTGTCCAAGATTACGAGTGCGGTCGAGGAAGGCTATTCGGGCCGTCTGGTGATCCGCGCGTTTAACCGCGAGCGTCAGAGCTCTGCCGAGGTGCACCAGGCCTCGGGCGAGCTGGCACGCGTGAGTGCCAAGGCCGACTTTATGATCAATGCCGTCGGCCCTGCGGTGCGCTTTATCGGCCGTTTGGCGCAGATCGTGATCGCGCTGGTGGGCTGCAGCATGCTGGTTGCCGGTCACATGACCGTCGGCGTGTTCCAGGCGTTCTTCCAGTTTATCTACGAGGCGTCCGAACCCATGACGCAGCTGTCGTTTACCTTCAACTCGCTGCAGAGCGCGTTGGCGAGTGCGGAGCGCGTGTTCGACCTGCTCGATGAGCCCGAGATGGAGGCCGATCCGCTGCCGGACGAGGCCGCCAAGCTGCCGGGTCGCGTTGAGGGTCGCGTCTCCTTTGAGCACGTGCGCTTTGGTTATTCGCCCGACAAGCCGCTTATGCACGACGTGTCGTTTACCGCCGAGCCGGGCCAGAAGATTGCCGTGGTGGGAACCACGGGCGCGGGCAAGACGACGCTCATCAACCTGCTCATGCGCTTCTACGAGATTGACGGCGGGCGTATTACGCTCGACGGCGTGGATACGAGCCGCATGGACCGCGGCGAGCTACGGCAGCAGTTTGGCATGGTGCTGCAGGACGCCTGGCTGTTCGATGGCACGATTGCCGAAAACATCGCCTACGGCTGTCCCGAGGCGACGCGTGAGGAGATCGTGGCGGCTGCGCGCGCCGCGCAGGTCGACTTCTTTGTGCGCACCATGCCGCAGGGCTATGACACGCGCGTGGCCAACGATGCCGAAAGCATCAGCCAGGGCCAGCGTCAGCTGCTGACCATCGCACGCGTGCTGCTCAATAACCCGGCGATTCTCATCCTGGACGAGGCGACCTCAAGCGTGGACACGCGTACCGAGCTTGCCATCGGTCGTGCCATGGACGCGCTCATGCGCGGGCGCACGAGCTTTGTGATCGCGCACCGCCTGTCGACGATCGTGGACGCCGACCTGATCTTGGTCATGGATCACGGCAACATTATCGAGCAGGGCACGCATAAGGAGCTGCTGGCTGCCGAGGGTGCCTACGCCGACCTCTATCTGAGCCAGTTCGCATAATGTGACAAAGGGACAGTCTCTTTGCCACATCACAAATAAGGCGCGCCGGGGATGAATTCCCTGGCGCGCCTTTGCGTTGATGCCGATGTCGTTTTGTGCCGCTTGCGTTCCTAGCGTTCGTCCACGAGCTTGGCGACGAGGGCCTTGAGCTCGGCCACCTCTCGCTCGAGTTCCTTGACGCGGCGGGCATTCTCGGTGATGCCCTGGCGGTTGAGGGCGGACTGCTCGGCGGCGTCATCGGGCATGTACTCGCGATGCTGCTTGGCGTCGAAACTCTCCTCGAACACACGGCAGCCGTTGCGCTTGATGATGCGTCCCGGCACGCCCACGACGGTGCAGTTGTCGGGGACGTCCTTAACGACGACCGAGTTGCCGCCGATCTTGACGTTGTTGCCGATGCGGATGTTGCCGAGCACCTTGGCGCCCGTGCCCACCGTGACATTGTTGCCCAGGGTGGGGTGACGCTTGCCGGTCTCGTTGCCGGTGCCGCCGAGCGTGACGCCCTGGTAGAGCACACAGTTGTCGCCCACAATGGTGGTCTCGCCGATGACGACGCCCATGGCGTGGTCGATAAAGAAGTGCTTGCCAATCTGCGCGGCAGGGTGAATCTCGACGCCGGTGATGTGGCGGGTGATTTGCGAGAGCACGCGGGCGAGCGAGCGATGACCGTGCTCCCACAGCCAGTGCTCGGGCACGTGGTTCCACTTGGCGTGCAGGCCAGGATAGGAAAGAAAGATGACCAGACCGTTTTGCGCGGCGGGGTCCTGCGCCTGGACGGTCTTGATGTCCTCGCGAATGGTATTGATAAAGCTCACCGGCCGCCCTCCCTTAGCGCCATGGCAATGCGATTCAATAAAGTATAGCGATTCGCTAGGGATTAAAAAGGACAATCTTGGCGGCTTTGCGCTACAAGTGTCAGTTATGCAAACTTGCTGGTAATGGAGTCATGCTTTTGTGGGGTTGCGCACGAGGGGGCACCGCAACCGTATACTGGTCAACTTGGACGTATCCGCGCCCACAACTGAGAGGTTTTACTTCATGGGTTTCATCAATTTTATCGCCGAGCTGCTTAAGGATCCGCGCACCGCGATCGCCAGCTGGATCGCCGCCGGCCCGCTTATGGCCTACGGCTGCGTGTTCCTGATCATCTTTATCGAGACGGGCGTGGTGTTCTTCCCGTTCCTTCCCGGTGATTCGCTGCTGTTCGCCTCGGGTTTCTTTGCCCACAATGGCGGCTTTAACATTGTGGCGCTTCTGGCCACCGCATGGGCCGCTGCCATTTTGGGCGATCAGTGCAACTTTATGATCGGTCACTTCTTTGGCAAAAAGATTATCGCTTCGGGCAAGGTCAAGGCCATGACGCCCGAGCGCATCAAAAAGTCCGAGGACTTCTTGGACAAGTGGGGTCACCTGGCCATCTTCCTGGGTCGCTTCTTCCCGTTTATCCGCACCTTTGTGCCCTTTATCGCTGGCATGGGCGGCATGCACTGGCGCAACTTTGTCGTCTTTAACGTGCTGGGCGGCATTACCTGGTCGACGGTCTTTACGCTGCTGGGCTACTTCTTTGGCGGCATTCCCTTTGTGCAGGAGCACTTTGAGCTGCTGATTATCGGCATCGTTGCCGTGTCGATCATCCCGACCGTGGTCGGTCTGGTTAAGGCCAAGCTGGGCAAATAGAACGCCTAGCTCGAGCCAGCGCGCAGACCGTACAGTTGAGGCCCGTCACCGCTTACGGTGGCGGGCCTCTTTAGCTTCGGTCAAATGAAAATACTTTAGTTAGTTAAAGAAAAACGTTTTATCCGACGCGCGTGCGGAGTACAATCTCGTGCATGCGAATCGACGTGCCATCGGCTTTGATGCTGCTCGCGTGTCCCGTCCGGCTCTACGCTCCGGGCGTGCGACGTTGCGACGCGGTCGGCCTCGGTCCTTGCGTGCGGGTTCGCGAGTATGCAACTGTGTATGTAAGGAGCGACATATGACTGTCGAGAAGAAGGATATCGATTGGGGTAGCCTCGGCTTTGGCTACATGAAGACCGATTACAGCTACGAGGCTCATTGGAAGGATGGCGAGTGGGACGAGGGCGGCCTGACCACCGACCACACCCTGCATGTCTCCGAGTGCGGCGGTATCTTCCATTACTGCCAGGAGGTCTTTGAGGGCCTGAAGGCCTACACCGCCGAGGACGGCAGCATCGTCTGCTTCCGTCCCGACATGAACGCTGAGCGTATGTATAACTCTGCCCAGCGCCTCGAGATGCCCCCGTTTCCCAAGGACAAGTTCGTTGAGGCCGTCAAGCAGGTCGTTTCTGCCAACGCCGCCTGGGTTCCGCCCTTCGGTTCCGGCGCGACCCTGTACGTGCGTCCGTTTATGATCGGCTCCGGTGACGTGATCGGCGTGGCTCCCGCTCCTGAGTACACGTTCCGCATTCTCGTGACCCCGGTCGGTCCGTACTTTAAGGGTGGCCTCAAGCCCGTCAAGCTGCGCGTTTCCGAGTATGACCGTGCAGCACCGCATGGCACCGGCAACATCAAGGCCGGCCTGAACTACGCCATGTCCCTCAAGCCCACGATGGAGGCTCACCGCGAGGGCTATGCCGAGAACCTGTATCTCGATTCCGAGTCCCGCACCTATGTCGAGGAGACCGGTGGCGC
>JAUMNV010000069.1 GCA_031295725.1 Collinsella sp.
GCGGTCGAAATGCGCCTGCATACGGACGTCGAGCGAGTCCAGTCCCCGCTCCAGCACACCGGCCTCGTCAGCAGTCAATTCAAACTTGGCCAAGCCACAGCCCTCAAGCAGGGCATGCGCGCACTCGGCCGCGGCATCCACACGATGGCGCTTGAGCTGCGAGCGCGCGACCGATACGGCAACCAACTTGCGCGGAGCATCACCGGCGCATACGCGATCGAGCGCCTCGAGCGACAGCGCAGAACCCAGCCGCAGCGAATCGCAGCCAAAAGCTGACGCCACGGTGTTGTCCACAACCAGCAGCGCATGGGCCTCACGCGCCGCCCGACCCAGCGCACGAAGATCAGGCACACGCAGACCAAACCCGCCGATGGAGTTGACGAGCCACCACAGGTGCGGACCCTCAGCGTCAAACGAGCCGGCAAAGCCACCGGACGCCGCAGCAAACGCCTCGACAGACGGCTCCCCCACCATCACAACATCGCAGCCGTCAAATCCGCTCGCAAACGCATCGGCAAAGTCGTCCGCAAAGACCACCAGGCGGTCACCGGGACGCACAATCCCCAGCTGCGACAGCGCTGCTGGCACATGCGAGGCCACAAGCAACCGCGCCTCACGCGCGCCAGTCCTTGCAGCCCAGGCCTCTTCTAGCTGCTGTACGCCCATACGGCAACCTCCCTTCATTAACAAAAACCCACGATGCGGATGTTTCCCGCATCGTGGGTAACGGCTGCAGTATAGCGCCGATATGCGACGAATCGCCTAGATGATGAGCGTATGATAGGTCACGCTCGCACCCGGGGCGTCAACGGTCACGCCATAGGCCTCGGGATAGATGCGCGTCGAGAACACGAGTGCGCCATCGTTCACAAACACCTCGACCGACGAGATATCGCCGACAATGCGCACGTTACGAACCTCGTCGACGGGCTCCCAACGCACGGTGCGACCGCAGCCGGCAGAAGCGCGACCCTCATCGGTAAATCGCATCTCAAAGCGCGAGGGCAGTTCGCCCTCGGCGGGCACAAACGCCAGCTTCAGCTCGCCATCAACAATCGCGGTAAACGCGCCGTCGACACCGTCGACAACAACGTCAAAGCAGGTATCGCCGGCAACCTCCAACGAGCCCTCCCCCACACGCGCCAAGGCATAATGGTGCTCAATCTCGTGCGCCGGCTGCTGCAGCACCACGCCGCCGGCACCGACTGTAAGCTCACGCGGCACCGTCATGCAGTGCTGCCAGCCGCACGCCACGGTGGGGTCGTTGCCATAGGTCGACTCATCGGGCATGCCCATCCAGCCGATCAGAATGTGGCGACCGTCCTCGGTCGTGAACTCCTGCGGAGCATAGAAGTCAAAACCGGCGTCCCACAGACGGAACTCGCCCAGATCATAAGCGTCCTTGCCACCCGTAATGTTACCCGTAACGGGCATGTAGCCCGCTGCATACACATTGCCGCGGTCCCAACGGTCGCCCTCGAGCCCCTGGGGAGAGAAAGACAGAAACCTTGCCGGCACGCCGCCATTCGCCTCAAGCTCCAGATACCCCGGGCACTCCCACATAAAGCCAAAGCGCTCGGGGGTAGACACGCGGCTCTCGAGCTCCCAACTCAGCATATCGGCCGAGCCATACACCAGGATCTCGCCCACATCGCGCCCGGCACCCTCGCCGTGCATGGCGCAAAATCGACTATCGACATGCGGCCCATCCACGCGACGACGCGCGCCCAGCACCATGTGGTAACGCCCATTATCATCGCGCCACACCTTGGGATCGCGCACATGGCAGGTCAAATCCTCGGGATAATCCTCGGACGCCAGCACCACACGCTTTTGGCTGAACTCCCGACCGGCAAGGCCATCAACGCTCTCGACATAAACGGTATCGGCGCGGCGGCCGGTATTGACGTAGTCGTACGTGCCGTCTGCATCGGAGAGTTTAACGTTGCCTGTGTACAGTACGCGAATGCGGCCGTCCTCGGCAAGCGCGGAGCCCGAATACACGCCGTGGCAATCGAACGGCTCGTCGGGCAGCAGCGGAGCGCCAACATATTCCCAGTTCATAAGGTCGCGGCTTGTGGCATGGCCCCACATCTTTACGCCACCGTTCACATCAAACGGGGCATACTGGAAGTACGCGTGAAACACGCCACCCACCTGGCAGAGACCGTTGGGGTCGTTGAGCCAACCCGCCGGCGGCATAATATGGAAGTGCTGGCCATACGCGCCATGACCGCACTCAGAGGCGGCGGTGCCAACAGCGGCAACCAGCTTTGCAAGGTCGCGGCCAAGTGCATTAGACATATCAAAGTCCTAACGGATCGAAAGTAACAAGGCGCCAGAGATCGACACCAGATACGGGAAACGCCCGCGAGCATACAACCCGCGGGCGCCCCTCAATCAAAAGCTCTTAGGCCTGCTCGGAAGCCTTGGGCTCGTCCTTGTACAGGACAAACGAGACGGCAAAGGAAACCAGCGCGGCGACCGCAAACATGATCGCGTACTGCACGGGCTGGGCCAGGCACAGCAGGATACCGAAGATGCCGGTAACGCCGGTGCCGGAAGCAGCAAGCGAGGTGAGTGCGCAGACCAGGGCACCGCAACCGCCGCCGATGCAGCCGGCGATGATGGGCTTAAAGAAGCGCAGGTTCACACCAAAGATGGCAGGCTCGGTAATACCCATGAAGGCGGACAGAGCCGAAGGAAGCGCCAGGCCCTTGATCTTGGCATCGCGGGTCTTAAAGGCAACGGCGAGAGCGGCGCCACCCTGGGCGATGTTGGCGGCACTGGCGATGGGCAGCCAATAGGTCACACCGTACTGGGCAAGCTGACCCAGGTCGATGGCGGTGTACATCTGGTGGATACCGGTAACGACCGTGGGGGCATAGAACAGGCCGACGATAAAGGAACCGATGCCGAAGGGCAGGGTCAGCAGGGCCTGGATCAGACCGAGGATGGCGTTCTCGGCCCAGACAAAGATGGGGCCGACGGCAACGAGCGTCACGAGCACGGTCACGAACACCGAGACGAGCGGAGTCACAAAGAGGTCGAACATCTCGGGAACGATCTTGTGCAGGCGCTTCTCGAGGAAGGCCAGAATGGCGCAGGCGATAACGATGGGGATCACATGGCCCTGATAGCCGACCCACTCAAAGCTGTACACACCGGGAATAACAGTAACCATGGTCTGAACGCCCTCGGAAGCAACCGTGTAAGCGCTCTGCAGCGAGGAGTTGATGAATGCACCACCGACGACAGCGCCCAGATACGGGTTGGCGCCAAAGGCCTTAGCGGCGGAGTAACCGATCAGGATCTGCAGAATGCCAAAGGACGTGCCCGAGACCAAGTCGGCGATCTTGTAGATAAAGTTATTGGTGTCGAGCGCGATAAAGCCGTTGGAGGCCATAAAGTTGAGGGCGCTCATAATGCCCAGCAGCAGGCCCGAAGCCACGATGGCGGGGATGATGGGGACAAAGACGTCGCCGAGCACCTTAATGGCGCGCATAAAGATGTTCTGCTGCTGTGCCGCGGCCTCCTTGACCTCGGCCTTGGTGGCAGCCTCGACGCCACTGAGCGCGATGAACTCCTCGTAGACCTTGTTGACGGTACCGGTGCCAAAAATAATCTGGAGCTGGCCCTGAGCCTCAAAGACGCCCTTGGCGCCATCGACATTCTCGATGGCTTCCTTGTTAACCTTGGAATTATCGGCAATCACCAGGCGCAGACGCGTGGCGCAGTGTGCGGCCGAAACAACGTTGTCGGCGCCACCGATGTTGTCGAGCACCTCTTGGGCTGATTTGCGGTAGTCCATGACTTCCCTTTCCTCCAACGGGCGCATTTACACCCGGCCATCTTTGACACTTACACTGTAATCGTTTTCAGTTTCATATGTCTGTAATCGTTTTCATATAGCGGTAAACGGTAGAAATTAGCCGGTGAATGGTAGTTTTGAGGCGAAACAGGGGCCTCAAAGGCAGGCAGACATGCCCAAAGCCTAGACATTCATAAGCTGATGGCCGAGCTTGAGCGTCTTGAGACCGCGCTCCCCCTCCACGCCATCGAGCGTGTTGAGCAACATATTGGTCGCCTCGACGCCGCTGGTCAGGTAGCCGTAATGCACGGTAGGAATGCCGCCCGTCAGCGCGCGCAAAAACGCGTTGTCGCCAAAACCGCTCACGCGACGCACGCCCTCGCCCATGCCGCGCGCCTCGTCAAAAGCGCGCAGGGCGCCGGCCGCCATAGTGTCGGTCGCGCACGCGATAAACGAAACATCGGGATCGACGGAGAGCAGTTCGCGCGCAGCGCGATAGCCCGAGTCGAGCGTAAATGACCCCTGGCGAATCTGGCTCGGATCAAGCACCGCGCCCGCGGCGCGCAAGCCGGCCTCAAAACCGCGACGACGGTCGAAACCGGCCGCGCGGTCCTCATCCGTAACTCCGATGTAGGCAATCTTGCCATCCACGCGACCCGCAAGCGCATGGCCCAGCTCAAAGGCGGCCTCGTAATCGTCGTGATACACGCACGCCGCGCCCTCGACATGTTGGCCGATCAGCACAATGGGCACGCGGCACGACTCAATCGCCCGACGGTGCTCGTCGGTAATCATGGTTGCCACCAGCACAATGCCATCAACCGGGTGGTTTTGGAATAAATCGAGGTACTCGAGCTCGCGATCGGCCGCGTTGTCGGTATTGGCAAGGAGCATCTGGTAGCCACGACGACCGAGCACCTGGCCAATACCGGCGGTAATGCGGCTCACAGATTCCGAGTTGATCTTAGGCACGATAACGCCGATGAGCTTAGTGGAGCCGGTGCGCAGCGCGCGAGCCTGGCTGGATCGCACGTATCCGGTCAGCTCAATCGCCTGCTTAATGCGCTCGGCTTTGTCCGCCGAGATATATCCACCGTTGAGGTAGCGCGAGACGGCGGCGCTCGAAACGCCGGCCAGCTCGGCCACATCTTTCATCTTTACCACGAGCACCCCTGTCATTGAAATCGCTTTCACCATAATACCCGCGAACGCGCTCAATGAATCAACTCGCCCATCCAGGTCGAGCATACGCCAGCGAGCGGGCAGCTGCCGAGGCGAGGTGCCGCGAAAGAGGAACGACGCGTACTTTATGTACGCGAGCGACGGTTTGAACGGCAGATCGCCCGGCAGATGCCCGCGCAGCGTCGAGCGGTCCGGCGTTTGTTAAAACGCCGTAACATAGTTACCCGTGATATTCGCCGTTGTACTGGATGAGCGTCAGGTCCTCCACGCCGTCGAGCGCGCGAATCGCGTCGGCATAGGGCATATCCACACCGTCCGAGAACACCTCGGCGGCCATCTCCACCTTGTCACCGCGCATGGTCTTGGACTTCACCGTAAACTTAGTACGCCCAAATGCACGCACGATATCGTCGCCGGTGGTCTGGCCCGTGTAGTGAATGACCATCATGTACACGCGCGCCTTGTCCTGATGGCTCGCAAAGCCGGCGATCATCACCACGATCACCACCGCCGTGAGCGCCACGAGCGCATACATGCCGGCGCCGGCCGTAATGCCCGTGGTAATGGCCCAAACGCGCAGTATCACCGAGCTGCTCAATATTACGATGCGTTAATGTCCATGATTGATTGAAATCAGGGGCGCATTGCAACTTTTGGAGGAAGTTTTCCTCGATTTCCTCAGGATTAACCTCATCTGAAAACAAGACATGATAGCCAATTGGATCGCAATTGTCTTCCCTATGAACAAACTGATTCAATCGGAACTCGATATTAGGAAAAACGAGCATCTGCCCAATTCTTTCGCGAGCGCCATCATCTGGGAACAGCTCCGCCATTTTAGTTGGGTTATTCAGATAGTTATTGTGAATGCGTTTGTAACCATCAATTGAGAAATAGTCAGTGATACCTATTGCCCATATATCCTTTTCGATTGCTTTTGAGAAAAGCTACTGTACATATCTATCAAAGCCGGTGTCCGAATCACCACTGGCATTAATCCCAAACTGATTGTTCAGAACCGAATAAGGAGTATGTACGTGGAAATCCCACTTCCTCCACTCAGAACCATAAACGCTATTCATAGTAACCGCTCCCCGATAGCATCAACAAAGACAACCTGATTCGAACTATTTTACTCTCAAGTCCTAATCAATAGATGTCGATAGACGCCGATGCAACGCCGGCCAAATCCGCTATATCAGCCAACAGCAGAAACAGCACTCTAACAAATTACGCATCAAATCAATGAATCGCCGGGCACTTGCCAACTACATTTTCTAGACCTAGAATTAGGTTAAGAAAATGTAGTTGATTGGAGATTCATGTTAGCTCGACAGTATTGTAGCCTCACGCCAAGGGGCCACCAACGACCTTGCTTTGCAAGCCCTTCTGATGTGCATCCGGACCTTACCGAAGATGTGTTCAGAGAGGCGCTGGAATATGCACGGGACTGCACGGCCATTATGGACAACGGCCATCTTGCCCCAACGGCACGCGGCACTTTTATGTATCACAACTCAATTGCCAAAATTTGCGAGCTGATGGCAATAAAGGGCTGGAAGTCAGAGAGCGTTAAAAACCTACCCTATACGATTTCCGAAGACGGTAGCGTCAAGATTACCGTTGCCACAGGCGACGCCTCAACTGGCGTAAATGGGGGTTCTGGCCCAAAGCTAAAAGAGAAGGGCAAGACACCATCAGTCGTAGACGGTCAAATGACCCTATTCGATACAGATAATTACACCGTCGATCAACAAGAAGGGAAATTGTGGTATTTAGTAATCTGTGTGGATTATTGTCACCAGGAGATCCGCATGGAGCTATCAAAGCCACATTTTGACGAAAACAACCAGGTCGGTGGATGGATTAAACGCATCATTATGAATCCCATTCCGCTGCAGAACGTCCAGATTTCGCTCCCGCCCGATGAAGAGGTGCCGACCATCAGCATTTCGCCCATTGAACCGAGTGAAACTGATATGGCGGTTGGATATTAGCCAAAAGCTCATACGGACCCCAAATCATTAGAAATAACAACCGATTTGAAACTACCATCCGAATGAGGAAGTAAATGGAAGGCACACGCCTAACTCTTGCACGGAAAATGAGAGGCTTTTCGAAAAAAGAGCTGGCTGAGCTTGTAAAGGTCACGCCCAAGTCTATCGCCGACTACGAAAACAACATTACTAATCCAAGTTCAGAAATCGAGCAGCGCTTGATACAAGCACTGCGTTTTCCCATAGCATTTTTTAATTTACATACAGCAGAGACTATGCCAGAAGAGGCTATTTCATTTAGAGCAAGAACTAAGCTCAAAAGAAGCCAAAAAGACATCGCAACCGCCGAGGCAACGCTCGCAACGGAACTATCCGACTGGTGCAACGCCAAGTTCAACCTACCAAAATCAGATGTCCCCACCATAGAAGGCATAGATCCCGTTCTCGCCGCAGAAATGCTTCGCAAAGAATGGAAAATGGGAGACGGCGCCATCCCAAATTTGCTAGCCCTCCTGGAGAGTCACGGCATCCGCATTTTCTTTGCCGGAGAGATCGGAATCGAGGTTGACGCCTTTTCATACTGGGAGCCAAAGACCAAGCGTCCATATGTGTTTCTCACGACTTCAAAGAGTGGTGAGCGACGCAGGATGGATGCGGCTCATGAACTCGGACATCTAGTGATGCATCGAAATCTCGATATGGGATCTTCAGCTACAAAAGAAATCGAAGCTGAGGCGAACAGGTTTGCCTCAGCCTTCCTAATGCCTAAATCAACCATGCTGAAATATACGCCTAGAGGCTTCAGCCTGCGGGACGCAGTAGTCCTTAAAAAGCGATGGAAGGTATCTGTGGCAGCATTCATCTATAGATCACACGACATTGGCTTACTCACGGATTGGCAGTATCACAATCTTTTCAAGCAATTAAGCGCGGCAAGATGGAGAACGGATGAGCCCAACGCGATAATTCCGGAACAATCTGAGGTAAATAAGCAGGTCATCACTCTGCTCTCGAAGATGCCAAAAAAGCTAAGCACGGCATCTGATGAAACCGCATTGCCACTTGAGCTGTGCTATCAGCTGCTTACCGGAACAAGTGCGCAAGTTGTAGTGGGCGGGAAAACGCCCTCAAGTAAGACATACGGACGAAAGGCCAATCTAACAGTAGTTCAGTAATCAAGATCGCGTCGAAAATGTTGGTGTAAGGGCGACGCCCTAGCGTCCGTTTAACGAAGAGCGGCCTTCGTCCTGGAATCTGAAACCACCACATCAACAGGTTCTGGGAAAGGACGAAGACCGCTACGGAAATCTTGTCAGACCCGACGCCGAACATGCTCGCCATGCCCCGGTTCGACGGCGGGGCCATCGATATGCAGGAGCTGCTGCGCAGGCTCGCCGAGCAGGTCGTGAACGCCGTGATGGACGCCGAGGCCGACCAGCTGTGCGGCGGCGGGGCGAACAGCCGCAACGGCTACCGCGAGCACAGCCCCGCCACCTGCGTGGGAACGCTGACGCTGTGCATCCCCAAACTGCGCTCCAGCAGTTTCTTCCCGGAGGGCGTGATCGAGCACCACTGGCGCGTCGACCGCGCCCTCGTGGCCACCGTGGCCGAGATGCACGCCACCGACACGAGTGTCTCTACGGATACACCCGCCTGCCCATCTACTGCATGTACACGGTCCGCGAGAACGACATCGTCGACAGTTCTGTCCAAATCCCGAAGCGCATGATCCGGGAGTTCGGATGTGCAGACGGATGGATCGGCATTGTGCAGTACGACAGCTTCGCGCGCCTCGCCGACACGCAAATCGCCGACGACAGGAACATCCACGCCCACGGTCCCATCTCCTACGGTGTCCCCGGGCCAAAACTGATCCGCGAGATCTTTGAGGGCATCCCGCACAATCTCGTTATCAAAACGCCCAAGTACGCATATCAAAAGGAGTATCGAATCATCGGGTCGCGACCGGTCGAATGTCGCCTTTTACCAGACGAGAATCACCCTGGCTGCAAAATTGAAGAATACGACCATGCAGAGCTGGACCTGGGCAGGAGCCTCGCGGACTTTTCCAGGAAGGTCCCGGTACCGAGCCTCCGAGAAACGCAAGACGGCCTCACGCTGAAGCTCCCGCATCGCGTATAGCCAACCCAGCGCGAACCACAACGCCACTGGCCAACCAAACACCGTCCCAACCCTTCAACTGAGTCCAGAAAGCTCGCTGTTGTTGACTGGGGTTCCCGTAAAATATACCCTAACAAAATATGTGCGGAGTGCTGGCCTGGAGCTGCCTTCGGACCCTATTGGCTGCTCACCGAGAGGCTCCGCTATGAAACGACACTTTGCTACCTGCTCTGCGCGATCGCGTGCACGTCCATGGTCAGCGCGACTATGCCCATAGCAGCCACAGCGGAAGCAATTCAGCCTCGGAAACCGCTGCGTACCAGGCATAAGCCGCTGATACAACCGGTAATGCCAACAAGGCTGAAAGTGGCTTCAGCACAAATTAAATCCAGACAGGCATCATCAGCTACATTTATGAAATCGAAACTAACCCAGCAACATTAATCGATCAGCTGCGCTTGTTCCGCTAACCCCACCAAACACCAAATCAAAAGGAGTTCATCCATGTCCCAGTTCGATTACCTTGTCGTCGGCGCCGGCCTCTCTGGCGCCGTCTTCGCCAACGCCGCCAGGCGCGCCGGCAAGTCGGTCCTGGTCATCGACCGCCGCGACCACATCGCCGGCAACGTCTACACCGAGGACGTCGAGGGCATCCAGGTCCACCGTTACGGCGCCCACATCTTCCACACCTCCATGAGGGACGTCTGGGACTACGTCAACCGCTTCGCCGAGTTCAACAACTACGTCAACTCGCCGGTAGCCAACTTCCACGGCAGCATGTACAACATGCCCTTCAACATGAACACCTTCGCCAAGATGTGGCCGGGCGTCGTCACGCCGGCAGACGCCAAGGCCAAGATCGCCGAGCAGGTGGCCGCCGAGAACATCGGCGAGCCGCAGAACCTCGAGGAGCAGGCGCTGTCGCTCGTCGGCCGCGACATCTTCGAGACGCTCGTGAAGGGCTACACCGAGAAGCAGTGGGGC
>JAUMNV010000119.1 GCA_031295725.1 Collinsella sp.
GGCCCAGCAGCTGGCTGCCCAAAATCGCCAGCTTTACTACTATCAGACAAAAAAGCGCGGTGAAGTGGACTTTGTGGTCGATGGACCGGATGGGACGGCTGTTCCGATCGAGGTTAAATCGGGCTCCTATTACCACGCGCACGCTGCGCTCGGTCATGTGCTTGATACGGCTGAATATGGCGTAAGGCTCGGGATTGTTTTCTCGAGAGGCAACGTTGAACGCAACGGAGCGGTTCTCTATTTGCCGCTATATGCGACCTGGGCCCTTTCGGATGTTTTGGGCGACTCCTGCGCCGAGGGGATAAAGCTGGAGGTCAAGCCGGTCTAGGGCCAGTCCCGGATGTGACAAAGGGACAGTCCCTTTGTCACATTCATGAGTGTGGATTTTCTCCCACCGAGATAACGAGCGTGGATTTTCTCCCGTTTAGAGCGCACTCGAACGCTCAAAGTGGGAGAAAATCCACGCTCGTTTTATGCCGATGGCGTGGCCCGTGTGCCCGCGCCGCCCGAGCGCCTACAGCTGCTCGAGCATAGCGATGCAACCGTCGAGCACGTCGCGGTAGGTGGCATCGAAGTTGCCGGTGTACCAGGGATCGGCCACGTCGCCGGGGCGCTCGGTCCAATCGAGCAGGCGCGAGACCTTGCCATCGGGATCCTTACCAAAGATGCGATGCAGGCCGCGGGCGTTCTCGGAATCCATATAGACAATATGGTCCCAGTCGCTATACTCCGCGCGGCGTACCTGACGCGCGCGATGTGCGACAACGGGAATCCCGACCTCGGCAAGCTTGGCAACAGTGCCGTGATGCGGCGGGTTGCCAATCTCCTCGGTCGAGGTGGCGGCGGAGTCAATGACAAATTCGTCCTCGCGCTCGGCGCGGCGCACGAGCTCGGTAAACACCGACTCAGCCATCGTCGAGCGGCAGATGTTCCCATGACAGATAAACAGTACGCGTTGCATATGCGGTTTCCTTTCGATCGCCATCATCGAGCTCGAGTATCGCATCTGCGCTTACGCCCTCGCCCGCTTGCGCTCCCAGCGAGCCAACTTAATCGTCACCAGCGTAAGCGCCCAGGCCACAAGCGAGAACGCGGCACCAACCGCGCCAACGTAGGCAATGCCAACGCTGCTCACCACGGCGCCGCCCACTGCGGTGCCAAACGAAATGCCGACGTTAAACGCCATGGGTTCTACCGAGCTCGCGAGTACCATCGATTTGGGATGGCGGCTGCGCGCCACGTCCATAAAGTGCGTGATGCATGACACCGAGAACAGGTACATGAGCAGCGCTAGGCTAAAGACAAAGACCAGCGCGAGCGGCATGGTGTCGCCCACGGCAAACAGCCCGAGTAACGCCGCAGCTTGCAGCACAAACGTCACAAGCAGCGCCTTCATGCCAAAGCGCGCGTCGATCCATCCGCCCAAGATGTTCGAGACCAGGCAGAACACGCCGTAGGCCATAAGCGTGGTGCTTGCCTGAACAGTGCCCATGCCCAGCACCTGCTCAAGATAAGGCGTCACGTAGCCGTAGAACACATAGACCGATCCCACGCCAAACAAAAAGATGAGCATACCGGTGATGATGCTCGGTTCGCGTAGCAGACCCGCCTGCTCGCGGAAGGTAGCGGGTTCGTCGGTCTGTCCGGCGCGCGGCATAAACGCCACGAGCGCTCCGCAGATCAAAACGGCAAAGGTCAGCGTACCGTACATGGCCACGTGCCAGTCGAGCGTGTCGGCCACAAACTTGCCAATCGAGGTCACAAAGACCATCGCCACGGAAAACGCGCCGTACACGACCGAGATGGCAAGCGAAGTTTGCTGCGGGGACAGCAGCTCGGGGATGTACGTCACGCCCACGGCGAGCAGTGCGCCCGAGACGGATCCCAGGACAATGCGCGAGATAAACAGTACCTGGAAGTTGGGCGCCAACGCCATGACCAGATTGCCGAGCACAAAGATAATGCTGTAGCACACGAGCAGCTGGTAACGACGGAAGCGCCCCGTGCTGAGCGCAAGCACCGGCGTCGCGATGGCGTAGACCAGCGCGAACACGCTGATGAGCTGGCCCGCAGTGGCAAGTGATACGCCGAGTTCCGTCGCCAGGTCGCTTTCGATGCCGATGACCACGAACTCGGAGCAGCCGAGCGAGAATCCCAACAGCACGAGCAGCGCCAGGCAGAGCCTGGTGCGCGCGGGGGAGAGCGCGGCGGCGGTTGACTTACTTTTAGGCGTGGTTGCGGCGGTCAAGGTTGTCACTCCAATGTCGCATTAATAAGCGGGATTCAATCCCTGCAACTCTAACAGAATGTGACAAAGAGACAGTCCCTTTGTCGCATTGCGCTGCCGGCCAGTCGCCCAAACCGTCACAACATTCGGCGAAAATCTCGAAATCGAGGAAAAGCGTCGAATGTTGTGACGGTTTTTGTGTCCGGCGCGGGTGAGCTTCGGTGCCGTCTGGGGGTATAAAACTAGCGAGTGTTTATTTGCGAGGCCTAAGGGGCGCCCCGTATGGATATCGATAACTTTGAATGGTGGTATAGCGAGGGTGAGACTCCGGACGAGGGGTGGGACGAGCCTACGCCGCGTGGCGTGTCGAGCGACGAGGACGAGACCGGCAACGACGTCGCCGCCGACTCGGACGCCGCCCTCGATCCCGTCGAGCCCCTGACCTTCGAACAAGCTTGGGCCCAGGCCGAGGCAGACGAGGCCAAGGCCGACGCTACGGCCACGCTCGGCGAGCCAGCCGACATGTCGATCTCGCCGGCAAAGACCCCGCAGCCGCGTCACACCATCGATCCCGACAGCACGGCATCCTTCAGTATTCTCGACGTGCCCTCGCAGGGCGCTCAGGCGCCCGCACCCACACGTCGCCCCAATCTGTCTCGCGAGGAAGATGCAGGACGTCGCTCTCCGCTTGGCCCCATCCTTATCGCCTTCATGGCCGGCGTTATCGCATGCTCGGTAATTGGAAACGTCTGGAGCCATGTCGAGCAGCAGCGAAAAGACGCCGCCAGGGTCGAGATGTCTGTCGAGCAATCGCTCGGCCGCACGCGCTCGGTACATGTGTCGGTCGAGGTCAAGGACGGCGCGACGTGGGACACCGCGCGCGGCGACAGCCAAATGCTCATCCATATCGTGGGGCGCACGCTCAAAGGGCAGACGATTGACGAGTATCAATACGTCAATTCCGCTGGTGACGGCATCGAACTTAAGCCCGGCGACTACGAGCTCACCGTCGATGAACCGCCCGTCGCCACCGACGGCACGCGCTTCCGTGCCTCAAAGCGCATGGTTCCCGTGAGCTTTAACTCGCAGGCGCCCGATACGGTCGACACCACGCCACAGGGCGGGTTTGACCTTTACGTAGATACCCAGTAGGCGCTCGCCGCTCATTCCGCTATGGCTACTCAACAATCGCCTGCCGTCCCGTCCCGCCGCCAAGAGTGGGACAATAGCCCTCGACACTATTGTTTACTTTTGGAGGAAGTAGCATGTCTACCGTCACTACCATCAAGCGCGGCGGCCTCACCGCGGCCATCGATTCCATGGGCGCCCAGCTCACGAGCCTTGCTCTCAACGGCAACGAGTATCTGTGGCAGGGCGACCCCGCCTTTTGGGGCAAGCATGCGCCCATCCTGTTCCCCATTGTGGGTTCGCTGCGCAACAACACGGCAACGTCTGCGGCCGGCACCTGCGAGATGCCGCGCCACGGACTCGCGCGCATCGTCGAGCACAAGCTGGTCGAGGTTTCGGAGGACGGCTCCTCGGTAACGTACGAGATCACCGACACGTCCGAGTCGCTCAAGGCCTTTCCGTTCCACTTTAAGCTCAACATGACCTATGCCCTGACCGGCGACGCCATCCTCACGCAGACCTTTGCCGTCACCAATACCGGCGACGTGGACCTGCCGTTCTCGGTGGGCGGCCACCCTGCGTTTAACGTACCGGCTCCCGGTGCCGAGGACGAGGCATTCGAGGATTACGAGCTGGCGTTTACCGAGGCTTGGACTAACGAGGCTCCCATCATCACGCCCGACGGTCTTATGACGTTCGAGGGCAGCTACAAGGCTCCCGATAACTCGGACGTGCTGCCCATCACGCACCGCAGCTTCGATAACGACGCCATCATGTTCACCGATACCCCGGGCTCCACGCTCACGCTGCGCGGCCGCAAGTCGGGTCACGGCGTCAAGATCGACTTTGAGGGCTTTAAGTACATTGGCGTGTGGTCTGCCGCCAACGACGCTCCGTTTGTGGCGCTCGAGCCCTGGACCGGTCACACCACCATGGACACCGAGGACGATGTCTTTGAGCACAAGGTCAACACCATCACCCTGGCCCCGGGCGAGACGGACAAGCGCAGTTTTAGCGTTACCTTGCTCTAGAGGTTCCGCCGCTCGGTCGATGCTGCGCGTCGTCCAGAGCGACAAGTTGTCATTCAAAAGGCAAGGCATAGACCTTCTGGTCATGCCTTGCCTTTTTCATGCCACTTGTTCGCTCTGGACGTCGCTCGCCGGCATTGCCAAAACATCGGCGTCCCCAATGACTACCGCGTGTCTATTAATTTTTCGAGCTTGTGCTGCGCTGCTAGTTGCTGGCGTATATCCTGTTAAGTCGTCAGCATACGATTCAACAGGGAAGGCAGATTATGCATTCTCCCCATCAACGCGACGCGCATCCACAGCCGGTATGCAGCCGTCGCATCTTTTTGGGTAGCGCTCTCGCTGCGAGCGCTTCCGTCGTCGCCGGCGCGCTTGCCGGCTGTCAGCGCCCGTCAACGCTCAAGGTGGTTCGGCCCACGACGGGCGGCGGTCGCGACGACCTGTCCGATTCCGTGATCGGCAAGGACAAGATCCGCATTGGCATGGAGGCGGCCTACGCCCCGTACAACTGGCAGGTCTCCGAAGCCAGCGAGTACACCATCCCCATCGACAACGTGCAGGGCGCCTATGCCGATGGTTACGACGTGCAGATCGCCAAGATCGTCTGCAAGGCCCTCGGCGGCGAGCCCGTTGCCGTCAAACAGAGCTTCTCGGGTCTTATCGATTCGCTCAACAACGGCCAGATCGACCTCATCATTGCCGGCATGAGCGCCACGCCCGAGCGCGAGGAGTCCGTCGGCTTTTCCGATCCGTACTTCATTGGCTACTTTGGCCTGTTCGTAAAAGAGGGTTCCCCCTACCAAAACGCGACCAAGCTCAGCGACTTTAGCGGCGCTACGGTGCTCGGGCAAAAGGACACCATGCTCGATACCGTCATCGACGAGATCCCGGGCGTTGTCCACAAAAACCCGGTCGACTCGGTCCCCACGGTGTTTTCGAATCTGCTGCAGGGCACCTGCGACGCCGTGACTTACAACACCGAGAATGAGAAGGGCTATATGGCCCAAAATCCCGGTATCGTCCCCATCCAGTTTGCCGAGGGCGAGGGCTTTAAGCAGGAGGTCACGGCAAATGTCGGTTGCCGCAAGGGCTCGGACAAGCTGCTTAAGCTCATCGACAAGACACTCAAGGGCATTAGCCAAGAGGAGCGCGACCAAATGTGGGACGCGTGCCTCGACCGTCAGCCGGCATAGGGAGGCAGCATGAAAACCATTAATCGCCTGGCCTCCTTTATCAAGGCCGACCACCGTTATGTATACCTGGGCACGAGTGTTATCGCGGCGCTCGGCCTGGCGTTTAGCCAACGCAACCCCACGCCGCTGAGCTTCTTGGCCCCCACCGGTATCTTCCAAGACTGCCTCTGGGCAATCCTTTGGGCCTGGCTCGTCGTGTCGGCGGCGGCGCTGGTCACCAAGCTCATGCACTGGAACGACTATCGCGAAAAGTCGCCGTTCGCATCCGAGCGCTGCCGTCGTGGCGCACGCCTGGGCAGCTACGTCGTGGTCGCCATCGCGGCAGTTTTCTTTATCGACCGCTGCGTCATGTCGTTTATCGACCTGGTGCAGGTGAGCATTGTCTCGGATTCCAACCCCAGCGACTTTTTGTCGAGCCTGGTCTACATGACCTACAAGAGCGGGGACTTCTTCATTCGCGGTATCGAGATCACCATCGCGCTTGCCACCTTCGGCACCGTCATCGCATTCTTCCTGGCGCTGCTCTTCGTGTTCCTACGCATTCAGACGTTCGACCGCGTGGATAACGACCTGGTGCGCTTCGTTAAGAGTATCGGCCGCGGCTTTGCGACCGTCTACTCCACCATCGTGCGCGGCACGCCCATGATGGTCCAGGGCCTGCTCATCTATTACGCGGGCTTCACCGTTTTGCGCGGCATGGGCTTCGAGACCGCCCAGGCCAACCAGATCTGGAGCACCTTCACCGCCGGCCTCGTCACCATCTCGCTCAACTCCACCGCCTACATGATGGAGGTCCTGCGCGGCGGCATCGAGTCCATCGATTCCGGCCAAGCCGAGGCGGCGCGATCGCTGGGCCTGTCGCAGTGGCAGGCCATGCGCAAAGTCGTGTTCCCCCAGGGCATTAAAAATGCGATTCCGGCGCTCACCAACGAGCTCATCATCAACATCAAGGATTCGTCGGTGCTCTCGGTCATCGGCGTGTTCGACCTTATGTACGCTACTACCACGGTCGCCGGCGTGTACTACCGCCAGATGGAGGTCTACTGCGTGGCGCTCGTGGTCTACCTGATCCTGACGCTCGTGGCGAGCCGCCTGCTCGAAGCCTTTGGCAAAAAGCTCGGTGCCGAGGCTCCGGCCACGCTGCCCAGCTCTAACTAGGCTTAAGACGAGGAGAATCATCATGGCAGATACCGCCACTACCGGCGTTGCGGCCGCCGCACAGACCAATGAGCCGCTCATCCGCGTCGAGGGCCTGCGCAAGAGCTTCGGCTCGCTCGAGGTACTCAAGGGCATCGACCTGTCCGTTAACCCCGGCGAGGTCGTCACCATTATCGGCGCCTCGGGCTCGGGCAAGTCGACCTTCCTGCGCTGCCTCAATCTGCTCGAGACCCCGGACGCGGGCCACATCTGGTTCCACGGCCAGGACCTCACGGCCGAGCGCTGCAACATTAACAAGCTGCGTGAGGACATCGGCATGGTGTTCCAGGGCTTTAACCTGTTCAACAACATGGATGTGCTCGACAACTGCACGCTTGCGCCCGTCACGCTCAAAAAAATGAGCAAGGCCGAGGCCGAGAAGGTCGCGATGGAGCATTTGACGAGTGTGGGGCTCGAGAAGTTCGCGCACGCCGCCGTGGGTCGCCTGTCCGGCGGTCAAAAGCAGCGCGTGGCCATCGCTCGTGCCCTATGCATGAATCCGCAGATCATGCTGTTCGACGAGCCGACCTCCGCACTCGACCCCGAGATCGTGGGTGAGGTGCTCGAGGTCATGCGCAAGCTCGCTGCCGACGGCATGACCATGGTCGTCGTCACGCACGAGATGGCCTTTGCCCGCACGGTGTCCGACCGCGTGGTCTTTATGGACAAGGGCGTGGTGCTCGAGGATGCCGCGCCGGCCGAGCTCTTCGGCAACCCCAAACATCAGCGCACGCGCGAGTTCCTCTCGCGTTATCTCGAGGACAAATAACCGACCGCAAACGCTTATGTGGCAGGGCCGCTCCGGTGGGGCGGCCCTTGTCGTCACAATCGAAAGGATGTCATGGCCGAGGTTTGGCGCTTTTTTGCGCATGAGGATGATTTTGCCGATCTGGACGAGGCTGGTGCGTGCGAGCGCCTGGGCCGCGTGCTGTCGTTTCCGACCATCTCGAGTATGGATGCCGAGGCGGTGAACTGGCAGCCGTTCGACGACCTGCGCGCGTATATGCAGCAGGCTTGGCCGCACGTATTTACGGCGGGTAAGGTCGAGCTTATCGACCATTCGCTATTGGTGACGCTTAGCGGTTCCGACCCTGCCCTCAAACCCGTCATGCTCATGGGCCACATGGACGTGGTTCCCGTGGTACCCGGCACCGAGGCTGACTGGACGCATGTCCCCTTTAGCGGACATGTGGACGACACCTACATTTGGGGTCGCGGCGCCATCGATATGAAAGACCAGGTCGCAGGCATTCTCGAGGCGGTTGAGTATGCGCTCGCACACGGCTGGGAGCACGAGCGCACCCTGCTGCTGGCTTTTGGCCAGGACGAGGAAACCACGCAGTTCGGTGCGGGTGCCATCGGCCGCGTGCTCGAAGAGCGCGGCATTGAGCTTGAGTACCTGATCGACGAGGGCGACTACCGCATCGTTCCGGCTGCCGAGTACGGCGCGGGCGAGGGCTGGCTTATGCATGCCGATCTCGCGGAGAAGGGCTACGCCGATATCGTGTTGAGGACGCGTAGCGAGGGCGGGCATTCCTCCAACCCCTACGGGGGCACTTCACTCGAGGTGCTCAGCCGTGCCATCACCGCAATCTGCGATATCGAGTGGCCGACGCGCGTGACCGACTTGCTTGCCGCCCAACTCGTCGAGTTGGGGCTCTACACGGCCGATGAAATTGCCGCCAACGGGGATGCCATTGTCCGCGATTGCCTCGCCAGCAAAAAGCTCTATCCGCTGGTGACGACCACCTGCGCGCCCACGCAGATCGAGGGTGGCAGCACC
>JAUMNV010000161.1 GCA_031295725.1 Collinsella sp.
TGTACATGTATGGGCAAGTATATACTTATGAGCGTTTACGACCCAACTCAACTACGCAAGAAGGCACCCAATGGACGCAGTTTTTTCCTTTTTGTTTGGCACCCGCACCGGTTTTGCCATCCTTTTCGCCGGCGGCATCCTGTTATTTGCGATTCTTGCCTTTGTAATGGAGAAGCGTACCCATAAGATGTACGTCGACCGCGGACCCAAGTCCGAGGATGAGGAAGACAGCTTCTGGGACTAACCTGCCAAAAAGGGCCAGGTTTATTTTGGTCGGTTTTATCTGGGCAAACGCAAGCGCCCCGCAACCGGTAACGATCCGGTTGCGGGGCGCTTTTCGCACATACAACAAAACCGCAGGAAAAACCTGCCAAAATCAACCTGTCCCTAAATGGCAGGTTTTACTGGAGAGTTGCGTCGATTGCCTTGACCAGGGCACTGCGCATGCCGGCATCCTCGAGCGCGATGACGCCCTTGATGGTGGCGCCACCGGGCGAGCATACGGCATCCTTCATCGCCGCAGGATGCTGGCCAGTTGCAAGCTGCAGCTTTGCCGTACCCAACACCATCTGGCTCACAATGCGATAGGCATCGGCACGCGGAATACCGTGCTTGACCGCCGCATCGCCCAGGGCCTCGATTGCCATGGCGACAAATGCCGGAGCGCAACCACCCACCGTGCCGCCCACAAACAGCAGGCTCGTATCGAGCTCGACCACCGCACCGAGCTTGCCAAGCAGATCAAGCACCACTGCGCTCTGCTCATCACTAAGCGTGGAAGCCTTCTCGCAAGCGATGACGCCCTCGCCCACCGAAACCGGTGTGTTGGGAACCGTCGAGACATGTGCGACGCCCGGCAGGACCTGCTCCCACTTGGCACTGTCCCAGGTCCAGGCAACCGACAGAACGACCTTTTTGGCAAGAGCATCCTTGAGCGGGGCGAATACCTTCTCGATCATGTACGGTTTGACCGCAGCGACCACGATATCGGATGCGGCGACAACCTCGGCGGCATCGTGGCAGGCGACCATGCCGCGCGCCTCGCAGCGCTCAACCAGTGCGTCGTAGCGACCCGCGCAGGCGCACATGTCGCTCGCAGCTACACCGGCAGCGATCCAGCCATCGGCCATAGCGCTCGCCATATTGCCAAAACCGACAAATCCAATCTTCATATCTCATAGTCCTCTCAGACACGCTCTTCAAAAACGAAAGCTATTGTTCCACGCCATTGTTTCGTATTGCCGACCTATTTGTGATACGGCTCGCCACGACTGATCTTGCAGGCACGGTAAATCTGCTCTAGCAGCACCACACGCGCCAGGTTATGCGGCAAGGTAATGCGTCCAAAGCTGAGCATCTCGTCGGCGCGGGCGCGCACGTCATCGCTCACGCCGTCCGAACCGCCGATTACAAAGGCAATGTCGCTGCTGCCTCGCAGCATAAGATCGTCGAGCCGCGCCGAGAGCTCCTCACTCGAACGCTCCTTGCCCTCAATAGCCAGCAGGATCACATGCGCCCGAGACGGCAGGGCAGCAAGAATCGCCGCCCCCTCCTTGTCGCGCGCGGCATCCACACCGCCCGCCTTAGCCGGGTCGATATCGGCCACCTCGCGGATATCAACCTTGGCATAGGCACCTAGGCGCTTGGTGTACTCAGCGCACGCGTCCTTCCAAAAGCGCTCCTTGAGCTTACCGACGCAAACGACGGTGTATTTCACGCGCGTCTACTCCTTCGAATCGTTTTGAACTTTGCTGGCGGTCAGCATCTGCTCGAACATCGAGGCCGACTGCGAAAAGTCGCTCGGCAGCACGACCGTCGAGGTTTTACCCGTGCGAGCGAACTCCGTCATCATCTCGGACCACTGCGTAAACATGAACAGTTGGTTGGCCTCGTCATTGCCGACACCCGTCTCTTGGATGATCTCGAGCGAATCTTTGATACCCAGCGCGATGGCCTTGCGCTGGTTGGCGATGCCCTCGCCCGCCTTTTCCATTGCCTCGGCCTCGGCGGTCGCCTCGGTGACGCGCTTGATGCGGTCGGCCTCAGCGAGCTCCTGTGCCGCAGCGCGCTTGCGCTGGGCAGCGTTGATGTCGTTCATGGAGTTCTCAACCTCGGTCGGCAGTGCGATTTTGGTGATGAGCGTCGACACGAGGGTGAAGCCGTAGGCGGCCATCTGCTCGGAAACGGTAGCGTTGACATCCTTGGCGATGTCATCCTTCTTGGCAAAGACCTCATCGAGTGTGTAGACGGGGATCGAAGAGCGCAGGGCGTCGGTGATGAAGTCACGCATCTGGTCGACGGGCTCCTGCAGCATATAGTAGCTCTTGTAGATGCCCGAATCCGCCGGGCCAGCACCCATGTCATAGCTCACGTGATATTGAGCCGAGACCTCGAGGCCGATGGTCACATTGTCCTGAGTCTTAACGTCGATACCAAAACCGTTTTTCATGGTGCGCAGACTCACCGTGGCAGCCTTGCGGTCGATCACGGGCACTTTCATGTGGAAGCCCGCGTTGACGATGCGGTTGAACTTGCCCAGACGCTCGATGATCACGGCATGCTGCTGTTCAACGACATAGCAGGCGCTGGGAAGCAGCAGCAACAGGATGATGATGGGAATCAAAAGGCTGGTAAGGGCGGCAATGATACCGGACAACAGCATGGTCTCTCCTCTGATAGGCACACGTTGGCATTAGGATACCCGCACGAAGCAGCTGTGTGACACCAACAAGAGGACCCGTGGTCAAAAAAGGCCAAATATGAGTACTGTTACCAGTTTAGTAACAGCGTATTTGGGTCAAAATCGCCTCGTTGAACCCGAGGTCTATCGAAATTACTTCATTTTGTCTCAAGGTTGAGCCAAATTAGCGTACATCTGTTGCGCAAAATGAGCAAAAATAGCTTCATGAAATGTCTCTATTTTCATGTCAGTACTCATATTTGCCACTTTTTGACCACAGGGACATCTACCGCGCGAAATCGATATGTCAAATCTGCCAAAACGGCCCATAACAAAAAAGCTCCCATTGCTGGGAGCTCTTTCATTCAATGGTGCGGGCGAAAGGACTTGAACCTTCATGGGGTTGCCCCCATACGGACCTGAACCGTACGCGTCTGCCAATTCCGCCACGCCCGCGTGCAGGAATTAGAATAACGGAGCGCCACCGCGAACGCAAGAACTATTTTTGAAAAAGTTTGCAGGCATTTTCCCAGGCGGCCTGCGCGATTGTTTCGGCGTCCTCACCTGTGCGATCGACACGGTCGTTAACCAGCGCGTTTGCCGTAATGGAGATCATTGCGGGCTCGCATTCAAGACCGCGGATGGGCTCCGGAGCCATATACGGGCAATCCGTCTCGAACAAAATTCGATCGAGTGGGGTTGCCGCAAATGCCTCGCGCACGTCATCGTTGCGCTTAAAGGTGGCCGCACCACCATAGGCGATATAGCAGCCCAGCTCCACAAAGCGCTCCATCGTGGCGCGGTCCTCGCCAAAGCAGTGCAGTACACAACCGGCCTGGGGCACGCCCACCTCACGAAGCGCGTTGTAGGCGTCCACGTGCGAGGTGCGCTCCTGGTCCGTGTCCTCGTGGCGCAGATGTAGCTCCACCGGCACGTTACGGCACACGGCAAGCTCGAGCTGGCGCGCCATGCAGTCAATCTGCACGCTATGGGGCGCCGGCGCGATGTCGTCGTCGTAATCCATGTGGTAGTCCAGGCCGATTTCGCCAATACCGGCGCATAAGGGGTCATCGAGTGCGGCAACGACCTGTGCGTGAACGTCGTCGGTATAGTCCGGCGCGCCATACGGATGCACGCCGGCAAGATACTTGATCTGCGGAATATCCCGCATCGGCAGAATTTCGCGCACCAGCCAGTCGCTATAGTCCGCCACGCTGCGTTTGTCAGCGATGGGATCGAACATCGTCACCAACAGGTCGACGCCCGCGGCTTTGGCGCGCACGAGCGTCTCGGGCACTTCTTTGCCCCAAAACGAAAGCAGATGCGCATGCGTGTCGGCAAGCGGTGCCAAGGGCACGGGGCAGGCAACCGTCTTCTTTTTCTTGGTAAACGTCACGCGTGCGGCATTAGGCATCATGGATTAGCTCCTGGGCCAGGCGGACAAAGTCGGCAACATCAAGCGTCTCGGCACGCGTGGTGGGTGCGATACCGCAAGTCTCAATGGCGGCATCGAGCACGTCCTTGGCAAAGCCGTTGGCGCTCATGGAATTGCGGATGGTCTTGCGACGCTGAGCAAACGCAGCGTCAATTACGCGAGCCACAAACTCGCGATCGAGTCCCTCGGGCACCACGCCGTCAACACGGTCGATACGCACGACGGCCGAGTCCACATGCGGCGCCGGCATAAAGCAGCGCGGCGGCACCTCAAAACGACCCGTCACCTGCGCATACAGGCCGAGCTTTGCCGTATAGCCGCCATAGGTCTTGTTGCCCGGCGTTGCGGCAATACGATCGGCAACCTCCTTTTGCACCATGACGACGGCGCGCTTGAGCGCGGGCATCGTCTGGAAGAACTGCAGGATGATTGTCGCCGCCACGTTATAGGGCAAGTTCGCGACAAACACCGTGGGTTCACCACCGGCGGCCTGCTCAATCTGCTCCGGCGTCACTTTGAGCGCGTCGCCCATGATAAAGCGGAAGTTGGCATAGTCAGCGGCATGGGCATCGAGCACCGGCTCGAGCTCGGGATCTGCCTCAATCGACGTAACGCACGCCGCCTCCTGCAGCAGGGCCAACGTCAGCGTGCCGCAACCCGGGCCGACCTCGAGCACGCGCTCATCGCCCGCAAGCTCAGCGAGCTCACAGATACGTTCGATCACATGGTTGTCGATCAGGAAGTTCTGGCCCAGGCGATGCTTGGTCGCAAGGCCAAACTCCTCTAGCAGCTCCCTAGTTGCCGTGGGGTTTGCCAAAGGCGAAGTTGTCATGGTTGCCTCCTTAGCATGATGGCGGCGTCTTGAAACGAAAGGGCATGGACCGTTGCGGCCATGCCCTTACATCTAAACAGCAAATTGCCGATATGGCGCGCTACGTCTTAGCCCAGACGCGGGAACAGCGGCTCACCCTTCTCGACGGGCTGACCACCGGCAAGCAGGCCCCAAGCGCAAATGCCCTTGAGGTCGTCGCTCGCGGCCTCGTCCTCGCAGGACAGGCGGCGCAGGGCCTCGGCAGAAGTCTGGGGCATGAGCGGCATCAGCAGGTGAGCGGCAATGCGGATGGCCTCGAGCAGGTTGTAGATCACAAACGCCAGCTCGTCAGCCTTGGCCTCGTCCTTGGCAAGCGCCCAGGGCTCGGAGTCCTCGATGTAGTGGTTGGCGGCATGGATGAGCTCCATGACCTCGTCCTTAGCTCCACCATAATCGAGCACGTCCATCTTGGCCATGTAGCGCTCGACCAAACCGTCGGCAATCTTTGCCAGCGGGTTATCGAACGCATCGAACGATGCGGGCTTGGCGGGCGCGCAACCGTCAAAATACTTGCCGCTCATGTTGAGCGAACGCGAGATGAGGTTGCCCCAGCTGTTGGCCAGGTCGGCGTTGTAGACCTGCTCCATGCGGTCGAAGCTGATGGCGCCGTCGGTACCGGGGACGACGTCGGTCATGAAGTAGTAGCGATAGCCCTCGACGCCCAACATGTCGATAACGTCCTGCGGAGCGATGGCGTTGCCGCGGCTCTTGGACATCTTCTCAGCCTTGCCGGTCTCGGCATTGCGCACGGTCAGGAAGCCGTGGGCAAAAACGTGCTCGGGCAGGGCCTCGCCGATGGCCATGAGCATGGCGGGCCAAATGACGCAGTGGAAGCGGATGATGTCCTTGCCCACGATGTGGAACTGCGCGGGCCAGCGATAGGCCAGCTCGGCACGCGCCTCGTCGGTGTCGACACCGTAGCCGACGGCCGTCATATAGTTGAGCAGTGCATCGAACCACACATACGTCACGTGGCCCTCGTCAAACGGGACCTGAATGCCCCAGTCGAAGCTCGTGCGGCTCACGGATAGGTCATTAAGGCCGCCCTCGACAAAGCTACGTACCTCGTTCATGCGGAACGCAGGCTCGACAAAGTCGGGGTGCTCGTCGTAAAGCTTGAGCAGCTTGTCCTGGAAAGCGGAAAGCTTAAAGAAGTAGGACTCCTCCTGCACGCGCTCAAGCGGACGGTGGCAGTCGGGGCACAGGTGCTGGCCGACGCTGCCGTACTCCTCGTCGCCCTTCTGGACCTGCGTATCGGTGAAGTAGGTCTCGTCAGGCACGCAATACCAACCGTCGTAGCTGCCCTTATACAGGTAGCCGGACTCCTTCATGCGCTCCCACAGGTACTGCACGGCATGATGTTGGCGCGGCTCGGTGGTGCGGATGAAGTCGTCGTTGGAAATCTCGAGCTTGCTCCAAAGCTCCTTGAAGTGCGGGGCCTGGCTATCGGTCCACTCCTGCGGCGTCATGTTGTGCTTGGCTGCGGCCTCGGCGACCTTCTCGCCGTGCTCGTCCATGCCGGTCAGGAACTTGACGTTATAGCCGGCGGAGCGGCGATAGCGAGCCTGAACGTCGGCGATGATGGTGGAATAAGCCGTGCCCAGGTGCGGATCGGCGTTGACGTAGTAGATGGGCGTCGTGATAAAGAACGAAGGCTTGCTTTGATCCATGGGGTTTGTCCTCCAGAAAAACGTTGCATACAGAGGATGATTCTAGCGCAAGGGCTGGATATCCTCCATCTATTGCATATCGAGCACCATGGCATAGACATCGCGCTTGCGGCGCGAATACTTCTGAGACAGGCGCTTGGCCACCGCAGACGCGGGCTCCCCCTCCTCGAGCGCGGCGCGGATATCCTCGCGCAGGGCCTCGTCGGGATCCGCTGCCGCGGCGCCAACCGGCGCGATACCGGCCTCTTCGTCCTCGCTCGGCGGCGCGATGACCAGCGCAATCTCGCCCTTTACCTCGCCGCGAGCACACAGCTCCTCGGCAAGCTGGGCGGCGGGCCCGCGCAAGACCTCCTCGTGCAGCTTGGTGAGTTCGCGGCAGACGGCAACCTCACGCTGGGGAAAGACCTCCGCCACGGCCTCGAGCGTCGCCACGATGCGATGTGGAGACTCGTAGAAGATGAGTGCGCCGGGCACCACGGCAAGGCGCTGTAAACGGCGCACGCGGTCGCCGTGCTTTCGGCCCAAAAAGCCCTCGAAGAAAAAATGCTCGCAGGGAATGCCGGACGAAACGAGCGCCGTGACGCAAGCAGAAGGCCCGGGAATAACTTCGACGGGCACATCGGCCTCACGCGCCGCCTCGACCAGCGCCTGGCCGGGATCGGACACGCTCGGCATGCCGGCGTCCGAGGCAAAGGCGAGGGTCTCCCCCGCCAGCAGGCGGTCGACCAGGCCGGCGGCGCGGCTGGCGATCACATTCTCGTCGCAACGGACAAGCGGCTTGGAAATGCCCAGGTGCATCAGCAGCTTTGACGTCACACGCGTGTCTTCGCAGCAGATGACATCGGCAGCGGCAAAGGCCTCGCCGATGCGCGGGGACAGGTCGCCCAGGTTGCCGATGGGCGTGCCGACCACATAGAGTTTGCCCGTATGGGCGCTGTTTTGCGTCATATCAACCTATTCAATCATGCCGCGCTCGAGCGTACCGAGCGCCGCGCGGGCGTCCCATGCTGCAATGCGCTTCTCGGTCTTCCACGTTTGGAAGAACCAACCGGCAGCCGGCGCAAACGAAGCCAGCTGGTTGGCGATAAATACGCGCTCGTAGGCATTGCGGCCCTCGGGCGTAACCGACGAGTTGGCAAAGATCGCCGCGCCCGACCATTCGCCCACCAGCACGGGGAACCCAGTTGAAATCGCTTCTTTAAGCTCGCGCTTGTTACGCGAAATCGCCGTCGTCAGCCCGCGGGGGCTCGTGATGTCGAGCGCATGCTCGTCGCGGTAATGGTACAGGTGAAGGTCCATGTAGACGTTCTTGTACTTGGCGCCGCGCATAAAATGCTTCCACTCGCTGGGATGCCCCGAAGACGAGAAGACGACGATCTTATCCTCGGGCATATACGAACGGACGAGCTCGTAGGCATCGCGATAGAAATTGCGCAGGTAGTGAGCCGGAATGCCATCCGTCATGGCAAAGAGACTCTTGCGGACGCTCATCTGCGGCGTGTCCAGCAGCTCAATGCCCAGCAGGCTCTCGGCCTCGCCGTAGCGATCGGCCAGGCGCTCGAGCACGTCGAGCGCGACATGACGGCCGTTGGTGGACGAATGCCACTCGGCGACAGCCTCCGGCGTGGCGGGCGAATCGTTGGAATCGCCCTGGCCACCGGGCACAGTTGCCAGATCAAGCAGCACGCGAATGTCGTACTTGGCAGCCCACTCAATTGCACGGTCGATGTAGTCGACAACCGAGATGTAGGACGCATCGGACTCCTGCGAGCCAAAGGCATACCAGGGCACCGGCAGACGCACGGCGTTGAGGCCGATCTGCGCCATGCGACGGAAATCATCCTCGCTCACAAACGTCTCGTAATGACGGCGCATGCGCTCGTTATAGGCGGCGGTGCCCATGGCCTCCTGCAGCTCGGCCGCGTTGGATGCACCGGTCGCCGCGTATAGCGACGGGGTCACCCAAGGCTCGGGAATAAACCAGCCAGAGAGATTAACGCCGAGTATCCTCTCCATCACTGCCCCCTTCGGATCGTGCAGGTCGAACCTGCATCGTATTGCATAGGAAAAGTATCGTTTTGAGTATACCCGCGCGTGCGGACAGACGACCGAACGGTCT
>JAUMNV010000142.1 GCA_031295725.1 Collinsella sp.
ACTACTACGCGAGCGCCGAGGGCCCCGTCGCCCCGCGCCCGGTCCACTCCGCGCTCGACCTGTCCAAGCTCGAGGCTGCCGGCTTCCACATGCCCGACTGGGAGGAAGAGCTGGGGGAGTACATCAAGACGCTCTAGCCGCTATTAACTTTTCGAGAGTAAAAGCCGCCGTTCTTTAACGGCGGCTTTTCTTGTTGGTGGCTATCTGCGCAGTGGTGCCAATAGTATTTTGCGGAAGATCTACCTCTCGCTTGGCATGGAAGTAGGGTGGCCGGGCTGGTCGTCGTAGGCGTATTTGCTGTACACGTTGACCTCCCACTGCTTTTTTTCGACCTTTGCTACAGAATCTAGGATGAAGCCGGTCGCAAGGCTCAGGCCGCACAGGAACATAAACGAGGCGGCGAGCATAGCGGTGGGGAAGCGCGGGACGAGGCCGGTCTGGAAATATTCGACAACGATGGGCATGCCCAGGGCGAGGCCGAATACCGCGAACAGAAGCGCAACGAGGCTGAAGAACTTCAGCGGGCGGTAGTCCTTGAACAGCGTGCCGATCATCGCAACGACTTTAATGCCGTCGCTCACGGTGTTGAGTTTGGACTCGGAACCCTCGGGACGGTCGCGGTACTCGATGGGCACATCTTTGATGCGCCAGCGGTGGTCGACGGCGTGGATCGAGAGCTCGGTTTCGATCTGAAAGCCCTCGGAAAGCACTGGGAAGGTTTTAACGAACGGGCGGCTCATGGCGCGGTAGCCTGTCATGACGTCATCGAAGCTGTAGCCATAGATCCACTTGATCATGGCGCGGACCAGATTATTGCCAAAGCCGTGGAAGGCACGCTTGTTCTCCTCGGCGTAGGTGCCGTTGGAAAGGCGATCGCCTACGGTCATGTCGGCCGTGCCGTTAAGGATGGGCTCGCAGAGGGCCTTGGCCGCCTCGGCGGGGTAGGTGTCGTCTCCGTCGACCATCAGGTAGCAATCGGCGTCGATATCGCGAAACATCTGGCGGCACACGTTGCCCTTTCCCTGACGGGGCTCAAAGCGGACTGTGGCGCCGTGCTCGGTGGCAATGCGTGAGGTATCGTCCGACGAGTTGTTGTCATAGACATAGACCGTCGCCTGCGGAAGCTCGCGGTGAAAGTCGTCGATGACTTTGCCGATCGTGAGCGCTTCGTTGTAGCAAGGGATGATGACGGCGATGGATTCAGAATTCACTTAATGCTCCTTATACATTCAATCCTAGAAAGTATAGCCGTTTGGGCCTGGCATCCTAAGATGTGGGTTAGTTCTCCAGTTTTGTTGCGCGAATCGTTTGCATGGCCGTCGGGTCTATACTGTTCGTTTGTCAACGATTACGAGTAAAGGAGTTGCATCCGTGTCGGATCAGACAAAGCAACAAGAAACTCGCAGTCTGCCTGCGACGTTTGCTAAGAACGAATTTGAGAAGGACGCGTTTATCCTTCGTCAGCTGGTTACCAAGGATTTTAAGATCAAGTATCGCCGTAGCGTTCTGGGCGTCGCATGGTCGGTGCTCAACCCGCTGCTGATGATGATCGTCATGGCCATCGTGTTCTCGACGATTTTTGGCCAGGGCCGCAATGGCTCAATGACGCCCGAGATGTACCCGCTGTACTTGATCGTGGGTAACATCACCTTTGCCGTCATGTCTGAGTCTACTAACCAGGCCCTGACGTCGATCGTGGGCGCTGCCCCTCTGCTCAAGAAGGTTAAGGTGCACCGCTGGGTTTTCCCGGTGCAGAAGGTGCTCTTCTCGCTGGTCAACTTTGCCTTCTCGCTGGTCGCCGTCGCCATCGTCATGCTGTGGTTCCGCGTTATGCCTTCTTGGCACCTGATTCTGTTGCCGGTTTGCCTGCTGCTGCTTATGTGCTTCTGCATGGGCCTGGGCATGATGCTCTCTGCCCTTACGGTCTTCTTCCGCGACGTTATGCATCTGTGGAGCGTCGTCATTACGGCGTGGACTTACATTACGCCCATCTTCTGGACGACTGACTATATTGCGCAAATGCCGCATCTCGTGCGTATCTTGATGTATGCGAACCCCATGTTCAACTACCTGCAGTTTATGCGCGATATCTTCCTGTTCCAGACTACGCCCTCGCTTATGACGTTTGGTATGTGCGTCGCTTGGGCGGTTCTTGCGCTTATTATTGGCTATACCGTGTTCCATAAGTCCGAGCGCAAATTTATCCTCTACATCTAAGGAGTGCTGTGATGACTGAATCTGTTGTTGATTACAGCGAGCAGCCTCTGGCTGTCGAGGTCGACGACGTCACCATGATCTTTAACATGGCGTCCGAGTCGCTGACCAACCTCAAGGAGTACTTCATTAAGCTTGCCAAGCACGAGCTGTTCTTTGAGGAGTTTAGGGCGCTTAAGCACATCTCGTTTGATATTCATCGCGGCGAGGTTGTGGGTCTGGTCGGCACCAATGGCTCCGGCAAGTCTACGATGCTCAAGATTATCGCTGGCGTTCTTGAGCCTAGCGAGGGCAGCGTTAAGGTGCACGGTAACATCGCGCCGCTGATTGAGCTTGGCGCCGGCTTTGACCCCGAGCTGACCGCCCGCGAGAACATCTATCTGAACGGCGCCCTGCTCGGCTATACCAAGGAGTTCATCGACGCCAACTTTGACGGCATTATCGAGTTCGCTGAGCTGCAGAACTTTGTCGATATGCCGCTTAAGAACTTCTCTTCGGGCATGGTGGCGCGTATCGCCTTTGCAATCGCGACGATTACCGAGCCCGATATTCTGATCGTTGACGAGACGCTGTCCGTCGGTGATGTGTTCTTCCAGCAAAAGTGTGAGGCCCGCATCCAGCACTTTATCCAGAGCGGCGACGTGACGGTTCTGTTCGTTTCGCACTCTATGGAGCAGGTTGAGCGCATCTGCCAGCGTGCCGTTTGGATTGAGAAGGGTGACCTTCGCATGGACGGCCCGGTCGATGAGGTCTGCAAGGCGTACCGCGAGCAGTTCAACTAGGTTATAATTACTTGCGCCTGACAGGCTTGTGCTTGCTTGGGCGTGCGGTTATTTGCTCCATTAGCTCAGTTGGATAGAGCAGGGGACTTCTAATCCCAAGGTCGACGGTTCGAATCCGCCATGGAGCACCATCGTTTATTAAGCCCAGACCGCTTGGTGGTCTGGGCTTTTTTCATCTTGTGTGTTGCTGGAGCCGAGCGCGAGCAAGCCGCTGCTGTTTGTTGGGGTTGGCATTTTACTTTTCGAGATGCTCTTTCAGCAGCTCCAACGCGTGGGCGTAGCCCTTCAGGCCCTCGCCGGTGATGGTGGCGAAGCAGGCCAGGCGGGCGTAGCTTACCTGGCGGAAGTCCTCGCGCGTCTCTACGGCGCTGATGTGGACCTCCACAGCCGGGATGGCGACGGCCTTGAGTGCGTCGAGGATCGCGACGCTTGTGTGCGTGTAGGCCGCCGGGTTGATGACGATGCCGTCGACCTTGCCGTAGGCCTCCTGGATCTTGTCGACGATGGTGCCCTCGTGGTTAGACTGGAAGACCTCGACTTCTTCGAAGCCCTGTGCGGCGCCCGCTTCCTGGCAGATCTGCACTAAGCGGTCGTAGTTGTCGTTGCCGTAGATGCCCGGCTCGCGAATGCCGAGCATGTTGAGGTTGGGGCCGTTGATGACGAGTGCTTTCATGGTTGCTTCCTTTGCAGTCGAGAAACCACCACAAAGGTGCCTGTCCCCTTTGTGGTGGTTTTGGTTAGAGAGCGGGTTGGAGGGTCTCGAGGAGGGCTTGGGCAGTGTTGGCGGCGCAGTCGCGTGAGTCGATGATGTAGTCGGCCCAGGCGCGGTAGCGCGGCATGCGCTGCTCGGCCAGCTTGTCGATGCCGTCGCGCGCGGTGATGGGGCGGCCCTTGTGGGCGAGCTCGTCGAGCTTGCGGTTGAGCATCACAATCTGGCTGTTCTGGTGTAGCAGCGGGTAGTTCTCGTCGCGTGTGACCACGCCGCCGCCGGTGGAGAGCACCAGGCCGCTGCGCTTGGAGATGTCGGCCAGCGCAGCCGTCTCCTGTTCGCGGAAGGCCGCCTCGCCGCGCTCGACGATAAAGTCGGCACAGGGCATGCCCAGACGCTCCTCGAGCGCGTGATCCAAGTCGATGTGCTCGCGGCCCGTGAGCACATCGACTTGCTCACCCACGCGGGTCTTGCCTGAACCCGGCATGCCGATCAGCGCGATGTTCTGTTCGCGGCGTGACAGGCGCTCCGTTACGTCCAGGATGCGCTCGCGCGGGGTGACTTGGCCGGTGTAGCGTTCGACAGCCTGCGCCGCTTGGGCCACGAGCATGAGCAGGCCGCCGATGCAGGGGATGCCGCGGCGCTCGGCCTCGAGCATGAGTCCCGTGCGGGCGGGGTTGTAGACAATGTCGATGACGCCCTCGAGCGCATCGAGGCCTTCGAGCGTGCAGGGAGCGTCGGGGCAGTGGGGGAACATACCGGCGGGCGTGCAGTTGACGAGCAGCGTTGCATCGGACTGCTGAGCGATGTTGCCGTAGTTGACCTCGCTCGTGCGACCCACGGGTACGACGATGGCGCCCAGATCTCCGAGCACCATACTGGCCGTAGTACCCGCACCACCGGTGGCACCGAGCACGAGGACCTTCTTACCGGCAACCTCAACGCCCAACTCTTCGACCAGGCACTGAAAACCAAAGTAGTCGGTGTTGTCGCCGCGCAGGCAGCCGTCGGGCAGGCGCGTGATGGTGTTGACGTTGCCCATGCGCTCGGCGAGCGGGCTCAGTTCGTCAAGGTAGTCCATGACGGCGCGCTTGTAGGGGATGGTCACGTTGGTGCCCTCCCACTCGTCGCCGGTCATAAAGGCCGCGAGGTCCTCGGGCTCGCGCTCAAAGCGCACGTACTCGAGCCCAGCGAGCTCTTTGTAGATGGTCGGGGTGTAGCTGTGGCCCAGCACACGGCCCAGCACGCCGTAGGGACGGGTTGCAGTGATATCGGTCATCTAGAGCACCTCCGTGTAGCTGCCAAAGTAGGTGAAGCTCTCGCACACGTCGTCGATGGAATCGAGCAGGTCGTCGAGGGCCTTGCTGCCAAAGGGGCAGTCCAGATCAAAGTAGAACATAAACTCAAAGTCGCGGCCGGGGATGGGGCGGCTCTCGAGCTTGATCAGGTTGATGTTGAGTGCGTAGAAGCGCTCGAGCACGCGATAGAGGGCGCCCGGCTCGTTGGCCGTGGTGATCATGAGCGAGGTGCGATTAGCGCCGGGGTAGACGCGCGGCTCGCGGCTGATGACGACAAAGCGCGTGTAGTTGTTGTCCGAGTCCTGAATGTTGGGCTCCAGCACCTCCAGGCCATACAGCGTGGCACAGCTGCGCGAGGCGATGGCGGCGACGTCGGTGCGCTCGGAGTTGGCGACCATCTCGGCCGACATGGCCGTGTTTGGGTACTTGGTGGCGTGCAGGTCGTGGGACTCGATAAAGCCGGCACACTGGGCAATGGCTTGGCCGTGGCTGTAGACCTCGCGCACGTCGGCGAGCTTGGTGCCGGGCTTGACGAGCAGGTTGTGGTCGATCTTGAGTCGCAGCGAACGCACGATGTGGAAATCGAACTGGGCGAGCAGGTCGTAGACGGCGTTGACCGATCCGGCGGTGGAGTTCTCGATGGGCAGCACGCCAAACTCGCAGAAGCCGTCGCGCACAGCGCGCATGACGCCTTCGAAGGTCTCGAAAAACGCGATGTCGGGCACGTCGAAGAGTTTGCACGCGGCGATCTGGCTATAGGCACCTTCCACGCCCTGGCAGGCGACGGTGGCCGTTTGAGGGAAGGGCGTGTCGGAGGCTGCAGCCGTGGCGTGTGCCTTTTGCGAGACGGTGATGCCCTTGAGCTCGTTGATGTAGCGCTGCTGCTCGGCCTTGCTCATGCTCATGAGGAGGCGGAACAGGGCGATGGTCTGTGCCTCGTAGCGCTCGGGCGCGCGGCTGGCGAGGTTGTTGAGCTTGGAGCGCTCGCGGGCGGGGTCGAAGACGGCCTTGCCCATCTCGATTTTTGACTTGGCGACTTCGGTGGCAATGTCCATGCGCTCGACAAAGCTGTTGAGGAGCGTGGTATCGATGCCATCGATGGCCTGGCGGATGTCAGCAAGGTCCATGGAGGCCCCTTTCACGTAACGGCTGAGTTGACAGGCAACCCAGGTGAGTCGGGTTAGAGCTGGGCGACGTCCTCGAGGAGAGCGTCCCAGATGGCGAGCGCCGCGGCTGCCTCGGCTACGGGGACGGCTCGGGGGACGATGCAGGGATCGTGACGGCCGTGCACCGAGAGCTCGGCATTTTCCATAGCGTCCATGTCTACGGTCTGCTGCTCGCGGCCAATTGAGGGCGTCGGCTTTACGGCCATGCGCCACATGACGGGCGCGCCGGTCGAAATACCGCCCAGGATGCCGCCGGCGTTATTGGACTCGACCTCGATTTCGCCGGTCTCGGCATCGATGCGATATGGATCGTTGTTCTCGCTGCCGCGCATGGCGGCCACGGCAAAGCCCATGCCAAACTCCACGCCCTTTACGGCGGGAATGCCAAACGCGATTTGCGCGATGCGGTTCTCGATGCCGTCGAACATGGGGTCGCCTATGCCCGTGGGAAGCCCGTAAATGCCGCACTCCACGATGCCGCCGATGCTGTCGAGCTCGTCGCGCGCGGCCAGAATCTCCTCGCGCATGCGGCCGGCTGCGGCGGCGTCAATGCACGGCAGATCGTTCGTAAGGATCGCCTTGCGGTCGGCCTCGCGATAGACCATATCGTCCATCGGCAGGTCGGAGATGCCGCCGATCTGCGCGACGTGCGCCATGACCTGAATGCCGCGGGCCTCGAGTGCCTGCAGCGCAATGCCGCCGGCGATGCATAAGGGTGCCGTTAGGCGGCCGGAGAAATGCCCGCCACCAGCGACATCGTGCATGTTGTGATACTTCACGCGCGCAGGGAAGTCCGCATGTCCGGGGCGGGGCTTGCGGCGCAGCTCGGAGTAATCCTTGGAGCGCGTGTTGGTGTTCTCGATAATCGCGGCGATGGGCGCGCCGGTGGTATGTCCATCGACAACACCGGCGATGATGTGGGCGGCGTCGGCCTCGCGGCGTTTGGTCGCGGTCTCGTCGCGACCGGGGGCGCGACGGTCGAGGAAGGCCTGCAGCTTCTCCTGGTCCACGGCGATGCCCGCCGGGATGCCATCGAGCGAGCAGCCGATAGCGGGAGAGTGCGACTGGCCGAAGATGCTTAAGTGCAAGACGTTGCCAAAGGTCGAGGACATGCTATTCCTCCTCGAGCGTGACCTTGCCGCCCAGTAGGCGGTAGTGGTCGAAGAAATCGGGATAGGACTTGTTGACGGCCTCGGC
>JAUMNV010000187.1 GCA_031295725.1 Collinsella sp.
CACCGCCGGAAAGATCGGTACGACCGTGGCTGCCCGGGAAAAGCGTGTCGCCCACAAAGGCGATGTTCCCCTGCTCGGTCGCGGCGAACAGGACGATGCCGCCCGGCGTATGCCCCGGCGTCTCGATCACCTGCAGGCAGACGTCGCCCACCTCGATTGTATCGCCCTCGGCAAGCAAACGCGTCGGCTCACCCGGATCGGGCGTCTCGATACCCCACATGGCGCGCTGCTCCTCGATATTTGCGCGAGGTACCGTCACGTCCTTAGCGCACAACTCATATAGTGCGCTGTCGCCAACGACAGCTCGAACCCCGGCAACCCCGCCAACATGGTCGGCATGACCGTGCGTGCAGACAGAGCCGAGTACGCGCACCTCAGGATGCGCGGTGTGGATATGCTCCACAAGACGCTCGCCCTCCCACGCCGGGTCGACGATTAAGCACTCGTCATTCGAAATCACGGCGTAGCTGTTGGTCTGAATCGGGCCGTTGACGAGCGCCTCAATCGAAGCCGCGCCTCGGGGTGTCAGGTCCAAAGTCATATCGTCCATGCGCGTACCCTCCTTCTAAAATACGTTCGAGGCACCAAACGATGCCTCGAACGTAACCAATATCTATGATGCTGAGAGGCTCTCGCACCTACACACGGCGCTTGAGCTGAGCTCCGCCTTCGCCGGGCATCAGGCGGCGAGCGTCGTAGACCGAATCGACACTGCTGATGGAAGCCAGCAGCGGATCCAGACCGCTCGCGTCCGAGATCTCGACCATGAAGCGCAGGGTTGCAATACCCTCGCGGTTGGTCGACGTGGCGGCAGAAAGGATATTGCCGCCCGCATCGCCAATGGCAATGGTGACATCCTTGAGCAGGCCCATGCGGTCCAAGCACTCGACCACGATCTCGACCTGGAAGAGGGTGTCGGCAGCGCCGTCCCACTCCACATCGATCATGCGCTCGGGATGTTCCATAAGACCCTTGACGTTGGGGCAGTTGGCGCGATGCACCGAGACGCCGCGACCGCGCGTGATGAAGCCGACGATGTCGTCGCCCGTCACGGGGTTGCAGCAATGAGCCAGACGGACCAGCAGGCCGCTGTTGCTCTCGCCCTTGACGATAATGCCGTTACTGGCGCTCTTGCCGCGCTTTTGCGGCTTGCGGTTGGAGCCTCGGGCCGGCTGCTTGACGACCTCGGCAATGGCTTCGGTCTTGGTGAGCTGCTCCTCGGGCTTGGGGTCCAAGATTTGCTCGACCTTGTTACCCACAGCGCGCGGGGCAACCTTGCCGGCGCCGACGGCGGCAAACAAGTCCTCGAGCTGCTTGTAGTTAAACTGCTCCGCCACGGCGTTGAGCGCACGCGTGGATCGCGGCGTAGAGATGCCATACCCGCGCTTGCGCAGGTCCTTGGCCAGTATATCGCGACCGGCGGCAGCGTCGTCGTCCTTGGTCGCGGCGGCAAAATAGCGGCGGATCTTTGACTTGGCGGAAGGCGTCTTAACAATCTTGAGCCAATCGCGCGACGGCTTGGAACTCTTGTTGGTCAGGATTTCAACGCGGTCGCCCGTCTTGATCTCGTGCGTGAGCGGGGCCACCGCACCGTTGATCTTAGCGCCGACGCAGTGGTTTCCCACCTCGGTGTGAACGGCGTAGGCAAAGTCGAGCGGCGTGGAGCCGGCACGAAGCGCCATGACCTCGCCCTTGGGCGTAAAGACGAAGATCTCCTGATCGAAGAGGTCGACCTTCAGCGAATGCAGGTATTCCTTGGCGTCGGTGATCTCATCAGACGCAGCCCAATCGAGCGAATGTTTGAGCCAGTTAATTTGGTCGTCCAGACGCTGGGCATCATTGGTCTTAGACGCAGACGATCCGCCCGACTTCTTATAGAGCCAGTGGGCGGCAATGCCGTACTCGGCCTGCTCATGCATCTCATAGGTTCGAATCTGAATCTCGAGCGGGCGGGCCGTGGGGCCGATAACCGTCGTATGGAGCGACTGGTAGTTATTGACCTTGGGCATGGCGATATAGTCTTTAAAGCGACCGGGCATGGGGTGCCACAGCGTATGCACCGCGCCGAGCGTGGAGTAGCAATCGCGCACCGAATGCGTGATGACGCGCAGTGCCACCAGGTCGTAGATCTCGGAGAACTCCTTGCCCTTGCGCTTCATCTTTTGGTAGATGGACCAATAGTGCTTGGAACGGCCGTTGATCTGGAAGTCCTCCAGGCCAATGCGGTTGAGCTCATCGGTGAGCGTCTTGATGGTCTCGGCCAGATAACGCTCACGGACCTCACGCGACTCCGCCACCATGCGCGCGATGCGCTGGTAGGCGTCGGGCTCAAGGTAGAAGAAGGACAGGTCCTCGAGCTCCCATTTAATGGAGCTCATGCCCAGACGGTCGGCCAGGGGCGCATACACATCCATGGTCTCGCGAGCCTTAAACAGGCGACGGTCCTCACGCAGGGCTGCAAGGGTGCGCATGTTGTGCAGACGGTCGGCAAGCTTAACGATGATGACGCGGATGTCCTTGGACATGGCGAGGAACATCTTGCGCAGCGTGAGGGCCTGCTTCTCGTCCATGCTGTCGACTTCGATGTTGGTGAGCTTGGTCACGCCATCGACGAGTTCGGCCACCGTATCGCCAAACAGGCCGGAAACATCGGCAAGCGAGGTCTCGGTATCCTCGACGGTATCGTGCAGCAGCGCGGCGCACACCACATCGCAGTCCATTTTGAGATCGGCCAAAATGATGGCAACCTCGACGGGATGGTTAATGTACATCTCGCCCGAACGGCGCTTTTGGTTGCAGTGCTTCTCGGCGGCAAAGCAGTAGGCCTGCTCCACCTTGGAGAAGTCGTCCTCATTCATATATTTGAGGCACAGGCGCTCCAGCTTGTCGTAGCTGTCCGCCATAATCTCGGGCGGCAGCTCATCGGCATGCTTATAGTGCTCCATCTCCGAAAAAGGCTGGAGGGTGGAATCATGGGCGGTACGGGCTGCGGCATCCATCGAGGTCCCCTTCCCCTAGGCCCGCGGAACGATCGGGCGGTTAACTTTGGCTAGCATATCAGAAGCGCACGAATCGAGTGCCCAGCTCCGAAAAGCCGAGAACTCCATGCGCGAGCGCAAGCCCTCCAAATAGCGAATCGACCTGCTCAATTGCACGCGGCCGGGATTTTCGGCCATCGCGATGCGACGAGTGTCGTCAAACCCCGAAACGCGACAGAAACCAAGCTCTTCGAAGATTCCCAGGCCACTTTCCACCGAGCGCTCGTCGACCGGCGTGCGCGCATCGATGGCAAGGCACATCTGCGCGATGTCGATATCGCTCGCGCTAAAGGAATCGTCCCCGGTCTTGCCGCGGTTGGAGCGCCACATGGTCTGCAACGCACGATAGAGCGTGACGAGCTCGTCGCGCTCGGGCGCATAGCAGTCGAGTAGGCGCTCGTTAATGCGGGCATCGCGCGACGAATAGAGCAGATGGATCACGGCGGGCTGGCCATCGCGACCGGCGCGGCCACTCATCTGGTTAAACTCAATGCCGCCAAACGGCATGTGATAGAGCACGACATGACGAATATCGGGAAGGTTGACGCCCTCGCCAAAGGCAGATGTCGAGACAATGCAGCTGAGGCTGCCGTCTCGAAACGCCTCCTCTACGCGATGGCGGTCGGTGCGCGTAAGGCCCGCGTTGTAAAAGGCGATATGCGACGCGCAGTCGGGAACGCGTTTGCGTAGCGTCTTGGCAAGCGCCACGGACTGATCACGCGAGTTGACGTAGATGACGGTCTTCTCCCCCGTCGCGACGATGGACACCAGGCGGTTTTCGCGGCTCGCAAGATCGCGGTCGTCCTCGAGCTGCAAGTTCTCGCGCACGGTCTCGTCGACCACCGTACGGGCAATCGGCAGCACGCGGGCAAGCTCCGCCACGACCGGAGCCGTCGCGGTGGCCGTCGCCGCCATAACGACCGGATCGCCCAGGGCCTTGAGGATATCGGGCATGTCGAGGTATGCGCTCCGGTCGCCGCCCTTGGCAAGACCGGCATGATGCGCCTCATCGATAACGACAAAGCCGATGCGGCCCGAACGCGCGAAGCGGTCACGGTGGATAGATAGGAACTCGGGCGTCGTGAGCACGATACCGGTGCGGCCCGAAGCTAGGCCGGCGAACACGTCATCGCGTGCGGCCTCCACGGTCTCGCCGGTCAGCACGCCAACGCCAATGCCAAGCGATGCCATCGTCGACGAGAGGTGATAGGCCTGGTCGGCAACAAGTGCACGCAGCGGATAGACAAAGATGCTCGCACGTCCGCGAAGCACCGCCTCACGCGCGGCATGCACATGGAAGATGAGCGACTTGCCGCGCCCCGTTCCCATAACGGCCAGAACACTTTGGTGATCGGCCAGGGCATCGAGCGCCTCGACCTGCGCGCGATGTGGCTGGTTCGAGCCGATAAAGCTATGGATAAGCGAGCGCGTGAGCTCGGTATAGGAAAGCTGGGCGAGCGTCTCGCGCTTGCGCGACTCCAAGCGCAGGCCGGAATCCGCCGGCTGCACGCCACGACGAAGCTCGCATGCCGGATCGTCGACGCTGGGCAGCGTGGTATCGCGGACCAGAACATCCTTGACCATGAGCTTGGGCTTCACACGACCCTGCCAATGCTCGGCAACGGCCTCGAACACCAAGTCGACAGCGCTATCGCAGTTGATGAGCTTATCGATTTGCGGCACGCGGAACATAATAGCCGGCACACTCGCGGCGCCATCGGTCGCCACAAAGCGCATGTGCTCGCCGGTCTTACCCACCACGGCGCGATCACACATCGTCACGCCCTCGGCAGCCAGCAGCGGCACCTTATTACCCTGGCCAAACGGCTCAAGGCGGGAAATCTGCTCGATGGTCTCGATATTCAATTCGGAAAGGTCGACCGTGGCGGCAACCTCGTCGGTGTCCTCAAAGTCCTCGGCGGGAAGCTCGGACAACACGACGGAAAGGCGACGGCGGAACTCATCGAGCTTGGATGCCTCGATGGTCACACCCACCGCACCGGCATGTCCGCCGCGACGAATCATCAGGTCGGAACAGCGTTCGATGGCGTCAAACAGGTTAACTTTGCCCACCGAGCGACCAGAGCCGCGCGCGATACCGTCCTCGATCGAGAACAGCAGCGCCGGCACGTGGTAGCGGTTGGTCAGACGGCTTGCCACGATGCCCTTGACGCCCTCGTGCCAACCTTCGCCGCCCACGACGATCGCGCGTCCGCCGTCATAGGTCTCCTCGACCTTTGCCATGGCATCGCGCGTGAGCTCCGCCTCGATCTCACGGCGCTGGCGGTTGATTTCCTCGAGCTCAGCCGCCAGTGCGCTTGCTTCGATGGGATCGCGGGCAAGCAGCAGGTCGAGCGCCAGCTTGGGATCAGCCATGCGACCGGCAGCGTTTAAGCGGGGAATGAGCGAGAATGACAGGCCATCCGCCGTAATGCTCGAAAGGTCCGCCTTGGCGAGCGCGGCAAGCGCGATATAGCCCGGGCGAGCGGTTACGCGCATCTGCTGGATGCCCTCGGCAACCAGCGCGCGATTCTCGGGCGTGAGCGGCATCATGTCGGACACGGTGCCCAGCGCCGCGACCTCGATTAGCGAACGCCAATACGACGGCTTGCCCAGACGTTCGCCCAGGACTTGCACCAACTTGAGTGCCACGCCGGCACCGGCAAGCTCACGCGAAGGACCATCGTCCTCGAGCTTAGGGTCGGTCAGGGGTACGCCCTGCGGCACCTGATCGGAGGGCTCGTGATGGTCCGTGACCACCAAATCGATCCCCAGGCTCTTCAGATAGGAAACCTCTTCCTTGGCGGCAATGCCGTTATCGACGGTCACGATCAGCTGGGGGCGAGCGAGCTCGTTAACGCGGTCGAGCGCCGCGCGCGAAAGACCGTAGCCCTCATCAAAGCGATGCGGAATAAACGGCGTGACATCGGCG
>JAUMNV010000191.1 GCA_031295725.1 Collinsella sp.
CTTGTGCTTACCGATACGGCTGCCCACGATGTAGGCAAACGAATCGGAGACCCAAAGGGACGCGCAAACGCCCACCGAAAGCAAGGCGCCGGCAAAACCGGGCACGGCATCGCGCAGCAGCACGATAGCCGACAGCATAAAACCGGTGTAGATGGGACCCATGAGTGTCACGGCAACATCGGATATGCGGGTACGCGGCGACCAGACATACCAAATGCCCACAGCGAGCATCAGGGCAAAAAGCAGGGCATTCAGCAGCATCGAATCGCCCAACGCCGACAGCGGAAAGAGCACGGCGGCAGCGATACCCATGCGCTCGTTAGCCATCTTGCCATCGAGCCTTGTCATACGGAAAAACTCATAGCAGCACAGACCGCTCATGACGGAAACAAAGATGGCCGTGGGCACGATACCCAAAACCAGGCACAGGATAAAGACAACGGCGTAGACGATACCGGCGGCGGCACGGGTAATAAAGCCCGCCAGCCACGAACCGGAACCGCTCTTCGCTGCAGGCGCTCCCGCAGTGGCAGCTTTACGCGCAGGCGTCTTGGGAGCAGATGCCTTGGGACGATCGGACACGATTAAGCCTCCTCGGTCTTGCTCAGTCCACCAAACCTACGGTCACGGCCCTGATAGGCCAAAATGGCGTCGACAAGGCCCCAACGATCAAAGTCGGGCCAATAGGTATCGGTGACGTAGAACTCGGAATAAGCTACCTGCCACAGCAGATAGTTCGAAAGGCGCAGCTCACCAGAAGTGCGAATCACAAGCTCAGGATCGGGAAGACCGGCGGTATAGAGGTGGGAAGCCACCATGTCGTCATCAATTGCGGCAGGATCGATCTTACCGGCGGCAACGTCGAGTGCGATCTGACGGACAGCGCGGGTAATCTCGGCACGCGCGCCGTAGTTGACGGCAAGCGCCAGCGTCATACCGGTGTGATCGGCGCACTCGGCAAGACCGCGTTCAAAAACGTCGCGGGTCTTCTTGGGCAGCGCGGAAATATCACCCAAAAAGACAACGCGCACGTTTTCGCGCTTCAGAAGCGGCAACTCGTCGATGAACGTCTTGGCAAACAGGTGCATCAAGACGTTGACCTCATGCTGCGGGCGGTTCCAGTTTTCGGTAGAAAACGCATAGGCCGAAAGCACGTCGACGCCCAGGCGCACGCAGGCGGTAATGATCTCGCGCAGCGAGACGATACCCGCCTTGTGGCCCTCAGTGCGTGCAAGACCGCGCGACGTGGCCCAACGACCGTTGCCGTCCATGATGCACGAGATATGGTGCGGAATGTTATTGAGGTCAAGGTCGGAAAAACCGACGCCCGCAGGGGCGTCGGCAAAGTACTCGACCAGTTTATGCTCGTCGTATTGCACCTTAGATCTCCATGACCTCGGCTTCTTTTTCCTTCAGAAGCTCCTCGACCTTGGCGACATACTCATCGGTGTGCTTCTGGACCTTGGCCTGCTCGCGACGGACATCGTCCTCGGTGAGCTCCTCATCGCGCTCGAGCTTGTTGTTGAAGTCGCGACGGATGTTACGGATAGACACCTTGGCCTGCTCGGCGTACTCGCGGCACTCCTTGACGAGCTCGCGACGGCGCTCCTCAGTGGGAGCCGGGAACGGAAGACGAACGACGGTGCCATCGGAGTTGGGGGTAATACCCAGATCGGAAGCGCCGATGGCCTTGACGATAGCATTGATGAGTGCCTTGTCCCACGGCTCGATGAGCAGCATGTGGGCCTCGGGGGTCTTGACGGCGGCAACCTGCGTGACCGGCGTGGGAACACCGTAATAATCGACGGTGATGTCGGACAGAATGTTGGCATTGGCGCGGCCGGTACGGACCTTGGAGAAGTTATGCTTGAGGGACTCGAGCGACTTGTCCATATGGGCGGTGATGTTCTCTGCCATGCTTAATCCTCCTGATAGACGAGCGTGCCGACGGGCTCACCCGCGAGCGCGCGCTTGACGGTGTCCTCGCCATCGATGTTGAGGACCAAAATCGGCATACGGTTATCCTGGCACAGTGCCGTAGCCGTGGAATCCATAACCTGCAGACCGCGGACGAGAACCTCGTGATAGGTAATCTTGTCAAAACGGACGGCATCGGCGCACTTGACGGGATCCTTGTCGTAGATGCCGTCAACCTTGGTGGCTTTAATCAGAATCTCGGCGCCGATCTCGCACGCACGAAGAGCCGCGGCGGTGTCGGTCGTAAAGTACGGATTGCCCGAACCGGCGGCAAAAATAACAACGTTGCCCTTGGAAAGGTGGTTGATGGCGCGACGGCGAATATAGGGCTCGCAGATCTCGTTCATCTGGATAGCGCTCATAACGCGGCAGGGAACATCGTTGTGCTCGAAGGCATCCTGCAGGGCGAGCGCGTTCATAACGGTTGCCAGCATGCCCATGTAGTCGGCCTGAGCACGCTCCATGCCACCGGCAGCGCCGGCCATGCCGCGGAAAATATTACCGCCGCCGACAACGACGCCGACCTCATGGCCAACGGCGAGCAGCTCCTTGACCTGCTTGGCAAGATGGTCGGTAACCTTGGGGTCGATGCCATATTGGCCGTCGCCCATGAGTGCTTCGCCGGAAAGCTTAAGAAGCACGCGTTTATATCGGATGTCGGACAAAGCGATCCTCCTTTAATTAGACTCTCAATATGATATCAAAGGCTCTCATAAGAGCCATGAAAAAGCAGGCTGTGAGTAAAACCCACAGCCTGCTCATTACCAGCTACAAGAGCTTATTTACTCGCCACGGACCAGACGGTCAAAGGCAACGACGGTAATGGTGTCGCCGAGCTCCTTGGAGACCTGCTCAGCGTACTTCTTGATGGTGAGGGAGCTGTCCTTGATGAACTCCTGCTCGGTGAGCACGGACTGCTTGTAGAACTTCTCCAGACGGCCGACAGCCATCTTCTCCTGGATAGCCTCGGGCTTGCCGGACTCGGCAGCCTGGGCCATGTAGATCTGCTTCTCGTGCTCGACGGTCTCGGCCGGAACCTGATCGCGGGTAGCGCAGATCGGGGCGACGGCGGCAACCTGAAGGGCAACGTCGTGAGCGAAGGTCTTGAAGGACTCAGCCTGAGCGGTCTCGGCCTTCTCGAAAGCGAACTCGACGAGGACGCCGATCTTACCACCCATGTGGATGTAAGAAGCGAGCGCGCCGTTCTCAGCCTTGCGGGCAGCGAAGCGGGAGATCTTCATGTTCTCGCCCATGATGTGAATCATCTCGGTGAGCTCGGAGGAAACGGTCTCCTCGCCCATCGGCTTCTCGAGCAGAGCGTCGACGTCAGCAGGCTCGGTGGTAGCGACAACCTCAGCGACCTTGGAAGCAAAGCCGGTGAACTTGGCGTTGGAGCCAACGAAGTCGGTCTCGCAGGAGAGCTCGAGCAGAGCGCCGGTCTTGCCATCCTCGGAGACGAACGCGGCGACAGCGCCCTCGTTGGTCTCACGGCCAGCCTTCTTGGCAGCCTTGGCAAGGCCGTTCTTACGCAGAACGTCGACAGCGGCGTCCATGTCGCCGTCAGCCTCGACGAGAGCCTTCTTGCACTCCATCATCGGGGAGTCGGTCATCTCGCGGAGCTGCTTGACCATAGCGGCGGTAATCTGGGCCATTGTGGTTCCTTTCAAAGAGATGAAAAAGAATTAACTAAGACTGATTTACTCGGCCTTGGGCTCAGCGGCCATCTCGGCCTCGGAGACCTGCTCCTTGCCGGAGCCAGCGAGGCAGGCGTCAGCCATGAGCTCGCACATAAGGGTGACAGCGGAGATAGCGTCATCGTTGCAGGGGATGCCGTACTCGACCTCGTCGGGATCGGAGTTGGTGTCGATCAGAGCGACGACGGGGATGTTCAGGCGCTGGGCCTCCTTGATGGCGTTCTCCTCGCGCTTGGTGTCGATGACGAAGAGAGCCTGGGGCAGACCCTTCATGTCGCGGGCGCCACCGAGGTTGGTCTGGAGCTTGGTGAGCTCCTTGCCGAGAACAGCCTGCTCCTTCTTGGGCAGAACAGCCATGCGTCCGTCCTCGACCATGGCCTCGAGCTCCTCCATGCGGTTGATGCGGGAGCGGATGGTGACGAAGTTGGTCAGCATACCGCCGAGCCAACGCTGGTTGATGTAAGGCATGTTGGCGCGCTCAGCAGCGTTCTTGACGGCCTCCTGAGCCTGCTTCTTGGTGCCGACGAACAGCACGTTGCCACCCTTGGCGACGTTCTTAACGAAGGTGTAGGCCTGGTCGGCGTCGAGGATGGTCTGCTTGAGGTCAAGGATATAGATGCCGTTGCGCTCACCGAAGATGAACGGCTTCATCTTGGGGTTCCAGCGACGGGTCTGGTGACCGAAGTGGCAGCCGGCCTCGAGCAGGGTGCGGATATTAATCTTGGTAGCCATGTTAAACCTCCTGTGGTTTGCCTCCGCGCGGGGTCATCCTCCAAAACCAACCCAGACATGTGCTACCAAAGCCCGGGCACCACGGTATGAAGTAGCCGCGCGTGCGTGATAAAAACATGTTGCCGTGAAGCAACCCGATGAATGATAGCAGGAATGCATCTTCCTGCCAACCCGCAATCAAAACCACACACCTGAGTGCAGCGCGGAACGTCCCAGCAACTATTCGCCGCGGGGATGGGCTTGAGCCACGGCCCGCTTAAGCCGATCGGGCGTGAGATGCGTGTAGATCTGCGTCGTGGACAGACTCGCATGACCCAGCAGCTCTTGAACCGAGCGCAGGTCCGCACCGCCCTCAAGCAAGTCGGTCGCAAAAGTATGGCGCATCGCATGCGGGGCGATGTCGGCCGGAATGCCGGCGAGCGTCGCCAGCGTATGGAACCGCCGCCGGAGCATGGCGGCGCTCATGCGATTGCCACGCGCCGATATAAGCAGCGGATGCGGCCCGGTAGCGGGGTCACGACGCTTTGCCTGAGCGAGCAATTCCGGCCTCCCCTCCTCAATATAGAGACGCGTCGCCTCGAGCGCACGACGATACAGAGGGACGATACGTTCTTTGCTCCCCTTGCCCCAAAGGCGCAGCGTGCGTTCGGACCAAGCGATGGACTCCACATTGAGTGCTGCGAGCTCAGAGATACGAGCACCCGAGGCATAGAGCAGCTCGAGCATCGCCGCATCGCGCAGTCCCGCGGGCGTCGAGGTATCAGGCGTCTTGAGCAGCGCCTCGACCTGCTGGGTCGTAAGGACGCCCGGCAGGTCGCGCGGCAGCTTGGGCGATGCGATTGCCGAGACCGCATCACCCTCGACAATCCCCTCGGCAGTCATCCACCGATAGAGCGAGCGAATGGCAGACAGATGCGCCGCAAGCGTTCGGGGAGCCACCTGTTCACGCGAAAGCTCGGCAAGATAGCGACGAATGGTGCGCACGTCGGCAGCGAAAGCATCGATATCCTCGCGCTCGCACCAGGAAGCAAAGCGCTCCAGCCTCGAGCCATAGGCCGTCACCGTGTTGGGAGAAAGTCCCTCGACACGTGCGATATAGGCGATAAACGAGTCGACGGCATCGTACAGGTCAAAGGCTATGACCGGTCGCCTCCAAACAGATCGGGGCGAGTGGCCAGATAGGCATCAAGGGCCTCAAGCGCACGGTCCGCATAGGCCTGGTAGCGGTCGCGCTTGCTGCGACGCTTACCGTCCTCGAGCGGCGGCACCAGGCCAAAGTTGACATGCATGGGCTGGTAGCCCACGGTGGCAGGATCGGTCGCATAGCCCACGAGCGCGCCCAGGGCGCCCACGCGGGGCAACTCGACGCCCGCGGCATCGATAGCCTCGGCATAGGTGTTGAGCGCCGCGAGCAGACCGGTCGCCACGGCTTCCATGTATCCCTCGGTGCCGGTGATCTGACCGGCCAGGCGCACGCCGGTACCGGGCACGGCAAAGGTGCCATCGAGGACGTGCGGGGCGTCGACAAAGGTATTACGGTGCATGACACCGTAGCGGAAGAACTCAGCGTTCTCCAGGCCCGGCACCATATGGAAGACGCGCTTCTGCTCGCCAAAGGTCAGGTTGGTCTGGAAGCCCACCAGATTATAAGCGGTCTTCTCCTTGTTCTCGGCACGCAGCTGAATCGCCGCCCAGGGGCGACGTCCGGTACGCGGGTCGGTGAGGCCGACGGGCTTCATGGCGCCAAAGCGAATGGCGTCCTTGCCGGTGCGTGCAACCTCCTCGGCAGGCTGGCAGGCCTGGAACAGATCGCCGCCCTCAAAATCCTTGAGCACCACGCGGTCGGCCGTGGTAAGCGCCTCGATAAAGGCCTCGTACTCCTCCTTGTTGAGCGGAGCGTTGAGATAGTCGCCACTCCCCTGCTCCTCGTAGCGCGACTGCGAGAACAGCACGTCCATATCGAGCGTGGAGGCATCGACGATCGGCGCCGCGGCATCGAAGAACGCAAGGGCGTCGCCACCGACGAGCTTCATGACCTCTTCGCTCAGCGCCGGCGAGCACAAGGGGCCGGCGGCAATGACCACGTGACCCTCGGGAATCTGCGTGACCTCGCCGTGAATGATCTCGATATTGGGACGGGCGGCAACCTCGGCCTCGACAAGCTCGGAAAACTTGACGCGGTCGACCGCCAAGGCACCACCGGCGGGAACAGCGGCGCGATGGGCGCAATCGAGCAGGACTGAACCCATGCGCTGGAGCTCGGCTTTTAGTAGGCCAGCAGCGGAATCTGGACGGGTCGACTTAAACGAATTGGAGCAGACGAGCTCTGCCAGGTGATCAGTATGGTGAGCCGGGGAGCTCACCTGGGGGCGCATCTCGCACAGCTTTACGGCAAACCCGCGGTCTGCCAGCTGGATCGCGCATTCCGAACCCGCCAGACCGCCACCGATAACCGTCACCTGATCGAACTGCATCTGCAAACACCTTTCTAATTGACACGTTTTCCATTGTGACCGAAGGGCGTCTGGGCGTGAAGGGCAAACTTGGAGGGCGCATACCTTCCATCCATCATGCGCTCGATAAGGCCCTCGAGTTCAAGCGAACCCAAGAGTTTGAGTACGCCGACGGCATCGAGCGAGACGAGCGCCGCGATGTCGTCGACCTTGAGCGGAGAGGCGATGAGCGCATGCATCACGGTCTGCTGTGTTGGATCCAGGTCGGCAATGCCGGGAGCATCAGGGCGCGAGTAGCGCAGGGTGCCGTAGATACGTGAGATAGCCATCTCGATAGATTCCTCGTCGATGATGCAGCAGGCACCGTTCGCAATGAGGTAATTCGTGCCACGCGACTCGGGCGATAGGATCGACCCCGGCACGGCAAGAAGTTCGCGCCCCAAATCCATAGCAGCCTCAGCTGTAGAAAACGTCCCGGAAGGCATACCCGCCTCGGATACAAAGAGGGCTTGCGACAGGGCCGCGATCACGCGATTGCGGCGTGGAAAGGCAAACTTGCGCGGACCCATGCCCCACGGAGAGATCGACACGACCGCGCCGCCCGTATCGAGCGTGCGCGTAATAAGCCCCGCGCTCGAACGCGGGTAGACCACGTCGGCGCCCGTCCCCAGCACCACGACGTGTTTGCCGCCGGCGTTGACCGCAGCCCAACCCGAGGCCTGGTCACAACCGACTGCACCGCCCGAAACTACCGTCACTCCCGCCTC
>JAUMNV010000066.1 GCA_031295725.1 Collinsella sp.
ACCACGGGTCGTTTACGAGCAGCTGTGCGCCGGGGTGCTGAGCCTCGAGCGCATCGAGCACGCGCGCCACACGCTGGTCATCGACATGTGCCATACATCGTCCTTTCGCTAGGGTGCCACCATGGTATCCCAAGCCCGGCACATAGGGACGTTCCTTTTATGTCGGCACCTCGGGACACTCCTTAGCATGGGCTGTCTAGCGAACGTTCGGGCAAAAGTAGCTAAAAGAGGCCCGTCCCAAATGGGCTGGGTTCAAAAGTATGGCGGATTACGGGGCTGGACCTGTATTACTTGACAATGGCAAAAATCGCGAAATTAAAACCGCAGGTATATGGCTTGTCAAAAATTGAAAATGGCCGGTATGGATGGGGGTCTCCGAATCAGCCCCGTAATCCGGCATAGTATTGAAATGACACTAAAGTAGGCACAAGCTAAATACCGATTCCAAGGATAGTTGCGGTGGAATAGTTCCTGGATGCCGGGGTTTTGGCGGAAATCAGGAACTATTTCACCGCAACTGAGGAGGGCAGGGTGGATGGCAGGGTAGCTAAAAGAGCCCCGTCCCTAATTAGCTACTTGGGCTCGGTCGATGTCCATGCTGGCGATTAGGTTGATGTTGGTGTTGAGGAGGTCGGGGAGGACGACGTCGCCCATGCGGATGGGGGCGTTGACGATTAGGCCTCGGATGAGGTCCATGGCTTGGGCGTGGAGGGCCAGCGGGATGGCTTCGGATGTGCGCACGGGGAGCAGGGCTTCGTCGCCGCCGGAGACGGCCACGGTGGTGGTGAGCACGCGCATGGGGCAGGTCAGCTCCTGATGTGCGAACTTATCACCTCGCGGGCATCTGTTGCCGGTCACGGAGCGAACAGCTGCTACGGTACCGTTGGCATCGCGCTCTACCTCTACGGTCAGGAGGCACTCGGATGGGCAGGTGGTGCAGTTGAACCGCAGCGTTTCGGTCGCATTCGTGCTCATGAGCTATGCCTCCTCAACGGGATCGACAGATAGGACAATCTCGCTTGCACCCAGGTCGAGTGCGCGCTGAATCACCTTTGCCGGCAGCGGAAAGCTTTCCATGACGCTCGGCTTAAATGCACGGACCTTGCCGGCGAACAGCTCTTCGCCGTTGGCCAAGATCCTCACGCGGGCGGCATCGACTGGTCGGCGCACGCGGAAGTTCAGCTTGGTGAGCGCCACGGCCGTAATGCGTCCTGGCAGCGCGTAGCCCGCGATGCCGGCGGGGGAGACCGTGAACTCGCAGCCTGTGCCCGCAGCGCACGCCTCGGCGCCGCCCAACGCCCACGCCGCCGCTGCCACACCGGCGCGCTCGGACTCGGTCGTCACATTGTCGGCCAGGTCGTGCACGTGCAGCACGTTTCCGCAGGCAAAGATGCCCGGCACGCCCGTCTGCAGGCTCTGATCAACCACGGCGCCGCGCGTGCGCGGGTCAAGCTCTACGCCCGCGGCAACCGAAAGCTCGTTCTCGGGAATCAATCCCACCGAAAGCAGCAGTGTGTCGCACGGAACAATGCGCTCGGTCCCCGGAATGGGCGCCAGGCGCTCGTCGACTTGACTCACCTCGACGGCCTCCACGCGGTCGTGCCCGATCACGCGTGTGACGGTGGTGGACAGGTGCAGCGGAATTCCAAAGTCGTCCAGGCAGTTCTTGACGTTGCGGCGCAGACCGTTGGCGTATGGCATGAGCTCGTACACGCCCTCGACGGAAATCCCCTCGAGCGTGCAGCGGCGCGCCATGATCAGCCCGATGTCGCCCGAGCCCAAAATGACGGCGCGCGAGCCGGGCTTGAGGTTCTCGATATTGATGTATCGCTGCGCCAAGCCGGCCGTAAACACGCCTGCGGGACGGCTACCGGGAATCTTGATCTCGCTGCGCGTGCGCTCTCGGCACCCCATAGCAAGGACGACCGCGCGTCCGGTGAGCTGCAGCATGCCGGCAGGGCTCATGAGCGTGACGGTATGGACTGCGGCGGCTCCCGCGGCCTTGTCCGCATCCAGCGCGCGCACATCCGCGCCCTCGCCCGAATCAATCCCAATCACCATGCTGCCCAAGAACAGCGCAATGTCGGTCGCGTGCACCTGGTCGATAAAGCGCTGCGCGTACTCGGGACCGGTGAGCTCCTGTTTAAAGTGCGACAGGCCAAAGCCGGAGTGGATGCACTGGCGCAGGATGCCGCCCAGGTGCTGCTCGCGCTCCACGATGGCCACGCGTGCGCCTGCCTTATGCGCGGCCAGCGCGGCCGCCATGCCGGCGGGTCCGCCGCCGATAACGACCACGTCGAAGACTTGCGTTTGTACGGCTTCTGCGATGCCGCAATCAATCGCGCTCGATTTGAATTCCGCCATCCTAGCGCACCCCCTTCAGTGGTCCCTTAACCAGCCAAGATCCGGCATCCTCCAACAGCACGTCGCTGGGGTCGCAGCCCAGCTCGCGGGCAAGGATCGCAACCACGCGGCTCTGGCAAAAGCCACTTTGACACCGTCCCATGCCGGCACGACAGCGGCGCTTGACGCCCTCGACCGAAACCGCGCCCGGGCGGCGTTGAATCGCGGCCACGATCTCGGCCTCGGGCACCGTCTCGCAGCGGCAGACAATCTGTCCCCACGTGGGATCGGACTCGATGAGCTCCTCCTTGCGCGCAAGCGGCGCGCGGTCAAAGTCGTCCGGCGCATGGCGGATCGGGTCCCAATCGGCACGTTCGCGCAGGGCCACGCCGGCGTCGCGCAGTACCTGCTCCATGCGCTCGGCAATGGCCGGCGCGCTCGCCACACCCGGCGACTGAATGCCCGCCGCCTGGAAAAGCCCCGGCACCACGGCCGACTGTCCAATAAAGAAGTCGTTCGTTCCCTGAATGACCGGACGCCCGCCGGCAAATGCGCGCACCACGCGGCGCGTATCCAGATCGGGCACCAGCTTGCGCGCGCCGGTCAGCAGCGCGTCCACATCGCTCGCATAGGTCTGCGTGTCGCCCGGCTCGCGCACGGCAGCCGTGGCGGTGATCACGGTGTTGCCATGCACAGTGCCCGTCACGATAACGCCCTTCGACACTGGCGTCGGAACGGGGTAGAGCGGCATGAGCGTGCGCGGCTCCTTGTCCAGCACCACGATGTTGCCCTGACGCCAGATCATCTGAAACTCCTCAGCGCCGGCCATGTGCGAGATGTCCGCGGCTCCGTTGCCTGCGGCGTTGATCAGGTAGCAGCAGCGCACGTTGCCAGTGGGGGTCGCCAGCGTAAAGCGCGCGTCGTCGCCCGAGCCCGCGACTTCAATCGCTTCCACCGGAGCGGACCGCATAAACGTCACCCCGTTGGCCACGGCGTTTTCCAGCGCGGCGATGGCAACCTCAAACGGGTCGACAAACCCAGTCGAGGGGCACCACAACGCGCACGTTGCATCGGCACTGGCACGCGGCTCTAATTCCTGGATGCGGTCGGGCCCAACGATCGACAGCTCGGGCACACCGTTGGTAAGGCCATTGCTCCGCAGCTGCTCCAGATGCGCGCGGTCCTCGTCGTTAAAGCCCAACACCATCGACCCGGTGCGGCGGAACAAAAATCCCAGCTCCTGGGCCCACGTGCCATATAGCTCGCAACCGCGGGCGTTGACCTGCGCCTTTACCGTGCCCGGAGCCGGATCGTAGCCTGCGTGCACCAGGCCGCCGTTGGCCTTCGAAGCGCCCAGCGCGATATCGTTGGCTGCCTCGACCACACAAATGGACAGGTCAAACCGCGCAAGCTGCCGTGCGATGGCGCACCCGGTAATGCCCGCGCCCACAATTGCGATATCAAACGTTTCTGCCACGGTGCCTCCCAGACAAGTTGACAGGCTGTCAATAGGACTATCCTACGGTCTGCACACCCCCAGTGCGGCGGCAATGCGGCGAACAGCCCCGCAACACCCGCCAACGGCAGGCGAGGGGAGACACAGTAACGTCGACGTCTTTGTCTGCTGACCCGGTGCCGGAGGTTTGTCTCGATCTGTAACAGTAAGAGGAGTTTTGGGGCCCAAGATGTTACAGATCGAGATTTAAGTCGGGGAGGGACTCCTGTGTCTCGATCTGTAACATCTAGACCCGGATTCCGCTCCTAACTGTTACAGATTGAGATGTTTGTGTCCGCACTAGCCCCGCATGCAACCGTAGTCCCATATAAACAAACCCCGTGGTAAACTTGACCGGACTGTAATTATTCCGAAAGGTACACCCCAATGTCCAAGTACATCTCTGAGCTCATGTCGCCGCAGCTTATGGGCGTCATCTATGCCTTTGTTGGCTTTATCATCGCCCTGTACGTGCTGTCGGTCGTCTATGTGTTCATCGACGCTCGCCGCCGCGGCGCCAGCGCCTACGTGGCATGGGGCATTATCGCCCTCATCCCGTTTGTGGGCCTCATCGCCTACCTGGTCCTGCGCCCGCACTCCTACGCGGCCGACCGCGAGGAGCAGGAGCTGGACATGGCCCTGCGCGAGCGCCAGCTTGCCCAGTACGGCACCTGCCCGCAGTGCGGTGCCCCCATCGAGAAGGACTTTGTCGTCTGCCCCGTGTGCGACACCCAGGTTCGCAACGTGTGCCCCAGCTGCCATCGCCCGCTCGACGCGCACTGGAAGGTCTGCCCCTACTGCCGAACTCGCATCCAGTAACGCATCCATCGCCGGGCCGGTCGTAAGCCACGGGCGCCGCGCGTCACGCGTAAGCCGCACGCGCGCCCCACAGCCCCGCCCCCACACGATGAAGCATGCGTAGAAAATCGCCCGCCGTGCCATTAAGGTGCGGCGGGCGCTTGTATACCAAGGCAACCTGCCTATAATGATGCAAGTCAAAAACGCCGAGCGCATCGCACGCACTTGCATCAAGCATCCGAGAGGAGAAAACATACCCATGAAGGCACTCTACAATGACGGTTCGGTGGCCGAGCTCCCGCAGGACGAGGTCACGCACGTCATCCGCCACTCTGCCGCGCACATCATGGCGCAGGCCATCAAGCGCCTCTATCCCGAGGCCGACTTTGCCTACGGTCCCGCGACCGACAACGGTTTTTACTACGACGTCGACCTGCCCGAGGGCGTTAAGATCAGCGAGGACGACTTCCCCGCGATCGAAGCCGAGATGAAAAAGATCGTCAAGGAGAACCTCAAGTTCACCGTGTACGAGAAGCCCCGCGCCGAGGCCATCGCCCTTATGGAGGAGCGCGGCGAGAAGTACAAGGTCGAGCACATCGGCGACCTGGACGACGACGCTCGCATCACCTTCTACCAGCAGGGCGACTACATCGACATGTGCGTCGGCCCCCACATCTGCTACACCAAGGCTCTGAAGGCCTTTAAGCTCACCGGCGTCTCGGGCGCCTACTGGAAGGGCGACAAGGACAATAAGATGCTCACCCGCATCAACGGCGTCGCCTTTGCCACCAAGGAAGAGCTCGACGAGCACATGCACATGCTGGAGGAGGCCAAGAAGCGCGACCACCGCAAGATCGGCCGCGAGATGGACCTCTTTATGATGCGTGACGAGGCCCCCGGCTTCCCGTTCTTCCTGCCCAACGGCGTGATCCTTAAGAACACGCTGCTGGACTACTGGCGCGAGATTCACCACAAGGCCGGCTACGTGGAGATTTCCACGCCGCTCATCATGAACAAGCAGCTGTGGAAGACCTCGGGCCACTGGGACCACTACAAGGACAACATGTACTCCACCGTCATCGACGACGAAGAGTACTGCATTAAGCCCATGAACTGCCCGGGCGGCGTGCTGGTG
>JAUMNV010000091.1 GCA_031295725.1 Collinsella sp.
AACCACTACATCGAGGACTCCGAGCCCTGGGCGCTTGCCAAGGACGAGGCCAAGGCTGACGAGCTGGCGTTTGTGATCTACAACCTGCTCGAGGCCATCCGCATTGCCGCTCACCTGCTGATGCCGCTCATGCCCCAGACCTCTGCCGAGTCCCTGCGCCGCCTGTCCTGCGAGGACGAGGCCGCGACCGACGACCTCAAGGGCATTTGCGCTTGGGGCCTGCTTGCAGGTGGTCAGCCCGTCGAGAAGGGCGAGCCGCTGTTCCCGCGTCTGGGCTAAGACGCCGCGCGCCATATCGGCAATTTACTGTTTAGATGTAAGGGCATGGCCGCAACGGTCCATGCCCTTTTGTTTCAAGACGCCGCCACCATGCTAAGGAGGCAACTATGACAACTTCGCCTTTGGCAAACCCCACGGCAACAAGGGAGCTGCTGGAGGAGTTTGGCCTTGCGACCAAGCATCGCCTGGGCCAGAACTTCCTGATCGACAACCATGTAATTGAGCGCATTTGCGAGCTTTCCGAGCTTGCGGGCGATGAGCGCGTGCTCGAGGTTGGTCCGGGCGTTGGTACGCTCACGCTTGCGCTGCTGCAGGAGGCGGCGTGCGTCACGTCGATCGAGGCCGATCCCGAGCTCGAGCCGGTGCTCGATGCCCACGCCGCCGACTATGCCAACTTCCGCTTTATCATGGGCGACGCGCTCAAGGTGACGCTGGAGCAGATTAAGCAGGCCGCCGGTGGTGAACCCACGGTGTTTGTCGCGAATCTGCCCTATAACGTGGCGGCGACGATCATCCTTCAGTTCTTCCAGACGATGCCCGCGCTCAAGCGCGCCGTCGTCATGGTTCAAAAGGAGGTTGCCGATCGCATTGCCGCAACGCCGGGCAACAAGACCTATGGCGGCTATACGGCAAAGCTGGGCCTGTATGCGCAGGTTACGGGTCGCTTTGAGGTGCCGCCGCGTTGCTTTATGCCGGCGCCGCACGTGGACTCGGCCGTCGTGCGTATCGACCGTGCTGACGGCGTGGTGCCCGAAGGACTCGATCGCGAGTTCGTGGCCCGCGTGATTGACGCCGCATTTGCTCAGCGTCGCAAGACCATCCGTAATTCCATGAGCGCCAACGGCTTTGCCAAGGACGTGCTCGATGCCGCCTTTGAGGCTTGCGGTATCGCACCCACCACGCGCGCCGAGACGCTCGATGTTGCTGACTTTGTCCGCCTGGCCCAGGAGCTAGTCCATGATGCCTAATGCCGAACGCGTGACGTTTACCAAGAAAAAGAAGACGGCTGCTTGTCCCGTGCCCTTGGCACCGCTTGCCGACACGCATGCGCATCTGCTTTCGTTCTGGGGCAAGGAGGTGCCCGAGACGCTCGTGCGCGCCAAAGCCGCGGGCGTCGACCTGCTGGTGACGATGCTCGACCCCATCGCCGACAAGCGCAGCGTGACGGACTATAGCGACTGGCTCGTGCGCGAAATTCTGCCGATGCGGGATATTCCGCAGATCAAGTATCTCGCTGGCGTTCACCCCTATGGCGCGCCGGATTATACCGACGACATTCACGCACAGGTCGTTGCCGAGCTCGATGACCATCTCTGCGTCGGTCTCGGCGAGCTCGGCCTGGACTACCACATGGATTACGATGACGACATCGCGCCGGCGCCCCATAGCGTGCAGATTGATTGCATGGCACGTCAGCTCGAAGTTGCCGTGCGCCGCAATGTGCCGGTGGAGCTGCACCTGCGGCATGAGGACTCGGATGGGGAGCGCACCTCGCATATGGATGCGTACAACGTGTTGCGCGAGGTGGGTGTGCCTCAGGCCGGTTGCGTGCTGCACTGCTTTGGCGAGGATCGAGCCACGATGGAGCGCTTTGTGGGTTTGGGCTGCTATATCGCCTATGGCGGCGCGGCCACCTTTAAACGCAACGAAGACGTGCGCGAGGCATTTGCGGCGACCCCGCTCGATCGCATTTTGTTCGAGACGGATTGCCCGTATATGGCGCCGGAGCCCATTCGTGGTCTTGAGTGCGAACCGGCAATGATTTCTATCACGGCAAACACGCTGGTCAACGACCGTGTCGATCGTACCGGCGAGGATGCTGAGGCAATCGCGCGAGCAGCTTGGGAAAATGCCTGCAAACTTTTTCAAAAATAGTTCTTGCGTTCGCGATGGTGCTCCGTTATTCTAATTCCTGCACGCGGGCGTGGCGGAATTGGCAGACGCGTACGGTTCAGGTCCGTATGGGGGCAACCCCATGAAGGTTCAAGTCCTTTCGCCCGCACCATTAAATGAAAGAGCTCCCAGCAATGGGGGCTTTTTTGTTATGGGCCTCCTGTTGGTGTCACGTGGCTGCTTCGTGCGGGTATCCTAGTGCCAACGTGTGCCTATCAGAGGAGAGACCATGCTGTTGTCCGGTATTATCGCTGCTCTTACGAGCCTTCTACTTCCCATCATCATTTTGTTGCTGCTGCTCCCCAACGCCTGCTATGTCGTTGAACAGCAGCATGCCGTGATCATCGAGCGTCTGGGCAAGTTTAACCGCATCGTCAACGCGGGCTTCCACATGAAGGTGCCCGTGATCGACCGCAAGGCCGCCACGGTGAATCTGCGCACCATGAAAAACGGTTTTGGCATCGACGTTAAGACCCAGGACAACGTGACCATCGGCCTTGAGGTCTCTGCTCAGTACCACGTGAGCTATGACATGGGCGCCGGCCCGGCAGATTCGGGCATCTACAAGAGCTACTACATGCTGCAGGAGCCCGTCGACCAGATGCGTGATTTCATCACCGACGCCCTGCGCTCTTCCATCCCTGTCTATACGCTCGATGAGGTCTTTGCCAAGAAGGATGACATCGCCAAGGACGTCAACGCCACCGTGTCCGAGCAGATGGCTGCCTACGGCTTTACCCTCGTGTCGACACTCATCACCAAGATCGCGCTGCCGACCGAGGTCGAGAACTCCATGAACGACATCAACGCCGCCCAGCGCAAGCGCGCTGCTGCGCAGGAGCTCGCTGAGGCCGACCGCATCAAGCGCGTTACCGAGGCGACCGCCGAGGCCGAGGCGATGGAAAAGGCGGGCGAGGGCATCGCCAACCAGCGCAAGGCCATCGCGCTGGGCATCAAGGATTCGCTCGAGATCATCCAGGAGACGGGTGTCGGCAACGACGAGGCCAACCAGCTGTTCATGTTTACGCAGTGGGCCGAGATGATGACGGAGTTCGCGCGTACGGGTAAAACCTCGACGGTCGTGCTGCCGAGCGATTTCTCGCAGTCGGCCTCGATGTTCGAGCAGATGCTGGCCGCCGGCAAAGTTCAAAACGATTTGAAGGAGTAGACGCGCGTGAAATACACCGTCGTTTGCGTTGGTAAGCTCAAGGAGCGCTTTTGGAAGGACGCGTGTGCCGAGTACGCCAAGCGCCTAGGTGCCTATGCCAAGGTGGATATCCGCGAGGTGGCCGATATCGACCCGGCTAAGGCGGGCGGCGTGGATGCCGCGCGCGACAAGGAGGGGGTGGCGATTCTTGCAACCCTGCCGCCTCGAGCGCATGTGATCTTGCTGGCCATTGAGGGCAAAGAGCGCTCGAGCGAGGAGCTTTCGGCGCGGCTCGATGATCTTATGCTGCGTGGTAACAGCGACATCGCCTTTGTGATTGGCGGATCGGACGGCGTGAGCGATGACGTGCGCGCACGAGCCGACGAGATGCTCAGCTTTGGACGCATTACCTTGCCGCATAACTTGGCGCGCGTGGTGCTGCTGGAGCAGGTTTACCGCGCCTGCAAAATCAGCCGTGGCGAGCCGTATCACAAATAGGTCGGCAATACGAAACAATGCCGTGGGACAATAGCCTTCGTTTTGAAGAGCGTGTCTGAGAGGACTATGAGATATGAAGATTGGATTTGTCGGTTTTGGCAATATGGCGAGCGCTATGGCCGATGGCTGGATCGCCGCCGGTGTGGCTGCGAGCGACATGTGTGCTTGCGCGGGCCACTACGACGCCTTGGTTGAGCGTTGTGAGGCGCGTGGGATGGTTGCCTGTCGTGATGCGGCGGAGGTTGTCGCCGCATCTGATATCGTGGTCGCTGCGGTCAAGCCGTATATGATCGAGAAGGTCTTCGCTCCGCTCAAGGATGCCCTAGCCGACAAGGTTGTCCTTTCGGTCGCCTGGACTTGGGATAGCGCCAAGTGGGAAAAGGTCCTGCCGGGTGTCGCGCATATCTCGACGGTGCCCAACACGCCGGTTTCGGTGGGCGAGGGCGTTATCGCCTGCGAGAAGGCTTCCACGCTTAGCGATGAGCAGCGTGCCACGGTGCTCGGTCTGCTCGGAAAGCTTGGCACCGTCGTCGAGCTCGATTCGAGTCTGCTGTTTGTGGGCGGTACCGTGGGCGGTTGCGCACCGGCATTTGTCGCCATGGCGATTGAGGCCTTGGGCGACGCGGCCGTCAAGCACGGTATCCCGCGCGCCGATGCCTATCGCATTGTGAGCCAAATGGTGCTGGGCACGGCAAAGCTGCAGCTTGCGACTGGTCAGCATCCTGCGGCGATGAAGGATGCCGTATGCTCACCCGGCGGCGCCACCATCAAGGGCGTCGTCGCGCTCGAGGATGCTGGCATGCGCAGCGCCCTGGTCAAGGCCATCGACGCCACCCTCCAGTAAAACCTGCCATTTAGGGACAGGTTTATTTTGGCAGGTTTTTCCTGCGGTTTTGTCGTATATGCGAAAAGCGCCCCGCAACTGGCTCAATTCCAGTGGCGGGGCGCTTGCGTTTGTCCAGATAAAACCGACCAAAATAAGCCCGTCTCTTTTTGGCAGGCTAGTCCCAGAAGCCGTCTTGATCGTCCTCGGACTTGGGGCCGCGGTCGACATACATCTTATGGGTGCGCTTCTCCATTACAAAGGCAAGAATCGCAAACAGTAGGATGCCGCCGGCGAAAAGGATGGCAAAACCGGTGCGGGTGCCAAACAAAAAGGAAAAAACTGCGTCCATTGGGTGCCTTCTTGCGTAGTTGAGTTGGGTCGTAAACGCTCATAAGTATATACTTGCCCATACATGTACA
>JAUMNV010000110.1 GCA_031295725.1 Collinsella sp.
GCCGCCGTCATGCTGTTCTACCAGGTCGGCGAGCTGTTTCAGGCGTACGCCGTGGGCAAGAGCCGCAAGTCGATCAGTGCCATGATGGACATCGCGCCCGACTACGCTAACGTCGAGCAGCCCGACGGCACACTCGAGCAGATCTTCCCCGATGACATCGCCGTCGGCACCGTGATCGTGGTCAAGCCCGGCGAGCGCGTGCCTATCGACGGCGTCATCGTCGAGGGCGAAACCCAGCTCGACACCGCCGCCCTTACCGGTGAGTCGGTCCCCCGCCCGGCCAAAACCGGAGACGATATCATCAGCGGCTGCATCAACATGACGGGGCTCATCCACGTGCGCACCACCAAGCCCTTTGGCGAGTCCACCGTCGCACGCGTCCTGGAGCTCGTGGAGAATGCCAGCGAAAAGAAGGCGCGCACCGAGAACTTCATCACGCGCTTTGCCCGCATCTACACGCCCGCCGTCACCGGCGCTGCCGCGGTGCTCGCGCTCGGCGGTGGCCTGGTCACCGGTGCCTGGTCCGACTGGATTCTGCGCGGCCTGACCTTCTTGGTCGTCAGCTGCCCGTGCGCGTTGGTGATCAGCGTGCCGCTCAGTTTCTTTGGCGGCATCGGCGGCGCGTCCAAGCTGGGCGTTCTCATCAAGGGTTCTAACTACCTCGAGACGCTCGCCGACGTGGACACCGTCGTCTTTGACAAGACGGGCACCCTCACCAACGGCACGTTCTCGGTGGTCGCGGTACACCCCGAGGCAGGCTATACCGAGCAATCGCTGCTTGAAGTCGCAGCCCTTGCTGAGTCGTTCTCCGATCACCCCATCGCGCAGTCCGTACGTGTCGCCTACCAGGGCGAGGTCGACCCCAAGCGCGTAAGCGACTCCACCAACGACGCGGGCCATGGCGTGACGGCAACCATCGACGGCAAGCACGTCGTCGTTGGCAACGCAAAGATGCTCGCCGCGGCCGGAGTCGAAGCGCCCGATTGCGAGGTCGTCGGAACGATTCTGAATGTGCTCGTTGACGGCGTGTACGCCGGCCACATCGTGATTGCAGACACCGTCAAGGCCGATGCTGAGCAAACGATTCGCGACCTGCACGCCGCCGGTGTCAAGCGCACCGTCATGCTCACGGGCGACCGCGAGGAGGTTGCGGCGTCTGTGGTCAAGCAACTCAGTCTCGACGAGTTCCACGCGCAGCTGCTGCCGGGCGATAAGGTCGAGCGCGTCGAGGCGCTGCTTGCAACCGAGAGTGGCAAGGGCAAGCTCGCCTTTGTGGGCGACGGCATCAACGATGCGCCCGTGCTTACGCGCGCCGATGTGGGCATTGCCATGGGCGCTATGGGTTCTGACGCTGCGATCGAGGCCGCCGATGTCGTGCTCATGGACGACAAGCCGTCCAACATTTCCCGCGCGATCCGCGTGGCGCGCAAGACCATGTCGATTGTTTGGCAGAACATAATCTTTGCGCTGGGCATTAAGCTGCTGATCCTTGTGCTGGCAGCGCTGGGCATCGCCAACATGTGGCTTGCCGTGTTCGGCGACGTAGGCGTGGCGATCATCGCCATCCTGAACGCCATGCGCGCGATGGGTGTCAAGAACTTGTAGCGTTCGTGGGCTGTCCGGCCGGGGCCGGGCTTGGTTTTGAAAACGTCCTCGACCAATGAAGTGCCCCCGTTCTGCTCCTTCGGAGCTACGAACGGGGGCACTTCTGGTCTGCGGAATGTTTTCAAAACCAAGCCCGGCCCCGGCCTGCGGTAACGTTGCTGGCGGTTCTTGGGCATCGCTTGCTGGTGGGGTTCCTTGTCTGAGTTGGACTTAGTTGGTGGGACCACTCATCTCGGTCGCTGTCCCGCGCCGTTCCGGCGCGGGAGGCGCGCCGCTGCGGGAGTGCTAGTCGGTCATTATTGGCGCCGAAGCACCGTCCCGTCCCAGCATCGCCCTCAGCTTCTCGAAGCTTTCCTCGCTTAGGCAGTGCTCCATGTGGCAGCCCTCTTGCGACGCGACCTCAGCCGAAACACCCGCATCCTCCAGCAGCCCCACGAAAAAGCAGTGACGCTCCCACATTTGACGAGCGACCTCCAGACCACGCTCCGTCAGATGAACATCTCGCTTGCCCATTTCGACGTAGCCGTTGTTCTCCAACGTCGCCATAGCTTTTGAAACGCTTGCCTTAGTTACGCCAAGGTACTCTGCAACATCAATCGAGCGCACGATGCCCTGACGTTGCGACAGAACGTAGATCGATTCGAGATAGTCTTCTCCGGATTCACGTAGGGCCATGGGCCGCCTTTCGCAATGATTGCTAGTTAGCCTTTGGATACTTTCCACGGCTAACTTTACCGCAAAAGTTGCCCATGTCTTACTACTTTGCCTAAAAGTTAGCCGCGTTTCACAAAACGTGCGGGACGAAAACAAAATGGGGACGCCCCGCAAGGAATGTCCCCAGGTGCCAGGTGCCGGCCCGCAGCTACACGAGTCCAAAGTGCTTCGCAGCGTTGTAGATGCCGTCGTCGTCCACGGCAGTCGTCACATAGGTCGCTGCAGCTTTCACCGTGTCCTGCGCGTTGCCCATGGCCACACTTGTGCCCACGGCCGAGAACATCGACAGGTCGTTCTCGCCGTCGCCAAAGGCAATCGCCTCGCTCGCGTCGATACCAAGCCGCTCGAGCGTCGCCGCCACGCCCAGGTCCTTGCCGCCGTTAGCGGGAATAATGTCGCAGAACAGGTCGCACCAGCGCGTGGTGAGCGAATGCGACACGGCGTCGGTCACGATATGTTCGTCGGCCGGGTCCACAAAGGCGCAGAACTGGTAGACCGGTGCGTCAAAGGCGTGCTCAAACGGCTCCTCGTGGTAGACGATTCCCGCGTTGCTGCCAGCCGTCACCACGCGCTCGGACAGGCGGTTCACAAACGAGTTCTCGCCCTGCATGCACAGCGAGTCGTAGCGCCCCTGCGCCACCTGGTCCACAATCACCGCGACGTCGTCCGGATCGATCGGACAGCTGCGGTAAACCCCCTCGGCATCAAAGCAGTGCTGACCCGAGAGCGTAATGTACGCATCCCAACCCAGGTCGAACAGCCAGTCCGGTATCTGGTAGGTCGGGCG
>JAUMNV010000181.1 GCA_031295725.1 Collinsella sp.
AGCGTCATCTTGCTGCTCTGGCGATAGGTCTGTGCCGCTGGCCTGGGGCGCGCGCGTATTGAATGCGTCGACAAAGCCCTGCATGCCCTGCTTCATAAAGAAGGGGCCGTAGATGGGTGAATTGAACGCAATGGGGACGGAGAAGGCTGCAGCGAGAACGAGCGTAGAGATCCATGCGGCCCTGTCTCTTAGGATTAGTTTGAGAAGAAGTCGACAGTACATTTAGAAGCACCTACGTTCCTCAAAGCATCGTTAGATTAATAATGACAGGCCGAATGAAGATGCGTGCGACGGGGGCGAGGCGAATGGCTGAACGGTATCGATATGCGGGTTTAACGGCATATCGACCACATAGATTATTAACTCGCATTTCTAACAGTTAAGGAGACGGGTGCTTTACAGCGCACTCCTTCGATGATGCCTTCCGCTAGTTGCTATGCCGGTTTCAGCCAACAAAGAATGTGCCCGGGCGCTCAGGTTCACCGTTAGCGTTGGCAACATATGAGATGGGCCAGACCCTTGCCGCGCGCCGATTGCGCGAGAGATGTCGGGCTCCATGTTTATTCCACCTGCTTGTTATCAACCAGTCTCGCAAAACAAAGGAAAATGACCCACGGATTACGGACTGGATTCCGGCGAGGGAGTGGAGCACGGATTGATCGAAGAGGAATGACGCTCTGCTAGAATCAGCAGCGCTGTCGGCAGCCCTTGTGCCGGGCAGAGCCCTCCATCCGATGGGAGGTGATGCCCATGACCGATTTCACTGAGTCCGTGAAGCTCCTGACTGCTATGGTCTCGCTCCTCACGGCCCTTGTCGGCCTTTCCAAGGCACTCAAGCAGGGCTCGAAGCCCAAAAAGAAAGGCCACCGTCGCTAAGACGATGACCCAACTTCATTAAGCAACGGCTCTGCCCAGCTCACTACAACTTGGGCTGCCGTCGGCACCATTCTACCCGCTTGACATTGCTGCTGTCGATGCGCCGTATCAAGAATCCACGGCAGCGCTCGCGGTTGCAAAACGGCCTAACAAATAGCGGCTATTAGTCAGTTCGGCTGTCAAAAAGGCCTAATAGTTGCCAATAGTGGCTAGTTGGCAACGGATTTGGGCTATTAGTTCTAACGGTGCCTATACTATGACCCCACAAACGGGACACGGTTTTCTGCCCGCACGAGGTTTTAAAGTTTAGCTGGAACAATCCGGCAGATTGGAGCACAGAACATGAGGTTCGAACGCCTCATGTCGCTCAAAATACGTCTCCTCAATTGCGCAAAGGAGAACGGTATTTAGCGACAAGGAGACAATGGAATGATTTGGTTCACCAGTGACACGCACTTCGGGCACGAGAATGTCCTGAAGTTCACGGACCGGCCGTGGGAGACGATTTGGCAGATGAACGATGCCATCGTCGACAACATCAACGGCAGGGTCGCCGTGGATGACGAGCTCTACATCCTGGGGGATTTCTCATTCAAGATGACCGCCCAGGACGCATACGGGCTGCGTAAGCGGATCGCCTGCAAGCGCATCCACCTCGTCCCGGGAAACCATGACAAGGACTGGACCCAGCCGGCGGTCGCGGGCGCGTTCACCGTGGAACCGCCGATCTGCGTGCTCAAGATCGACGGGCAGAAGATCGTCCTGTGCCATTACCCCATGGCCGACTGGCAGGGCATGAGCCATGGATCGTGGCACCTCCACGGGCACATCCACAGCGGCGGCGGCGCGTACAACGAGTTCAACCGCAAGCAGGGGCTCCTGCGCTACGACGTGGGCTGCGACGCCAACGGGCACTCCCCGGTGAGCCTCGACGGGCTGAGGAAATGGTTCGCCGGGGTCGACGAGCCGTGCGGCCGGGTGAAATGGCCCTGGTGGGTCAACGAGACCGGTGACAGGCAGGTCGAACGCGAGCTGGCGGCTTACAAGCGGAAAGAGGCGATCCGATGACGGTCTATGTGACAGGCGACATCCACGGTGGGCTCGACATGCAAAAGCTCCGCGACTGGGAGCTTGGGGATAGCCTTGGCAGCGACGACTATCTGATCATCGCCGGCGACTTTGGCTTTCCGTGGGACTTCTCTGCCGAGGAATGCGCCGATATCGCCTGGATGGAGTCGCGCCCCTACACGGTTCTCTTCGTCGACGGCAACCACGAGCGCTTCGACCACTGGGCGGAGCGCCCCATGGAGCCGTGGCACGGCGGGCTGACGCAGCGCCTGTCGGATACTTCGTCCATCCGCCGCCTCATGCGCGGGGAGGTCTTCGAGCTCGACGGGAAGACGGTCTTCACCATGGGCGGGGCGACGAGCGTCGACAGGGCGTACCGCATCCCGTACAGCTCGTGGTGGCCGCAGGAGCTGCCGGACGAGCGCGATTTCGATGACGCACGGGCAAGGCTCGACGAGGTCGCCTGGAAGGTCGACTGCGTCATCACCCATACCTGCTCGACGCGCATGCTCTCGCCGACGCTCTACCCGGACCCAGGCTGGGAACGCCCGGATGTGGACCGGCTGACCGGATTCCTCGACGAGCTCGAGGATCGTCTGGACTACAAGCGCTGGTATTACGGACATTTTCACCGAGACGGCAATCCGGACGAACGGCACACGGTGCTGTATGACCGGATCGTGAGGCTCGGGGACAAACTCCTGCCGTGGGGTGCGTGCTGATGGCTATCTATGTGACGGGCGACGTGCACGGCAGGGCCGAGCACGGGTCCAGCCGGTTTGCCTTCAAGAATTGGCCGCTGGGCCGGACTCTGACGCGCGATGACGTGGTGATCGTGGCCGGCGACTTCGGCTTTGTCTGGGATGTATCCAACGCCGAGAAATACTGGCTTGACTGGATCGAGTCGAAGCCGTGGACCACGTGTTTCGTGGACGGCAATCATGAGAACCACCATGCCCTGGCTGAGCTGCCGGTGCGGGAGTGGAACGGCGGGCTCGTCCATGAGGCGCGACCGCACGTGCTGCACCTGATGCGCGGAGAGGTGTTCGATATCGACGGGCTCATAGTCCTTGCCATGGGCGGCGCCACGAGCAACGACAGGCAGTATCGCAAGGAGGGGAGGAGCTGGTGGCCCGAGGAGATGCCGAGCGAGGAGGAGATGGGGCACTGCCGCGCCTCGCTCGACCGCGTGGGCTGGAAGGTCGACTACGTGGTGACTCACGAGGCTCCTGCCGACCTGGCAGAGAAGCTGTGCCAGGAGCGCGAACGCGAGTATCTGGACGACCAGCTGCAACGATTCCTTGCCGAGCTCGACGGGCAGCTCGGCTACCGCGCCTGGTTCTTCGGCCACTACCACGGCGACGAGTGGCGCGACGACAGGCACCGCCTTATCTACCGAGACATCGTGCCGATCGAAAATGCTGCGCCCGGCTCTAGAAACCCTCTAGAAATGCTCTAGAAGGTTTCTAGAAAATAGACGCTTTGCGGCCTACTCCAATTCAAAGGTCTGGTCGAGGGAGTTTGACCCGGCGCCCATCCCGTCGACTTTCACTTCGATGGGAGACATGTCGTTGAGGTCAAAAATCGACACACCGTCGCATTCGCCTCCCGGCGCAAGCCCTTGCGAAGAGAAGCGGTCTTCCTGCAAATCGGCGGCAAACCCGCGAGATAGCATCTGCTTATTTTGATAAGCCGTGATGTAGCTACCAACAGCGCATGAATCTGCCGATCGGTTGTTAATGGCGTGCCAGCGAACAACGGCAACCTTCCCGCCATCGCCAGCCGAGGAATCATGCACCTCGACGCCGGTGACTGAATACTCCATCTTGCCGTAAACCCCGTCTTCCTGCGCGTTATCAGAATCAGCGACCTGAACTGCCGTCTGACGATCGTCTGCCTGGCTGCACCCAGAGGTCATAACTAGGGCGGCTGCCAGAACACCAGCAGCCCCAAAGTTCCGAGCTAGGTTGATTGCCTTTTTAACAGAGAGATGTTCCATCGACTACTCCAAACTTAATTGTTTTTGAATGCCATCAGCCAAACAGCCAAGCCCCAATGAGCATGACCACTGAAACTGCTGCAAGCGAAGCCCAGACGGCATTTTGACGGGTGATGACACCGCTGATGTTGAGCGCATTTGCGCCGGCACCATCAATGACAGTCCAGACAAGTGCCGTGACCAAAAAGACGACTAGCCCTGCCGTTATCAACTCACGGCGAGACGGCCTTAGCTTGTCGGACATATCTACTCGCCCCTCGCCTGGGCCATGACCTCGACCTTGGCCTCGGCCACGGCCGCCCGCTGCTCGGAGGCGGCGAGGCGGTCCTTGAGGGCGGCGACCTCGGCCATCAGGTCACGCTGGGCGAGGAGGGAGACGTTGAGATCGGCCTGATCCTTGGCCGCGGCGTCGACCGCGCCCCTCATGCTTTCAATTCGATCGTCTTTTGCGGCTGATTCTGCCAAGAGCTGATTGTTCTCGGAATCGAGCTTCTTGAGCTGCGAGAGGTAATCGGCGACGGTGGCGTGGAGCTCATCGTTCTCAATCTCCAAGCTCGCAGTATCCAGCTCGAATTTCTCTTTGATGGCGGCGACCTGCTCGACGCAATTAGATTCGATGCTCTGAATCTGTTCCGTTGCACTTTTCTTGGCGGCGTCGGCGTCCTCGCGGGCAGCACGAGCCTCCATCGCGGCGGCTTCGGCAGCGCCCACGATGATGCGCTTGACCCGCTCGACCGCCTCATCGAGGACGGCCGATGCGTCGAGCGCAGCCTTCATGCCGGGAGTGGCGTTAGGGTGGTAGCCGTCGACCAAGCGGGCGACGGTATCGGCCTGCGAGAGGCCAAGGCTCGTGCTGATGTCCTTTATGGCGTCACGGGTCTCCGATGAGACATTCAGACTGGTCATTTTCTTTTCGGACTGGACTTGGTTTTCGGCCATGATGCGGCACTCCAATCAACAACGGGCATGGCTCCGCCACGCCGTACGGCTGGGAACAAATACGCGGCCGCTGTTGAGTTGTGTTCGTCCTGCGATCGGTGAGTTCTAAAAAGGCGTCTCAAGTCATGCGTTCACGCAGGGTTTCAGTTGGAGAAATACCGCACCCTTATATAGTAACGCCGCCGCACTCGGGCCTATTAGGCAAATCGCGAAACGACAGACGGACTTATTTCCTGACGCCCACCAATCCGCGTTCACGAAGGATGCGGTACAGCGTTGATTTGGAGACGCCAGTCGCAGCGCAAATATCGGGAATAGGAGTCTCTCCTCCAAGATAGAGCCTTACTGCAGCATCGGCTTTGACGCCGGCAGTGCGAGGCCTGCCACCCACGTTGCCGCCGTGGCTCCGTTTGACGGCGATACCCTCGGCCTGGCGTTGCCTGATCAGATCTCGCTCAAGTTCCGCGGTGCAAGCATGGGTGCCAAGCACGAAGCGCCCGAATGCGGTATCTAGATCCACGGGCTGTTTCAGGGACGTGAGCTTCACGCCGAGGTTTCGAAACATAAGGTCATAGTTGAGCAGCTGCCTGGTCGATCTGGTCAAGCGCTCCCAGGATTCGACCACCACCTCGTCGCCCGCCCGCATCTTCTTGAACAGGCACTTCTGCTGCGTCCGGTCGCCGTCCTGGGCACCCGTGACCTTGTCCTTGTAGATATGGCCATAGGCCACGCCAGCGTTCACCAGAGCCTCGATCTGGCGGTCCAACCTCTGGTCTTTCGTGCTCACGCGAGCATATCCGTAACGTGTCATTTCAGCCTCCTGCCTCGTATTTGATTTTCCCATGGGAATTGACGTGGAGGTTTTGACACTGGGTTTTGGCACTCGACGTTCACAGCATCGAGGGTTCGATTTTCGAGTGCCCAGAGGCATACCTTTTGAGACTGTTTAATTTGAACAATAACAGAGGTGTACCAGTTAACCGGGGTAGTCGCAGATTCGGTTAGAATTGATGTCACGGCGCATTCCGTGCGCGGGCGGCCGACGATTTGATCGGAGGTCACCATATGCTGAAATTCCTTAACGCGCTGGCCGCTCTTGCAACGGTCGGCACGTTCATCATCGCGTTTTTAAACTCGTATGAGGTTCGGATTAAGGTCCGTAGGCGTACGCGCGGTGCGGACAGTGGACGGCATTTGCGCCACAAGCGCAAATAAGAATGCCCGGGGGTCGGAGCCCGGGCATTTAACAAAGACTGAAAACTAGGCCGCCCGCGCTCCATGTTGCTTACACGGGATGCGTCGTTTTCTGTTGTCATTCTACCCTCTTTGGGCAGATAAAACCACCGTACGCTTGGGTTCTCATGCGAGTTCATCCATCGTCCATGCGGCGTGATCGCAACAGTGGGAGCCGTCCAGGACAGCTCATCTTACAATCGAATGAATTGCAGCTGCCGAATTGATCTCCATAAACATGACGCGGCTGTAGAATGAAGCAGGGTCGAAACGAAGCAGTTCCCGGACAATTGGCGTCCGGCCAGACACTTCGGTTCGGCCCTTTCTCATGCGCATTTCTAGAAACGCCTAGTACGGATACAGGTCTGGACTAGGTCCACTCATCGCCAGCGACATGTATTCCGAAATGATTGCGAATCGCTTTTGATGCGGTGCCTGACGGCACCTATGATCCGCTCGCGAAGCTCGCTGACTTATATATCTCTTATTTACATCGCCCGGGGAGCGAAGCGACGCCGGCGCTGAGGGCTGACGGTTGGCACGCCTCGCGCTGATGACTTGCTGATTGTAATAACTGGTCGCGAGGTCTAATTAGCTTGGTGGTTGAATTGTTAGGCGGTGGAGCATCCACAGAGTCCGGGCACAATCGTGGACCCTCCCTAAATCTTCGAAACCAGCATTGCAGCTGGGAAAGCCTCACCCGCCCCTTGGCCTTTTGCTCGACGATCTCGCGGGACTCCGCATGGCTACGCCCATGCATCCGGACCGTTCGTTTTAACGCGCCGGCCGTCCTCACCGGCACCCCCGTACATGGCGGAACCCGGGGTTGGGCTCAGAATCCGTCACGGCTGCATGCTCATCGTGATCCTCTTTGCTTGACGTTGCGGCTTATCACCGCGACACGTGTGTTGCCACACGGCTATCCAACCAACTCCTGATCTTCGGCTGTTCGCCTACTTTCCTGCAGTTTTCCAGCAGGACAATCGCTCTGAATCCGGCACGCCGTCTCCGCCCAGAAGGGCCGAGGCGGCGCAGGGGTCACATGGAGGGCACTACCCCCGTCGAAGTCTCCGTAGAGACGGGACAATGAACCTGTACAGCTCAGTCTCCGATTATTCGAGCCCTTGGCTACCTTTTTGAACGGGTCTTAAACCCGTGCCGACCGGGAACGGCATATGTCCGCTCCTATAAAAAACGGGAGCCGTGCGAGCCGGCTCCCATTTGCGTTTTTTAACTGTCATCCATAGCGTGACCTGCGGGTCCCTGCTATCATTGGATGTGCCAGGAGTGCTGTTTGCGTTTTTAGCACAACTGGCAAGTAGAAACGCGAGTTGGTAGCTCGCCTCTACACCGTGCGGAGGTGTTGGTAGCACCCGAGCACAATCTTGATGGTATCACGCCCGCCCGTCTTTTCGGCGGGCGGGTTGCCATTTTTTATGCCTCTACCTGCGGAAACTATAGTATACCTCAGTAACTCATGCCTCACCGCCCTACCGGGGCATGAGCGCTTTACTCCGCCCCGACAGGCAGTTCGAGGCTAGCGAGGCGTGTCGCCGCGAGCGTAATCGCCGCGATCGACGACGCGATCGTCCATCTGTCGCAACACGGCGCTACCGCTGTGCGCCTGGCCGGCGGCGCGAACGCGGTCGTCGCCGGCATCGACAACGCCGCCGGCGTAACGGTTGCGAATCTCCCTTGCGTAACCGCGCCGGGCAAGAAGCTCATCACGTACGGCGGGATCTTCGAGCAGATCTTCATCGCACTTCGGTGCAATGAATTTAGGAAACGAATTGTAGGAGACGCCCTTGCTCGCTTTCGCCTGCTCGACCCACGCCGAGTATGCTTTCTTGAGACGCTTGATGTAAATCTCACAACGTTTCTCGTATGGAAGGGCTCGCTCGGCTTCCAACACGTTATTTCCGAAAGCCGTCTGCAACGACTTCAACGCGAACCGCCCGTCGAGACGGGTCAAGTTGAAGGTACATTTTGGATTACCGGCCTCTTTGATATCGAGATCTGTCGCATAGACTCGATTGTTCTTGATGAAAATGTCTACGCCCCACGAGGCAAGTAATTTTTTGAACTGCTCCATATTCTTCGGGTGGTAGTCGTCGATTGCAATATGGATCAGCTCGCGCAGATTGTTTTTATAACTGTACTCTCCCCGATCGACAATCTCCTTTTCAATATCGCGCGGCTGACGATCTCGAATCTTTGAATTTCTCTTACCTTTTTCAAGTTGAGTAAGATTCCAGGCCTTGTCCATTTCACGAACCCATGAAGCGCGTTCGAATTTTCCGCGACGCCCACCAGTCTCGCAACGTTTGCCGGTCAGCAAATCGGTACGGTTGATCGCCATGTGGACCGCGTAGCGTTTTCCCGCCTTATCGCTTTCCTCATGCAACGCGAGAATCACTTGTTGATGCGGATAGTGCTTCGCAAGCCATTGCTCCGCGTAGGCCAAACATGCATCGGGGGTCATCTTGCCTCCGTTGCAGCTGCACTCCTCGGGCAGAAACGCGAGAATCTGATGAAGCATGATTACGTTTTTGACTCCGGCTCTCGACGGTTTGTCGTGATGGAAAACCTTTCTGGTTCTATCCATTTTCGAAAACCAGTGGTCGTTCCATTCGATGTTCCAGCCACCACGCACAATCGCATCTTTTCCGTTGATGTATTTACGAACATTCTTTGCATAGCGCTCACTCGACACTCTTTTCTGTTTGATAACAGTCACTTCACATCACCACCGACGAAATAGCGCTTTTCAAGCTCGTCGATGAAACGGTCTAGCTTACGCCCAACTTGATAAACCTTCTCAAGTGTTCGAAAAACAGCTTTCTCGTTGTACGCGGGAAGCCCTTGGGCGTTCAAAAAGTACATGAGCTGATTGAGATTCGTTCCTTCCTTCAAAAGCTCGTGATAGATTTTGTCGATCGACGCCCGATCGACATCGATTTTCTCGACTCTCCCGACAAGAGCAGTGCGACGCATGAAGGCCGACATCGACACGCCGAGTTCAGAAGCGCGATTCTCAATGGATTTTTTCTCACTTGGCGAAACCCGGATGCGAATCATCTCAGTTCGCTCTTCGTCTTCAGTCAGATCGACCCCGCGAGTCACCGCGTCATCGGGACGCAGGAAATACCTAATCAGTTGGGCCTCAGACATTTGGGCCTTTTTGGAAAACGCAACAAGCGTTTTCTTTTCTTCTTCACTCAGCGTTGCCTTGACTGTGAACGGACGTTTCGTACTCACGGACAGCTCCTCGAAAATGAACCGCACACCGGAGAGGCCTCCGGTGCAAAACCAGCTATTCGATTCGCTTTCCTTTTCGAGTGCTTAAAAATCGCCGACGCGATTTGAAAACGTCTCGCGAAAACTTTACCGCCGTGAGAGGTGGTAAAGCAAGATGTGTGGGAAAACAAATGGCCCGTATGGGCCCATTTGTTGCCACCCACACCCATCTTGCAATCTCCGGAACGGGGATTGGGCGAAACGCAGTGTAGACGTGGAATGAGAGGCCTCATTCCAAGCGAGAGGCCTCGCGGCGTTGTAACTGCGTGAAGACCGTGAGCGGAAGCGAATTTTTAACGCGAAGGATGCTGAGTGTTAGAGATTCGCTGTAGCGAGAGCGAAGCGGTGATGCGAATGCGAGGGATGCCGAGTATTTGCATCACCGCGCAGCGGGTTTGCGGCGCCCGCGACGCAAACCTTCGACTTTGTCGAATGTTTTTCGTAACGCCAGCGAAAAAGTTGAGGCAGCTTTCGACATTTCAATGACGCGGAGAGTCTTTGGTGAGACTCGTAGCGTTGTTGGATTGTCGAAAGGTAACGCGATTTGAATTACGGTTCGGATTAACGATTCGATTTTCATGCGGCGGCCAAGCCGCCTATGATTGCTCCCTCCGGTCGCTATCGATTTTCAAAACTCCCGTTTTGTTTTGAATCAATTTGAAATCCGAAATGAAAAACGAAACGCCCGCGCGAGTCGCTTTGACTTTTGCGCGGACGCGATTCGGATCGGCCGAAAATCAAGCTGATGATATTTTGAGTTTCGCGTTTTAGATCTCAGAAACCAGATCTAAAAACTGCGGCGTTAATTTCACTTCGCCCACAGCATTACGGCGCGAGCACATCCAACGGAACAACTTGGACGCCGCGGTCGGTAACATAGGCTTGTGAACCAAATCCAATGATTGCAACTTTCGAAACCGGTGGGTTGTTTCCGGCGGCAACCATACGTTCCTCGACAGCAACAAGATTGTCAGATGCCTCTTCGATTTGAGCGGAGCTGAGCTTAACTTCAACTGGGATCCACGTTCCACCGGGAGCCGCAATGACTGCATCGACCTCTAAATCACGAGAATCATGATAGTGGTAGAGGCTCATTCCGTTTGCTCGCGCATAGACCCACAAATCATGGAGTGCCAGCGATTCAAAAAGTAGTCCAAGCGTCTTGAAATCTAGCAGCAAGGTCTCCGGAGTCGCCCCGAGCGCAGCGGCCGCCAGTGACGGGTCAGCGAGATGATGCTTCTTCGATTCTCTTAAGTGCACCGGAGATCTCATTGCTGGATTCCACGCGGGAATATCGCGAACGAAGCTGACCCGTGCGAGAAGAGATATATATGATGCCGCCGTTTGTCTCGATACTTCTCCACCAAGATCAGCTACGAGCGTCTTGAGTGTCGCCAAAGTGGATTCATTGCGCGCAAGCGATTCGATGACAGCCTTGACCTTTTCGGGGTCGCGGCGAGAGCCGTCGACACGGGACAAATCTTCTTCGGCGACTATGCCGATGTAACGTTTCGCCATCGCCGACGCAGCCAGCGCATCGCGACCGACCGCCGCGGGCCATCCGCCGCGAACAACGTACTCGGCAATCGAGGCAGAATCCAACGATCCGAAAGCGCCATTGAACTTTTCGCCAGAAATAATGCCCGACAGCTTAACCGCGCCGCTGGATTTCCCAAGTTCGAAAAGCGTCATGGTATCCATGCGCAATTTAGCGAACCTTCCAGCACCACTGTGCATCGGCCGCTCATTGTCTCGCGGTGTCGCCGACCCCGTAAATATGAACTGGCCAGGCTCGCCGCCGCGGTTGTCGCACTCAAACCGTGCCGCGTCCCAAAGTTTCGGAACCTCCTGCCATTCGTCGATCAGCCGCGGCACCTCGCCGGAAACGGCAAGCGCCGGGTCCGTCTCGGCACGCAAGCGATTCTCGAAGTTGCGCGACGGATCCATGAGAAGGAGCCTGGACGCCGCACGGGTCCCGGCTGTGGTTGTCTTTCCACACCATTTCGGTCCTTCGATGAGAACGGCACCGAATATCCCTAGCATCTGGTCGAGCTCATTTTCGATAATTCGAGTGTAGTACTTTTTTGGCATATTCTTCACCATTGATTACCAGCGCGTTTAACTAAATTTACCGTTTTCATTTAACCAGATTTTGCTTTTTCGATTAACCAGATTTACGCATTTCAGTTAACGAAACAGATTGAACATGCCGAGTCAAGCCACGACAGGCTCGCGTCGTACTGCGGCCTGGCGCCGCACAACCGCCAGTCGGAGACCTCGATCTCCTCGGTGACGGCATCGCGCCAAGGCAACAAAAGGCTGAAGAACCTGCTCATATTCTCGTGCAACTGCCTTGCCCGGACAGAGGGAAGATGAGGCGACCACTACGCCAGGTGCCGAGAACGAGGCATACCGCACGGCAAGGCACTCAAAGCGCTGACGCGAAAGAGGTTGAAGGTCACCTACGCGATCATACGGGACAGGGTGCCCTAAGCCACCTAGTCGAAGCACAGCACTCCGAACAGGCTGGAGTCCGCCGGTCGAAAGGCCTGGCGTCAGCATTTCGCGATTCGGTCTCGCGAACGACATTCCCCGGTTGACAAAACTATAGGAACACCCGTGCTGTTACCCCTGCCATGCGTGTGATTGAGTATCTGCTAGCTTAAGCACTGCTGAATATCGCGTAACAGCACCGCCGTTATCGTGTGCGGGCATCTGGCAGACGCTGGTCCCTGTGCCCTTTTATTGCTAGCGCTCCATCTGCAGCGCTGCCGCATGATGGTCTCTCCCATGTCGGCCCAGATCGCGTCTATGTTGAACCTCCTCGTTCAGTCGACCGCATGGCGGCACGAGTGTAACGGGGTGCCTGGAGATGCATTTAATAGCGGTGCCTGACGGCAATATTCAGTCGGGAAGGCAGCGGTGCTGATTCGCAATACAGGTGGTGTCGAAAGGGCCTAGGACTCATGTGATTGCATAAGCCGCAACAGTACTGAAAAGGCTAACTGCTTTTGTTCGTGCATTGGCATCATATTCATAAAAACAACCGGTCCCGACGTTGAATCTAAAATCATCGTTTAGCATTGATCCTGGCTGTTTCCAGAAAGCCACTAGTTTTTTAACTCATACATGAAAAGGAGGTGCCGAAAATGGAGAAAGAGGAAATCGAGCTGGCCAGCGATAAATCGGCTTCCGACATCGAGATCACTGTTGAAGAACTTCTGGACTTCGGCATTGATGTTGATCAGGTTATACAGCGCCGCTGCTAAGGTCTGATAACACAATCGCCTCCGTTTAATGTGACGGAGGCGATTCCTATTCGCCCGAAAGAAAGGAGCTCAAGTTGAAGGTTGATTTCACTCTGATCAATCCGGTGAATCACTACAGGAAGACCCTTGTTGATAATCTGGCCATCTTGAATCTAAGGGCCGTTTCTGAAGCAGCGGGATTTTCAACTCACGTTATTGACTTTCAGCGTAAGTTCCTCGAAGAAGAAAAGACTTTTTCAAAAGAAATCTATCGGTGGTTCTCCGACGAAATAAAAGCAATCGACTCCCATGTTTTTGGTGTTTCGATTATGAACGCCTCTTATATCTGGGGCATCATGATAGCGAAGATTATTAAACGGGCGCATCCCGAATCGGTTATCATATTTGGTGGTCCCCAGATCACTTCACTTCGAGAAATGGTTTTTCAGGATTGTCCCGAGGTTGACTTTCTATCGATCTTTGATGGGGAAGAAACCCTCCCGCTTCTACTCGAATATATTGCTTGCGGCGCTCAGGGCGATTTACCTAAAAATTCGATTTCTAAAACCGGGGATTCTGGATTATGCGAGTTGATTGAATACGACATTAACAACCTTCCGGAACTCGACTACTCCAATTCATACGGCATGAACGTGGTCAACATTGAGGCAGGTAGAGGTTGCCCGTTTAATTGCTACTATTGCTCATCCAGAGTGCTTCTCGGTCAGAAAGCGCGATTTCTTAATGTCGACAAACTGCTCGAAACCTCGCAGCGTGTCTACGATTGCATGGCAAAAACCGGCGCTCTTTCTTCAATTAACTATAATCATGATAACTTCTTAGCATCGCACAAGTACTTCTTTGAATTTGCAGTCAAAAAATATGCAATGAATTATGATTTCAAATACAACTGTGAGGGACGAATCGATACGATAACTCCCGAGATCATTGGCCTACTTAAGGCAACCGGATGTATCTCTGTATTTGTTGGCTTGGAAACTGGCTCGCAAAGAATACAGCGAATCTGCCGGAAAAACTTGAATCTTAAAAAAGTAATTCCTACCGTAAAATCCATCATTTCCTCTGGCATGAGATTCGAAACCAATTTTATCATCGGTTTTCCAGAAGAAACATATTCCGAAGTACTCGACACCCTTGCCCTTGCTCAAGAAGTCGCGTCGACCAGTTTTATGTCAAACGTTGACTTTTCCTATATGAGCCCAGAGCCTCTTACTGATGTTGCTCAAGGGGTGAATAAAGAGGATTATATCATCGTAAAAGAATCTCAGTATTACTTAGATTTACTTGCTGCCGGAATTGACCCAAACAGCCTGTCACCTCTTCATTTCAATCATCTGTACACAGTCAGAAATGAAAATTACGACATTCTTGACGTGCTCGCGCGTGCCGATACGTATTTTGATTTGATAAACCATTTTAAATTCGCAACCTACCTTATGATTCATCGAGATGGTAGAAGCATTGAAGATATTTTTGAAATGTGTCGCGATCGTGATGCATTTGCCGTTGCAGAAAGCTATACGGCAACTCTAGATCAAGCTGGTGTGTATTATGCGGTTTCTTGTTTCGAAATCGACCGGCTGGCAATAGTTCGTCGAGAAGAAAGAGCGCAGGATGTCCTATTCTATCGATACCCTGTTCAAAAGCTTTATCAGCTCTTCATTGAGACTATGAACATTTCAGGCTTCGAATCAGTGGCGAGCACCCCGACAAAAATAGTCGTTAGGAGTGCCAAATGAATAAGAATGCCACTGCGCAGCTGCACATCTATTCCGCCTTTTTCGTTCTCGCGGGATTTGTTTTAAATCGGGGAGTGTTTCTACTTTTCCTTGCGGAGAAAGGAATGTCTGTCACGGAAATCGCGCTTTATCAAGCCCTGTTTAACATTGCAACGGTCGTCCTCGAGCTGCCAACAGGGCTGATAGGCGATTTCTTTGGAAAGAAGTTCTCGATTCAAGTGGGCGTGCTGCTGCTTTTCTTCCATACGGCTGGCATGCTGTTGCTCTCAGGCCCCTTTCTCGTCGCGCTTTCCCTTGTTGAGGCACTCGCCTACTCCCTTCAATCGGGATCCGAACAAGCACTTTTATATGAAATTGCCCGAAATGCCGGTCAAGGAGAGCGCTTCCTCACCATCAACGCTCGGCTGCTTGCCGCGCAATCAATCGCGACGGGAGTGGCAATCGTACTTGGATCATTCATTGCCCAAGTATCTTGGAGTGCCCTCTACGTATGCGTTTCCGTTTTCTATCTCCTGCAGCTTTTCCTTCTGTATCCCATTGAGAGAATGGAAACGACCCATTCCAAAAACTCTGGGGAGGAAAGGTTTGACGTAGCCAAGGTCTTCAGACGCGAAACCTGGTGCATTGGAGAATCCGCTTTTGCGGTGTTGCTTCTTCTAATCGGCACAAGCATGCTCGATGGATTCTATGGGAGTTATTACAACTTGAATCAGTTGGTATTCGACGCATTTGATGCTCCCGTCTCCATAATAGGAATCTTTTTCGGTGCATCCTATGCAGTAAATGCGACGGCCTACATTGCAGCAGATTTCTTCTCATCGCGTTTCGGGAAAAGAAATACCATGCTCGGCTCGATGCTAATCGAGGCCGGTCTTTTCATGATTCTTCCGTGGTTCGCTTCAAATCCGCTGTGTTTGTTTGGCCTTAGCATGGTGCTTTGTTTTCTCCCAGAAGTGGTGTACATCACTTCGGAAAACTTAATCCAAGACGCGATAGCGGACGATCTCCGCGCGACGATCCTTTCCGTCGCGTCTCTGGTAAGGGCTCTCTTTTCTGCAATGTTTTTCTCCATATTTGGATATGTGTTGGGGTTATATCCCATTCAGATAGCGCTCGGTATTATTGGTGCAATCGCGATAGCAATTACCGCCGTTGTTTCATTGAAAATGGTAGGAATGCAGGTCTCCAAGAATTGATATATCGATTGACGAGCTATCCGAAGCGTGGTAGTGTCGAGAAAGTTGGTGTAGAGCCCCATCCGAAGCGAGTCGGCCCGGCGTCCTGGAATCTGGAATACGGTTGATATCCTATGCCGCCTCGACCCTGTCCGCAAGCTCGAGGCCGGACTCGAGCATCTTCCTGGCCT
>JAUMNV010000203.1 GCA_031295725.1 Collinsella sp.
GGCGTTGGCGACCTTGGAGCCTACGTTGCCCAGACCGATGACGCCGATGCGCTTGCCCTTGAGCTCGCGGCCCACAAAGGCCTTCTTGGCCTTCTCGGCGTCGACCTGGATCTCGGGGTCGTCGGCGTTGTCGCGCACCCATTTCATCGACTGCACCACGCCGCGGCTCGAAAGCACCAGCATGCCCAGGACGAGCTCCTTGACGGCGTTGCTGTTGGCGCCGGGGGAGTTAAAGACGACGACGCCCTTCTTGGCGTACTCCTCGACGGGGATGTTGTTGACGCCGGCACCGCAGCGGGCGATGGCGCGGATGCCCTCGGGCAGCTCGTAGCCGTGCAAGTCGGTCGAGCGCATCAGGATCGCGTCGGCCTCCTCGGCGGTGCCCACGAACTCGTAGCCCTCGCCAAACTCGACTTTGCCGTCTTTAGTGATGTCGTCGATGGTCTTAATCTTGCGCATGAAAAACTCCTTAGCGGGTTTGTTTAAAACAAGTGGTTTGAAGTGGCTGGTCGGCCCGCGGGTTGCGGGCTAGTTGGATCGCGGGCTCAAACTATGCTGCGCTTCGAAGTCCTTCATGTACGTGGCCAGCGCCTGCACGTCCTCCATGGTTACGGCGTTGTAGACGCTGGCGCGCATACCGCCCACCAGGCGATGGCCCTTGACGTTTTGAATCTGGTGCCCGGCCGCGCCTGCAACAAAGGCCGCGTCGAGCTCGGCATCGCCGGTACGGAACGTAACGTTGGCGATGGAGCGGCTGTCGGCCTGCGTGGTGCCATGGAACAGCTCGCTGTGCTCGAGCAGCTCATAGAGCAGGTTGGCCTTGGCCCAGTTGCGCTCGGCCATGGCTGCAAGTCCGCCGGTTTGCTCGACCCAGTGGAACACCTTGCCGCACACGTAGATGCCAAAGGTGTTGGGCGTGTTGAGCATCGAGCCCTTGGCGGCCTGGGTCTTAAGGTCCATGTACTGCGGCGTCTGCGCAAAGGCGGGGCCGTCGGCGATGAGGTCGTCGCGCACGATAACCACGGCCACGCCCGCGGCGCCGGCGTTTTTCTGCGCGCCGGCGTAGATGAGCCCGTAGCGCTCAACATCGAGCGGCTGCGACAGAAAGCAGCTCGAGACATCTGCGACCAGCGGTACGTCGCCGCAAGCGGGCAGCTCGTGGTACATGGTGCCAAAGATGGTGTTGTTCTGGCAGATGTAGACGTAGTCGAGTCCGTCGCTCGCGGCCTCGGCGGCAATGCGCGCGTTGATGTCGGCCATGTCGGGGATGCGGTCGAAGTTGGTGTCCTCGGAGCTCGCGAGCAGCACGGCCTCGCCGTACTTGTCGGCTTCTTTGTATGCCTTGTTGGCAAAGTTGCCGGTCACGATGTAGCCGGCGCGGCCGCGGCGCATGAGGTTCATGGGGATGCCCGCAAACTGCAGCGTGGCGCCGCCCTGCAAAAACAGGACGCGGTAGTTGTTGGGGATGCTCAGCAGGCGGCGCAGAGTTGCCTCAGCGTCATCGATGATCTGCTGGTACATGCTAGATCGATGACTCATCTCGAGCACGGACATGCCGCAACCGCGGTAGTCCATCATCTCGTCGGCGATCTCGGCGAGCACGCTTGTGGGCAGCGCTGCCGGGCCAGCTGAGAAGTTGTGCACACGTGCCATCTTCTAGTTCCCCCTCGTAGTCGTTTGAACGTTCGGGATACTTTAGCACAGTGGAGCGCCAGGCGCGACCGTATCACGGTAAAACCCGAGTGTGCCGCTATGATTTACAGGGTTGTTACATGGGGGGAGGGTTTATCTCGAGGCTCGCATCCGATCCGCCTCGGCCTTCGCTTGTTTCCAGGGGCGCACGCGACCGTTGGTGAGGTCGTCGTAACCATGAGCGATGGTACGTTGAATGTGATCTTCGCGTTCCTGAATGGTAGTTAGCGCGCGCGTCTGATCAGAAATAGGCTTTACGACAGGCATATGAAACTTCTTACATAGAATCATATGTATAACTCTATGTTGAGCGTAGCGGAGGGTGGCGTTGGGCGTGTGCGTGCCTGCATTCGTAAGCGCGGTTGTCTGGCAAGTGTGATTTGGGGCGACCTCGTTAAAGTTTCTAAACTGCGAAAATGACCGTTAACCGGATTAAATTTTGTTACTCAACATTTGACACTCTGGGCGTGGTAACTTTTTACCAACAGGTATGATTATTGTCATGTGCGCCGCGCCTGCCTGCCGGGTTGCGGCGCACTTGTGACAGCCTTTGACACCCTTGGAGCGTGTACTGTGGATGTAACCACAAAAAGCGTTCGGGGGGGGGGTGCTCACTCGCGAGCAATTCCTCCCGCATGAGATGCGCATCGTCGCTGCCCTTCGTATGCAGGGCGCAAGCGACGAGCAGGTCATTGTACGCGTAAAGAGCGAGAACCTCTTTCAATATCCCACGGAGCGCATGGTCGCCAACCGCGCAACCGTGTGCCTTCGCCGCCTTGACGCCATGGTGCCCACGGACGCCGTATGCGCCGCACGCGGCATCGACCCCAAAACCGCCGTCGAGGCTGCGTCATCCCTAACCAGGCTCATGGCATCCGGCACTCCCACGCAGGCGGACCAGGCCATCTTCTACAGCATGATCTGCCGCTACGATATCGTGCGCGAGCTCGTGCTCGTCGAGATGGGGGAGCGCCTACAAAACTTCGATTATGCCTTTACGGCGGTTGACCTCAACGCCTTTATGACACGCTTTACCACGGAGTATCCGGACGCGGCCCGCTGGACTGAGGCCACGGTCAAGCGCATTAAGGGCTCGCTCCGCCAGACGCTCCGCCATGCCGGCCTTATCGGCGAGGGCCAGGGCCCGGAGTCCGAGCGCCTGTCACCACTCTTCCTCGATTCCGATGTCGAGCGAGCCTTGGTTCAGCTGGGCGAGCAGTCGCTTATCGCGGCCCTTACCGGCAGGGTGGTGATGTAGCGTGGCTCCCGTCAAAAGCGCCGTCGACCCTGTTATCACCCCGGCGACCGATCTCACCACCAATATCGGCATCCATTCCCGCAAGAGCGTCGTGGCGGCGCATGCCCGCTCCGAGCGCGCCTGTCAGGAATTTGAGCGCCGTGCGCAGCTTCTGCGCGAGTGCCTGTGCAGCGAGGACTTTTTGGCCAACAAGGGCATAGGCAATGAGATCGGCTTCCACACTTTTTGCTATGACCCCGCACTGGAGTTTGAGGCGCGTGCATTATTTGACACCCTTTCACGCGATGCCGAGGCCGACAAGCTTCCATGCACGCTCAAGGTCGTGAACCTTTACGACGCCGTGCTGGCAATTCTCGAAAAGCGCCGTGTCCTCAAGGCTATCCCGCACCAAGAGGAGCGCCGCGGTACCCAGCGCGTGCTCGAGGACGTGGCCAAGTTCGCCTCGCCCGAGAAAGTCGCCGCGTACATCCTTGAGCAGACCGAGCCGCACGCGCCTGGAGACGTCGTTCTCCTCACCGGCGCGGGCGAGGTTTTCCCGTTCTTTCGCATACACACGCTTCTCCACTGCATGCTTGCGGATTTTGATGAGGTGCCTGTGGTCGCCGCCTATCCGGGCAGTTTCAACGGCTCTTCTTTCCAGCTCTTTAACCGTCTGCCGGCCGACAACTACTACCGCGCCATCGATATCTCGTAAGCACGGCTCCCCGCAGGCAAGTCCCTGCCGCTGGTAACAACCCTTTGCCATAACGTTCCCAAACCCAAAGGAGCACCCATGGACAACACGATCATTCGCGACCTCTTTGCAAAAGACATCAACCGCTCCATCAACGGCGTGGTCAAGGTCCAGGATTCAAAAGATGGGTCCATCCGCCAGGAGCTTGACGAGTACGTGGTGACGCGCGAGTTGCAGAGGCACTTTGCCACGTTCTTCAAGGCCTACGGCGATGCTATCGATGCGCGCACCGACAAGATCGGCGTGTGGATCAGTGGTTTCTTCGGTTCCGGTAAATCGCACTTCCTCAAGATGCTGAGCTACCTGCTCGAGAATCGCCAGATCGGCGGCAAGAGCGCCATCCGCTACTTTGACGGCAAGATCGTCGACCCCATGGTCGCGGCTGCCATGGAGCGCGCCTGCTCGGTGCCCACGCAGGCCATCCTCTTTAACATCGATAGCAAGGCGGGCCAGTGGAAGCAGGGCGATACGGCTCCCACGGCGCTGCTTCGCGGCTTTGAGCGCATGTTCTACGAGGCGCGCGGCTTCTACGGCGAGGACCTCAAGCTTGCAAAGCTCGAGGACTACATCGATTCCCTGGGCAAGACCCAGGAGTTCCGCGAGGCCTTTGAGCGCGTCAACGGCGAGTCCTGGCTCCAGGCCCGCGACACCTACAGCTACTTTGAGGACGACGTCGTCGAGGTGCTGCAGAGCGTGCTCGGCATGAGCGAAAAGGCCGCATGGAACTGGCTTGAGGGTTCTGAGGACGAGGTTTTGGCCCCCGATGTCTTTGCCAAAAAGGTCAAGGACTACGTGGACGCTCAGACGGCGGGCCACGGCGGCAACTTCCGTTTGCTCTTTATGGTCGACGAGGTGGGTCAGTTTATTACAAACGACAAGGACCCAAGCCTTATGCTGAGCCTTCAGACCATCGTCGAGGAGCTGGGTGCTGCCTGCGGTGGCCGCGTGTGGGTGATGGTCACGAGCCAGGAGGCCATCGACAACCTGAGCCTGCCCGTGGGCAACGACTTTTCAAAGATCCAGGGCCGTTTCAATACCCGCCTTTCGCTCTCCAGCTCCAGCGTGGACGAGGTCATCCAGCGCCGTGTGCTCGAGAAGACCGCGCCGGCGGCCGATATGCTTGCACAGGTCTACGAGCAAGACGCCGCCGTGCTCAAAAACAACTTTACCTTTGAGGGTGGCTCGCGCTCCGACCTTGCCGGCTACGCCAACTCCAAGGATTTTGTGGCCAGCTACCCGTTTGTGGGCTATCAGTTTAAGCTCCTGCCCGACGTGATGACCGAGGTGCGCAAACACGGTGTCAAGGCCAAACACATGTCCACAGGCGAGCGCTCCATGCTGAGCGCGTTCCAGGAGAGCACTCAGGCCATCCAGCATGACCAGACCGGTGCACTCGTGCCGTTCTGGCGCTTCTTCAACACTATCTCCAAAGACCTTGAGCACGGCATCATCCAGGTGGTCGATCGCGCGGTCCGCGCGGCCGAGGACGCAAAGGGCCTTGAACCCTACGACGTTCAGGTGCTCAAGCTTCTGTACCTGATTCGTTACATCAGCTACGTCAAGGCCACGGTCGAGAACATCTCCATCTTCATGATAGACGGCATCGACGTGGACAAGCGCGCCCTCAAGGACCGCGTCAAGGAGTCCCTTGCCCGTCTGGAGCGCGAGAACTACGTGGCGCGCCAGGGCGATACCTATAGCTTCCTCACCGACGAGGAGCAGGAGATAGCGCAGGAGATCGCACGCACCTCGATCGATAACGCGCAGGTGATCGAGTCTATCAAAAAGCGTCTGTTCGACAGCATCTATACCGCGCGCAAACTCAACCGCGGGGCCAACGACTTTCCGTTTGACCGCTATGTGGACGGCTCAATCCACGGTACCAGCATGGGCGGCATGGAGCTTTACGTGGCGACTATGGCGAGCGACCTGGGCCGTGCGGACGATACCGAGCTGGCCTTGGCTTCTTCGGGCAAAGCCATCGTGGTCTTGAGTGACGAGGCGGATTATTGGGAGACGCTCGTCAACGCTGCCAAGATCCGTAAGTACGCCAAGACGCGAAATCTCCAGGAGCTTCAGCTGAGTACGCGCCAGATCGTCGAGTCCAAGATGCGCGAGGCGGCCTATAACGAGAAGGAGGCCGATACCCTTTTGAGCGAGGCCGTGCTCCATGCACGTTGCGCGGTCAACGGCCGCATGGTTGAGGTCCGCGCGGCCAAACCCGCCCAGGTCTTTGAGCAAGTGCTGGCGCAGCTGTGCGATGTGGTCTTTGAAAAGGCCGACTATATCGGCGCGCCGGTCACGAGCGATTCCGATATCCGCTCCACTCTGGCGGGCAACGTTCAAGCGGGGCTCGCTGGCATGGGCGCGGGTAACACGCGTGCGCTCAAAGAGGTCGAGGACTACCTCAAAGTTCAGCACCAGCGCCACCTGGATACCGCTATGGGCGATATCCAGCGCCAGTACCAGCAAAGGCCCTTTGGCTGGCGCGAGGTCGACATCGCAAATGTGGTGGCGCAGCTTGTGGTGGAGCAGCGCGCACAGGTGCTGTTTGGCGGTCAGACGGTTCAAGCTAACGACAGCCGCATGGTGGCACTCCTTCGCAAGGATGCCGATAAGGCCCAGGTGCGCTTGCGCATGCGCATAAGCGACCGGTTACTGCGCGCCACGGGCGAGCTCATGCGTGACCTGTTTGATCTCAAGACCGTGCCCTCCAACGAGGATGAGCTCGTGGCCGAGCTCAAGGAGCGCCTTGAGGACTTGCGCGAGGCGTGTCTCGCCATAGCACGCGACTACTACACGGGCATCAAGCCGGCCTACCCGTATCCCGGCGAGAACGAGTGCGAGAAGATGCGCTCGGAGGTCGCCGACGTCCTTAAGGATCAGAGTGAGTCCGAGGCGTTTTTGACTACGTTTACCAAGCATGAGGACCGCTTGCTCAATGCCAAGGAAGATTTTGACAAGGTGGTTGAGTTCTTCGAGTCCAACCAACGAACAGCGTTTGACCACGCCAAGGATTTCTTGAGCCGCACCGAGGGTATCGAGTATGCCTCCGATGACATTCCTAGCGCGGTTGAGAACGTGGCAAAGGTTCGCGAGATCCTCAAAGATCCCAAGCCCTACGGCCGCATTAAAGATCTGCAGCCGCTTATGAATCCCGTCGAGGACGACATGAAAAAGCTGCTGGGTATCCGTCGCAATGAGTTTTTGTGCCGCATCGAGAATGATCTGCAAGACCTGCAGGCGCAGGCTGAGAGTCAAAAGGGCTTTGTCAATCAAGCCAAGGATGCCATAGCGGATGCCGGCGCCAAATACGAGTCGTTCAAAAACCGTGCCCACAGTGCTCAAAGCCTCAACGAGCTGAGCGTTGCTGCGACTAACTGGGGCGACTGGCTCAGCGCGGCAGCCAACGAGATGTACGACGCCGTGGATGAGGCCCGCATGCGTATGGACAACGAGCGCCGCAGCATCGAGGTCACGAGTACGGGTGAGGTGGTCAAGAAGATCTCCAACAAGGGTGCCGCATCGTCTGCGCCCGTGCCCGCGTCCAAGCCCCAGCGCAAGATCAAGACCGTGCGCCGCGCCGATCTGGCCAAGCCGAGTCGTCTCTTGTCCGCAGAGGACGTGGAGCGCTACGTGGACGACCTGCGCTCTCGCCTTATGCAGGAGCTCGCTGCAAACGACGAGATCCGTATCAACTAACCCGCGGAGCCACCGGTACCAAAGCGCGCACCGGTGGCTTATGGCGTTTAGAAAGGCTCATCAACCATGAACGATTCTGCTCTTAAGAGCTTCTGCACCTGGGCCCGTACAGAGCTCATCAAAGGCGTGGAGGCACAGATGGTGCGCTACGGCATCACCGAACCTGCACCCGCGCCCGTTGGGTCCGAGACCGTCAACGGCCTGCCCCTAAGTCCGGCTGAGATTGAGCAACGCGACGAACTGCTGCGCATGCAGGCGGAGGTGGGTCACGAAGCGCTGCGCGACCGTGCGGCCTACACCTGGTTCAACCGCATCGCGGCCATTCGCTTCATGGATGCACGCGGATGGCTTCCCAGCCGTATGCGCATGCTAAGTCGTGCGGACGGCAGCCATGGCAGCGAGGCCGTGGAGAACGCACTGGACGTGGAAATAACGACGGCCGATACCGATCGCATAGCCGAGCTCAAGATGGCGGGCTTGGATGAACCGTTGTGGCGCTACCTGTTTGTTGCTCAGTGCGAGGAGCTTGCCGATTGCCTGGCGGGCGTCTTTGAACGCGTGGGCGGAGCCATGGAGCTGCTGTTGCCCCAGGGCCTCATGATGGCTGACAGTGTGGTGGGCAAACTCAATGCCATCCTCGCTGACGAGGACTGGCGCGAGGGCGTGACCGTTCTGGGCTGGATGTATCAGTACTACAATGCCGACGTTAAAGACGAGTTCTTCAAGTCCAAGCGCAAGGCAGCGGCGGCGGACATCGCGCCCGCCACGCAGCTCTTCACCCCCGAGTGGATCGTGCGCTATATGGTCGAGAACTCGCTCGGCCGTCTGTGGATGCTCAACAATCCGGGGAGTTCGCTACGCGAGCGCATGGAGTATTACATCGAGCCCGATGCTGAGCACGAGGACTTCATCCGCATTTCGAGTCCCGAGGAGATAACCCTCTGCGACCCCGCATGCGGCTCGGGCCATATCTTGGTCTATGCGTTTGAGCTGCTCTTCCATATGTACGAGGAGCGCGGCTATCGTGAGCGCGAGATTCCCGAGCTCATTCTTACTAAAAACCTTGCAGGTATGGAAATCGATTCCCGCGCGGCACAGATCGCGGAGCTGGCGCTTGCCATGTGCGCCCGCGAGCACGACCGTCGCTTCTTTAGGCGTGGCGTTCGCGCCGACGTTACCGTGCTCTCGAGCATCCCGCTAGGGGAGGACGAGCTGCCGGGTAACAAGAAGCTCGCCGAGGAGCTGAGTCATTTGGGCGAGATCGGTTCGCTGCTCAATCCCTCAGAGGACGAGATCGACGAGCTCAAGGCTGCCGCCGCGAGTTGTTCCGATGACCTTTTTGCCGCTACGGCCAAAACTAAGCTCGAAAGCGCTGCCGCCATCTGCGAGAAGCTGTCCCGTCGTTTTACCTGCACCGTTGCGAATCCTCCGTATATGGGCAGCAGCAGCTTTAACCCCTTCATGAGCAAGTGGGTCAAGAAGAACTACCCCGACGTGAAGAGCGACCTGTGCACGTGCTTCATCGAGCGCGGTTTTAACCTTGTCGAGGATAAGGGCTACGCCGCAATGGTTACCATGCAGAGTTGGATGTTCCTGGGCAGCTTTGAGAAGATGCGCGCCAAGGTTATCGACAACAAGACAATCGTTTCCATGGCCCATCTGGGACCTCGCGCGTTTGATGCTATCGGCGGCGAGGTCGTCAACGTTACAGCTGACGTGATCTACAACCAGCATTCGGACGCCGAGGGCGCCTATGTGCGCCTTGTTGATATCAACGGCTCTGAGGCCAAGAGGCTCAAACTGGTCGAGGCCATCCAAAACCCCGATTGCGGCTGGTTCTACCGCCGCGACGCCGACACCTTCAAGCAAATCCCCGGCACCCCCATAGCCTACTGGGCCAGTGACGCTCTTCTGGATGCGTTTGGAAACGCAAAACAGCTCAGTGAGTATGGCAAGCCGCGCCAAGGGCTTGCTACTGGCGAGAACGCTCGTTTCGTTCGCGAGTGGTGGGAAGTCGATGATTGCAAGAGCGTCTATTCCTGTGGATCTATTCAAGAGTCGATTGAAAGCGCTTGCAAGTGGTTCCCCTACAACAAGGGCGGCGATTTCCGCAAATGGTACGGAAATAATAGCTCAGTTGTTAACTGGGAGAATGACGGACAGGAGATCCGTAATTACAAAGACCAGAATGGTAGATTGCTTTCCAGGCCACAGAATACAAACTGCTTCTTTAGCCCATCGATTACCTGGTCGAAGATTTCAAGCGGGTCCATTGCGTTTCGTTTTAAGCCTGCTGGGCATATCTTTGATGTGGCGGGCACGAGCGTTTTTAGCGACGAGGAGTCACTCAAGTATCTCCAGGGAGCTTGTAACAGCTCCGTGATCATGCGTGTCGCAAGCATGCTCTCGCCGACGCTTAATTTCGAGGTAGGCCAAATCGCAACCTACCCGATCATTCAGAACGAGGAACAGGAGCCGTTGGTCAACGACATGGTCGACTCGTGCCGCGAACTATCAAAAACCGATTGGGATTCGTTTGAAACCTCTTGGGATTTCAAACATAACCCTTTGGTGTAGGTGCTGGTTATGGACAAAGCCTGTATATCTTCATTTCATATGTCTCTGCATGAATCTAGCTATTGGACTCCGGATGAGATTTCTTCTATTTGGGATTTCTTTGTGACTAAATCTGTAGCTAACTCTGCTTCTCAAAGAAGAACCGCCTCTGATTATGGATTGAAACAATTGCCATTCGATACTCTTCTTGAGTATGAAGGGGTGCCTTCCGGGAAGCGTGAATTACTTATGGCTGATAATCTTGGAGATGTGATTGAGGAATATGGATTTAAAACAACTGTAAATCAAAAGTCGGCTGATGGAGTTAAACAAGAGATTGAAGCTCCGATTGATATCGTTAGTCCGAGGGTCCTCTGTATTCAACCTTATACAATCTCTGGTCGCAAGGGTCCCGAACCTAAAGACTCAGGTAAAGGAATGACTTTACTAACTCATATCCGCAATTCACTTGCACATGGGTGTACGTATTACTTCCCTAATGGAATGATGCTTCTCGAGGATAAAGCTGGTGGTTCAAGTGGAAAAACGACTGCCATGATGCTTCTGCCTCAAAAGGCGTTTACCGACTGGATAAAGGCGATTGATATTGACGCTCGTTTTTATTTTAAGGACGCTGGCAGAGGCGAATTTGAAAAGCTCATTCATAGAAAGAGCAACAAACACTAGGGAATTAATAAACGACGCGCTTTAATCCGTAAAGAATTTAAATCTGTTAATTGTTTAGCTGGCTAGTGCAAATTTTAAATTTGCATAGCCGCACTTTTCAACAAAGAAAGGGCGGTCTGTCATGGCCACTTTACTTCAAGATAAATACGAGGCTCGCAAGGCCGAAGTCAATGCTCGCTTTGAGCAGCTTCGCGCTAACGAGGAGGAGCTCAACCGAATCTTTGCCAAGATCTACAACATGGAGGGCGAGGTGCCCATCGAGGTCGAGGATAAGTATGTCTCGGTGGCGCGCATCTTTGATACCGCCGACGAGATTCCCGAGAGCTACAAGGGCAACAAGTATGTGCGCACCAAGCGCGACGAGATCACCTCGCTCATAAGCTATGCCGCGGGCTGCATGTTCGGCCGCTATTCGCTGGACGTGGACGGTCTGGTTTTGGCCGATCAGGGTGCCACGGTCAACGACTATCTGGCCAAGATGCCCGACCCCGATCACGTGACCTTTATGCCCGATGGCGACAACGTGCTGCCCATTACCGACGACGAGTACTTTGACGACGACATCGTGCGCTACTTTATCGACTTTGTGCGCACCGTGTATGGCGAGGAGACGCTTGAGCAGAACCTGGCCTTTATTGCCGAGGCACTCGGCGGCAAGGGTACCTCGCGCGAGGTAATCCGCACCTACTTTTTGAAGGACTTCTTTAAGGACCACTGCCAGACCTATAAGAAGCGCCCCATCTACTGGCTGTTCGACAGCGGCAAGAAGAACGGCTTCAAGTGCCTTGTTTACATGCATCGCTACCAGCCTGACCTGTTGGCTCGCATCCGCACCGACTATGTGCATGAGCAGCAGGAGCGCTACCGTGCCCAGATCGGGTATGCCAACGATGCCCTTGTCAGTGCCGAGCGCGGCGAGCGCGTGCGCTTGGATAAGTGCATCAAAAAGCTCAACGACCAGCTCAAAGAGACCATTGCCTACGAGGAGAAACTGCACCACTTGGCAGACCAGATGATTAAGATCGACCTGGATGACGGCGTCAAGGTCAACTACGCCAAGTTTCAGGATGTGCTGGCGAAGATTAAGTAACTGCAGATACGGTAAGGATATTCATGCCCAAGATCGATGTAGAAGAACAGCTCAAGCTCCGATTTTTGCAGCCGTTGTCCTCATGCGCGCCGCGCCGTGTTGTGATTTGGCACGATGCGGACGGCGAGTTTGCTCCTGAGTTTGAGCGATTGGCTGCCGAGGGTTTCGACGGCGTGGGGGCCGATGCCGGCGTAATGCCTGCTCACGGTGACTTTGAGCGCCCGGTGCGCTTTGTTGAGGCCTGCGAGGGTCGTATGTTTGCCGTCAAGAAGCTCATCAACCGCGATGACCTTGCGAGCGATATCTTGCTGTATCGCCGTTGCCCGCGCGGCAGGCTTGAGGGTGATTGGCTTGCCGATGTTGAGCTGTATGCCGATCAGTTCCAGGCTGACTATCTTTCGCTTTTGGCCGATCAGCTGGGCATCGAGAATATCGACGCCGTGCGCGAGAGCCTGCGCGAGCACAAGACGTTCTTTGATGCCAAGACCCGCTGCGCTAAGTTTGCCGCGTGTGTTCCGCATGCCTCGAGCGCATCCGATATCGAACTCGGCATCCTTACGGTGATTTTTGGCGGTAAAGAGCTTGGTGACGCGCGCCCCGCGTTTGTGCTGCGTGGCTGTATGACCATGCTGCTGCACGAGGGTCCCGAGGCGCTGGCCGAGTTGGTGGACAAGTACTGCGTGCATGATGTACTCTCTGCCTTCATCGTGCGTTGCTATGGGTTTGATGGGCCGCTTTACGAGCGTGACTCATTGCTTATGCTTGCATCCCATGTGCTCCTTACGGCGGCATCCACCGCGCTTCCCGAGGGAGCGCTCAAGGGGCTTGAGAGCCATGTGGCTCCCGCCTACGGGCCCTATTGCCTTGAGGCGGTGCGTACGTGGGACCAGACCGCCGATACCCAGGCATCGCGCGAGGACCTATTTGAGATTTGCCGTTTGGTTGAGGACGCCCGCGGACTCTTTGCACGGTTCGAGACCTTGCCGATCGATGTGCTGACCTCGCTTGATGTGTTTCCGTGCGTCAATGAGGCTGTGCTCTCGCAGCTGTTCTGCTCGTTTGCGCAAGGTGCAGACCGTGTTGAGGATGCGCGTGCCTTTGTGGCGCGTCGCTGCGACCTAAGCTGGTACCGTCGTGTCGAGAGCTACTTTGACCTGCTTGTCGCTGTGGCCGATATGTGCGCGTTTAGGCAGACGCACGCGGGCGGGTTCCATCTGGCGCAGTCCCAGCAGGTGTGGGATGCCTATTCGTCCGATTGGTATGCCATGGACGCTGCCTATCGCCATATGTGCACCGCGTATCTGCGGGCACGCTCCGTCGAGTGCGATGCGCTCGAGGAACCTGCCCGCGCCGTGGCGGACTGGGCGGAGAATCTCTACAGCAACTGGTTCTTGGCGGATGCCAATGCCTGCTGGGCGGCTGCTGCGCAAGGGGAGTGGGCCGATTGCGGCTACATCGATGGTCCCGCACGGCAGGATGAGTTTTACTGGCATGTGCTGCCCGCCTTTGTGGGTTCTGCCAAAACAACGGTCGTTATCGTGAGCGATGCGCTGCGCTATGAGGTTGCCCGCGACGTTGCGGCGCTGCTCGAGCGCGAACGCGGCGGCAACGTCAAGGTTTCTAGCATGCAGGCGGTCTTTCCCTCCATTACCGAGGTGGGCATGCCTGCGCTGCTGCCGCACCAGGTGCTTGAGCTTGCAGAGGATGGCGCGTTTGTGTTGGCTGACGGCATGCCCACTGCGACGACTCCGCAGCGCGAGGCCGTACTTACCCACGTTGAGCCCACGGCCCGCGCTTTGCGCTCGAGCGCATACCTCAACATGGCGGGAACCGAGCGCAAAGCGCTGCTCAAAGACTCCAGGCTCGTTTATCTCTACCACAACAAGATCGACGCCACGGGCGAGAAGGCAGCTACGCAGGATGACGTTTTCGATGCCTGCGCGGACACCGTGGAGGAACTTGCCGCGTTGGCGCGCCGCGTGTGCACCGACGCCCCGGGCGCGCGTGTTGTTATAACGGCGGATCACGGCTTCATCTACACGCGTCGTGAGCTCAACGAGTGCCAGATGCTCGGCAAGCCAGACCTACCCTTCCTTGACGCTCCTGTCATGCACGGCAAGCGTCATCTGGTGGTGCCCAACGAGGCCGTGGCCAAGCTTTCGGAAGAGGCATGCGAGATGTTTGTTAATGTTGGCATGGGACGTTTAGGTGCCGGTTTTGAGGGATTTGCCCCGCGCGAGAACGTGCACTTCAAGCGTCCCGGCGGCACTAACAACTACGTCCACGGCGGCATGAGCCTGCAGGAGCTTTGCGTGCCCGTTATCGGATTTTGGCGCGCGCGCTCGGGTTCCAAGGACTTTGTCGATACGCGCGTGGCGACGCTGCGCGTGCTAAGCGAGGGACGCCGAGTGACCAACTCGCTCTTCTCGGTCAACTTGATCCAGGAAGAACCCGCCCAAGGCAAGGTCTTGCCGTGCGAGTATGAGCTGGTGTTTACCGACGCAAGCGGCAACGAGGTGAGCGATACGGTCAAGGCGCATGCCAACAAGACTTCCGTTAATTCGCAAGAGCGCGTAGTGCATGCCAAGTTTGCGCTGCGTGCGGCGGATGGATTCTCGGCAAAGGGTCCGTACTATCTGGTCTGCCGCGAGCGCGAGACGGGCAAGATCGTTTGGCGCGAGACGTACACCATCGCTGTTTCGTTTGCCCCTGTTGCTGACTTTGGTTTTTAGGAGTGTGCCCTATGTTTGATAACCATGACGACGATCTGTGGGAAGTTCCCTCGATTGATGTGGATGTGCCGGTGGAGGGTGTGGTGCCTGCGGAGGCCGCGCCTGCTGCGGAGGCCCCGGCGACTGAGGCTGTTGCGCCTGCCCCGGAGCCGGTTGCTGCCGCGCCCGTTGAGGCTGCGGTGAACGCCGAGGACGAATTCTCGACCGACGGTTATGATCAGGCTGTGGCCGAGGCTCCTGAGGACGACGGCTACGACATGGATGGGTTGGACGGCAAGCTGCTTGAGCACTTTGCTGGCAAGATCGTGCGCAAGGACCTGACGGCCCTTATGAAGCGCGGCGCCAACGTGCCCACCTTTGTGCTGGAGTACCTGCTGGGTATGTACTGCTCAACCGACGACGAGGATGCCGTGGCGGAGGGCCTGGGGCGCATCCGCAAGATCCTCACCGATAACTACGTGCGTCCCGACGAGTCCGAGCGCATTAAGTCCAAGATTCGCGAGCTGGGTCGCTTTACCATCATCGATAAGGTGACGGCCAAGCTCGACGAGTACAAAGACATCTACGTGGCGTCGTTTGCCAACCTGACCATTGAGCCGTTTGTGATGCCTGCCGAGTACGTGCGCGACTATTCCAAGATTCTCCAGGGTGGTATTTGGTGCATTATGAGCATCGAGTATCGTCGTCCCATGGAAGAGGAAGACGAGTTTGGCATGGAAGTCTTTGGCGACGATGCGCCTCGCCGCTCCAAGGCCAAGCGCAAAAAGCGCGGGCCCGAGGACTCTCCGTTTAGTGTGGCGTCGCTCACGCCCATCCAGATGCCCAACCTGGACCTGGACGCCATGATCGAGGAGCGTCAGTATTTCTCGCGCGACGAGTGGCTCAACATGCTGCTGCGCTCTGCCGGCTATGAGCCCAGCGAGCTTTCGGAGAAGGAGCGCCTGCACTTTATCGAGCGCATGGTGCCGCTGATCGAGCGCAACTACAATCTGTGCGAGCTTGGTCCCCGCGGCACCGGCAAGAGCCATATCTACAAAGAGGTCTCGCCTTACGCCATCTTGCTTTCGGGCGGCCAGACCACCACGGCCAACCTGTTCGGCCGCATGAACTCCATGCGCGCCGATCGCGTGGGCTTGGTGGGCCATTGGGATTGCGTGACGTTCGACGAGGTCGCCGGCATGCGCTTTAAGGACACCAACGCCGTGCAGATCATGAAGGACTACATGGCCAGCGGCAGCTACGCGCGTGGCCGCGACCAGATTAACGCCGATGCCTCCATGGTCTTTGAGGGCAACATCAACGACACCGTGCAAAACGTCCTTAAGACCACGCACCTGTTTGACCCGTTCCCGCCGGAGTTCAACAACGATTCGGCCTTCTTTGACCGTATCCACTATTACCTGCCGGGCTGGGAGATTCCCAAGATGCGGTCGAGCCTGCTGACCGGGCATTATGGCCTGATCACCGACTGCCTGTCGGAGTTTTGCAAGGAGATGCGCCGCAAGGACTTTACGCACCATATCGACCGTTACTTCCGCTTTAACAGCGACTTTAACAAGCGCGACGAGATCGCCGTGCGCAAGACCTTTAGCGGCCTGGCCAAGCTCCTGTTCCCCGACGAAGCCATGGACAAGGACGACGTGCGCTGGCTGTTGGATTACGCCATCGAGGGCCGTCGCCGCGTAAAGGAGCAGCTCAAGATTATGGCGGGCGTCGAGTTTATCGACGTTAACCTGGGCTATTTGGATGCCGACAACCCGCAGGATGTGCATGTGGTGCGCGTGCCCGAGCAGAGCGAGGACACGCTGATTCCCGACGGGCCGCTGCTGTCCGGCCACGTGTTTGGCGTGGGCAGGTCGCAGGGCGGCGAGGTTGCCGTGTACAAGCTGGAGAATAAGGCCGTTGCCGGCGAGTGCAAGTTTAAGCACGAGGGCGTGGCCTTTAACAAGCCGGTGCGCGATACGCTGGAAGCCGCGTTCGACAACTTTGTGAACCTGGCGAACCGCGTGGCGCCGGGCATGCACATTGGCTCCAAGGATTATCTGCTGTTCTACAACGACCTGCAGAGCAAGGGCCTGTCCGAGGAAGTTTCGCTCGCCGAGTTCGTGGGCCTTTGCTCTGCGGCGTGCAACCGCCCGGTGATGCCCGCGCTGGCGATTCCGGGAATCTTGCGCATGTCGGGTTCTATGGACGAGATCCGAGGGCTCGAGGACATTATGCGCGTGGCCAAAAACGCCGGCGCCAAGCGCGTGATTTTGCCGCTGAGCGCCATCGCGGGCTTGCAGAGTGTTTCGTCCGAGATTATTTCGGGACTGAGTCCGGTGTTCTACATGGATGGTGACCCGGTTGATGCCGCGAAGAAGGCGCTGGATCTGTAGGAGTGCGGGCGTGCGGGCTTGCGTGCGCGTGGGCCCGCGGGCGTGTTGGCGTGTTCGAGTAGGGAGGCCTTGCCATGGCGGGCGAGCGTTCTGTTGGTGAGCTGCTCGACGAGCTGTTTGGCTTTGAATCGGTGGCCAAACGCCAGGCTGCGCTTGAGCAGTATGATCGCGGGGAGTTGGCGCGCAAGGCGCGCTCCCGCGAGCTGCTGGGCGTGCTTAGGGGTGTCGAGGCTGCCGAGCACGCTGCGCACGAGTCTGCCGTGCGGGCTGTTGACGGGTATGTTCGCCGTGTTGAGGGCGCCGCGCTTGCACGCGCTCGCAAGCAGGCGGGCATTGTTGGACCGCTACGGATGGAGCGCCGCTATGCTGCCTTTTTGCGCATGGAGGACAAGGCCGAGCTGCTGGCCCGTTTGGAACAGACACTTGCGTTTATCGAGGTAAAGCTGCGTGCGAATACGGCGGACAAGGTGCGCGCGGCGTACGATGCTGCAGGGGCTATGGTGCTGCATGACGTGGCGCGCCTGAGTGACGTGCGCGTTGCCGAGGCCGTGCCTCTGGATGCTGATCTGCTGTGTACGCAGCTGGAGCAGATGCGCTGTGCCGCCGACGCGACGGACCTTGCGGGTATGATCACAGCGACGTTTGAGTCCGAGCTGAGTGCGACGGGGTCGCAGGGCGCCGACGGGTTTACGGGCGATTTGGCTGGCGATGTTGCTGGTGACGTGGCGTTGGAGCGTGAACTTACCAACGTGTGCGGCGCTGCGCAGCGAGCGCGCTTGGCGGCGCAGGCGTATCGGGCCGAGCGCGCCGCCCGCGTTGCGGGGAGTGCGGTGGAGCCTTCGGGGCTGCCGAAGCCTGCGTGCGTTGCGTGCGAGATGGCGTGTGATACCGGAGAACTTTCCGAGTTGCTCGCTCAGGTTAAGAAGTCGTTTGAGACCTACCGTCGCGTTGTTGCCGACGGCGGGTTGTTCTGCGCGTTTGGCACGGGCTCGCCGCACGGCATTTGTTGTGGCACGAGCTATTTGGACTACGATTCTCGGCTTGATGAGGACGTGCTGGTGGGCGAGTACGATGGTGCAACCAGGCATGCTGTTCGGCGTGAGGTTGCGATTCCCGAGCTGGTGGATGAGGCTTCTGCCGAGGGCGGCGATTCGCTCAAGGTTGCCGTGGCGCGCATGCGCGAGTTTAACGGGCGTCGCTACGATGGTGTGCTGGATGAGGATCCTACGCGCCATGTGAATGCGTTTTGGTATGGACTCAAAAAGCTCAGCCAGTATTGCGAGGCCGCCGTGCGTGTAGATGAGCGTGCTTGGGATTGCTTTATCGATAAGGTGCAGTATGCCTACGATGAGCCCGTGGGGCGCCTGGCCACGCAGATGGACGACAAGCAGGTTGCGGCTTTTATTGCTGCTGTGGATGAGCTTGGCGCTGCTGAGTAGGGGTCCTGACCTGGTAGGAGGTTTCACCATGAAGATCGAAGTTGATGTAGACCAGCTACGCGAGAACCTGCTCGATCGCGCTGGGAGCGCGGCGGGCGTGGGCTTTCCCGCTGCCATGCTCGACGTAGTGGATATCGAGGACGAGTCGCCCCAAGAGCTCCTGGCCCGAGCCGAGCGCGAAGGCCTCGACCTCCGCGACTTTGCCGTCGATGACGACTGCGGAGCGTCTGACGACTGGTGACCCCGGGTCAGTTCATCCTTTTCTTCCTGAGATATAAGAGAAATCCCTTTTTGTACGTCCTTCGGGTTCCAAAAAATAGCCGATCGGTCTTTGTATCTTCCTTGCTGTCAAACTTGATAGCCGTTAGCTCGATCGTACAGATGTAGTCAGCAACTTGGAATAGCCGGTAGGCTCGTGGTGTGGCTTCTCGGTATACGATGACATCCCTTGCTAGAACGTACTCAAGCGCAGAATGAATGACCTCCGTTACAATCGGTTGGCCGTTGTCGTAGTAAATCTTAACGGTGTCGTATCGCTGGAAGAATTCCAGATGGTCGAAAAGTTCAACTGTGAGGTCTCGCCTCATTCTCTCCGCGAGACCGTTTTGATTGCCGGCGAATTCGCTCATTCGGTATTGCAGACAGAGATAGCGTATGGGGAGATGCTGAATGAACGCGCGAAATGCGCTCAACATGTGCCTTCGCTGCTCCTTGGGAAGATCTTTGTAGTCGCCGTTTCCATTCAGTAGGGGTCCTGCATGAAAAGGCGTATTGGGAAGCGAGGACTGCGACAGGGCGCGCTCGTAGCGGTCAATGCGTTCAACGATTGCATCGTTTTGATCGTGAAAAACGAGGGTGACGAGGTAGTAGTTGGAGACGCCTCCGAGGTCGCCAGATTCGTCAACAAAGACGGAGAGTTCGCTCATGATGGGCCTCCATTTTTGCAAAAAAATGCCGGGGGTAAGACCCCGGCTCTTGGAGGCCCCTCTTTTGGAGGGAACCGTATTCTTTATACCATGAGATAAGGGGTGCTTTCAAGTAATATTATAATAAGCAAACATATGTTCGTCAAACTACCTGCGAAAAGTCCTTAGCCGTCCAGAGGTGGGTAGAGCGGCTCGTAAATTGCTGACGCAATGGGCCGGCGTTTTCCCGAGAAGTATTTAGTCTTGACTCGCATAAAAAATGCCGGGGGACATCCCCCGGCTCTTGGAGGTCCCTTTATTCGAGGGTACCGATTTCTTTATAGCATGAGATCGGACGGCTTTCAAATGGCGCCATGTGGATGGGATGGGATGGCGCGCCTGATAAAGCCCTCAATGAATGGCATCTAACTAGTGTTCGTGATATAAAGAAATCGGTCATCTCAAAAGAGAGGGCTTCCAAGTGCTGGGGACGTTTTCCCCGGCTTTTTTCATTTCGGTGTCAATTCAAATGTTTTTCAACCCATCCCCTCAATAACTTGCGGTGAAATAGGGACTGAAATGGCTGTTCAGAAGCCTATTCAATCCCTATTTCACCGCAACTTATGGGTGGGGATGGCTACGACGCGAGCGTGGCGATGACGGCTTCGTCGCCGGCGTATATTAGGGTGTTGCCATCGGGAATGATCGTTTGGCCGTCGCGCTTGAGCATCACCACAATAAACGGATGCTTGCCTTGCGGCACGTCGCGCAGGCGCTGGCCGGCCAGGCGACCGTGGGGCGTCACGGTGACCTCGCGCAGCGTAACCTCGGCACGCTCTTCAAACGTCGGGGCAGCCATCACCAATAGGTCGCCTTCCTCAATCACGGTATCGCCATTGGGCAGCACCGGGTGCGCGCCATCGCGCAGCACCAGGACGACGAGCATGTCCGTGGCGCTGCCAATATCGGCGAGCGAGCGTCCGGAAAACGGATGGCCCGCGCCCACCTTGAACTTGACAAACGACATGCCGTCCTCGTCGCGGTAATCGTTAAACGTACGGCGCACGTCGCCTTCCGCGTCGATCATATTGAGCTTTTTCGCCACCGCCGGTAGCAGCGAGCCCTGCACCACAATGCTCGACACGGCAATCACAAATACCAGGTCAAATAGGTCGTGTCCGCCAGGAACGCCGGCCACCACGGTAAAGAGGCTAAA
>JAUMNV010000003.1 GCA_031295725.1 Collinsella sp.
GCGCAAGGGCGGTCACAACAACGAAGAGGACCACTACAGCCGCATGGCTCGCGAGGCCGAGGAGTACAGCCGCGAGAAGGTGCTCGAGGAGGCTCGTGCCGCCGTCGAGGAGGCCTCTCGCGAGTCCACCGGTCGCCGCAAAAAGCGCAAGGAGAAGCGCGAGCGCGAGGCCGCAAAGGCTCAGGAAGAGCGCAAGATTGAGGAGGCGCTGGCGCAGGGCGTGAACCCCGAGGACCTCGACGCCATCAAGGTCTCCCAGGGCGTTACCGTCCAGGAGCTCGCCGAGGCGCTCGACGTTCCGGCCAACGACATCATCAAGCGTCTGTTCCTGCTGGGCACGCCGCTTACCATGACGCAGTCCATGTCTGACGACCTCGTCGAGCTCGTTGCCGACGACCTGGGTCGCCAGATCAAGATCATCACCCCCGAGGAGGAGAACACCTTCTCGTTCTACGACGATCCCGCCGACCTTAAGCCGCGTGCCCCGGTCGTCACCGTCATGGGCCACGTCGACCACGGCAAGACTTCGCTGCTCGACGCCATCCGTCACACCGGCGTCGCTGCCGGCGAGGCGGGCGGCATTACTCAGGCCATCGGCGCTTCGCAGGTCATGATCAACGACCGCAAGATCACCTTCATCGATACCCCCGGTCACGCCACCTTTACGGCTATGCGTGCCCGCGGCGCCAAGGTGACCGACATCGTCATTCTGATCGTGGCTGCCGACGACGGCGTCATGCCCCAGACCGTCGAGTCGATCAACCACGCCAAGGCCGCCGGCGTTCCCATCGTCGTCGCCGTCAACAAGATCGATAAGCCGGGTGCCAACCCCGACCGCGTGCGCCAGGAGCTCACCGAGTACGGCATCATCCCCGAGGAGTGGGGCGGACAGAACATGTTCGTCAACATCTCGGCCAAGCAGAAGATCGGTATCGACGACCTGCTCGAGACCGTGCTGCTCCAGGCCGACGTGCTCGAGCTCAAGGCTAACCCCGATACGTTCGCATCGGGCAACGTCCTCGAGGCTAAGCTCGACAAGGGCCGCGGCTCGGTTGCCACAGTGCTCGTGACCCGCGGCACCCTGCGCGTGGGCGACACGCTGGTCGCCGGCCTCACCTATGGCCGCGTCCGTGCCATGCTCGACCCCAAGGGCAACGCCGTCACCGAGGCCGGTCCTTCCGACGCCGTCGAGATCTTGGGCCTGCAGTCCGTCCCCAACGCCGGCGATGAGTTCCGCGTGTTCGAGGACGAGCGCGAGGCGCGTGCGCTGGCCGACGAGCGTTCGCTCAAGGCCCGTATCGAGGAGCAGAGCCGCGTGAAGCACGTGACGCTCGAGAACCTCTTCGAGACCATCGCCGACGCCGAGGTCAAGGAGCTCAACCTGATCATCAAGGCCGACGTCCAGGGCTCCATCGAGGCCCTTCAGGACTCCCTCGACAAGATGGATCAGTCCGAGGTGCGCATCAACACGATCCATTCCGCCGTTGGTGCCATCAACGAGACCGACGTCGTCCTGGCCGACGCTTCCAACGCCATCATCATCGGCTTTGGCGTCCGTCCCGACGGCAAGGCCCGCTCCGCCGCCGAGCGCGAGGGCGTCGAGATCCGTTGCTACGACGTCATCTACAAGTGCCTCGAGGACCTCGACGCTGCCCGCATCGGTATGCTCAAGCCCACCGAGGTCGAGGTCTCCACGGGTTCCGCGACCGTTCTGGACACCTTCAAGGTGCCCAAGGTCGGTATCGCCGCCGGTGTCCGCGTCGAAGAGGGCGAGATCGCCGCGACCGATTCCGTACGCCTGGTGCGCGACGGTATCGTGGTTTTCAACGGCAAGATCGCCTCGATGCGCCACTACAAGGACGAGGCCAAGAGCCTCAAGAGCGGCTCCGAGGGCGGTATTGGCCTGGAGAACTTCCAGGACATCAAGCCTGGCGACACCATTGAGGGCTACCGCATCGACCAGGTTGCCCGTACCGAGTAGGGGGTAGCGCTATGAAGCAAACGCAGGCAACCCGCCGTCTGGGCGAGCAGCTTCGCGAGAAGCTCGGTTATATCCTGCTCTTTGAGGTTTCCGATCCGCGTCTCGACCTGGTCACCCTGACCGCGGTCGAGGTCGCGGTGGACAGTTCGTTCGCGCGCGTGTACGTGTCGTGCGACGCGAGCCGCTACGAGGAGGTCATGGAGGCGCTTGCCAGCGCCAAGGGCCGCATCCGTAGCCTGTTGGCCCGCTCGCTCGATTGGCGCGTCACGCCCGAGCTCGATTTTCGCATCGATCGCTCGACCGATGAGGCCGAGCGCATCACGCGTGCGCTGGAAAACGTTCCCGCCACGCTTGCGATCGAAAAGGACGAGGACGGCTATCCAATAGCGGATGCCGCCCAGGAGGCAGCTTTAGATGAGTAATTCCGCCGACCTCGCATCGTGCGAGTCTGCAGATATTCAGCGACGCATCCTCGAGCTCATCGAGGGTGCGTCCTCCATTGCGATTTCGGGACATACGTCTCCCGATGGTGACGCCCTGGGCTCCGTGCTGGGTCTGGGCTTATCGCTTATGAAGTTTTTCCCCAACAAGGACATTGCCCTGCTGCTGGCAGACGATGACCCGGTTCCGCGCATCTACCGCTTTATGGAGGGCGCCGACCGTCTGGTGCCGGCATCTGCGTACACCGGCAACCCGGACCTGTTCATCTCGGTAGACGTGCCGGTCGTCGAGCGCCTCAATAACTCTGCCGAGGTGTTGCGTCGTTCGGCCCACGTGGCATGCTTTGACCATCACCCGGCACGCGAGGAGTTTGCCGAGGTCAGCCTCAGGTGTGTCAATGCCGCTGCTTGCGCCATGATTATCGACCGCTTTTTGGCCGATTGCGGCATCACCGCAAGCGACGGCATCGCGACCTGCCTGCTGTGCGGCCTGGTCACCGATACCGGTCGTTTTCAGTATCAGAACGCCGACGCTGCCGCGTTTCATGCCGCCTCGCGTCTGGTGGCGCACGGTGCCGATCCGGCGCGCGTCGCGCTCGAGGTCTACCAGAGCATGCGTGTCGAGTTCTTGCACCTCAAGTCCATCGTCATGGGTCGCATCAAGACGGTCGCGCACGGGCGCGTGGCGTATAGCTATGCGTACGAAAGTGACCTTAAGGAATGTGGCGTCACCTCGGATGAGTGCGACGGCCTGGTCGATGTGGTGCGCTCGGTGATGGGCGTCGAGGTCTGCCTGTTCCTTAAGGGCATCGAGGGCGATACCAAGGTGCGCGGCAACCTGCGCTCCAAGGGCGATCTCGATGTTTCCGAGATTGCGGCCAACTTTGGCGGAGGTGGGCACCACGCTGCCGCCGGCTTTACCAACGCCGGAACGATTTCCGAGACGCTCACCGCGGCACTTCCCATGCTGGCCGAGCTGGTAGGGGAGGACCCCGCTTCGGTGACCGTCGAGCTCTAACTTTTTGGATGGTACATGGCTCGTCGTACACCTTCTCAACTTAATATGCTGCTCGCCGTCGATAAACCGGTGGGCTGCACGTCCCACGACGTGGTTTCGCAATGCCGACGCGCCCTCCATGAGCGGCGCGTCGGTCATGCCGGAACGCTCGACCCCATGGCATCGGGTGTCATGGTGGTGGGCGTGGGCCAGGCAACGCGTCTGTTGGGCATGCTCACGCTCGATACCAAAAGCTACGTCGCCGACATCTCGTTTGGCGTCGAGACCAATACCGATGATGCGGAAGGCGAAGCCGTCCGCACGGTGCCCATTGCCGCCGACCTGCGCGATCCGGCCTATGCCCGCGAGCGCCTGTGCGCCATGTTGGGCCCGCAGATGCAGGTGCCGCCGGCGTTTTCGGCCATTTCGGTCAACGGCGTGCGCGCCTATAAGGCTGCGCGTGAGGGCAATGCCGTGTCGCTGCCCCCGCGTCCGGTCGAGGTGTACTCCGCCGACCTGATTGCCATGAGCGGCGAGGGCGACGCTTGCGTTTGGACCGTGGCGTTTTCGGTGAGCAAGGGCACCTATATCCGTGCGCTCGCTCGCGATCTGGGTCGTGCCTGCGACAATGCGGCACATATTTCCGCGCTGCGCCGTACGGCCTCCGGTGTTGTTTCCATCGGCGCCTGCCATGCGGTCGAGGAGCTTTCTGTCGAGTCTGCTGTCGGCTTTGCCTTGGATCCCATTGCGGCGCTTGGCGCCACGCGCGTCGACTTGCCGGGCGACCTTGCCGACGATCTGCTGTGCGGACGTCGTATCCCTATTGAGCGTGCACTTGCGAGCTTCGATGCGTCGAAGGCTCCGTTTGCGCTGGTGCTCGATGGCGGGCTCAAGGCGCTCGCCCGTATCGAGGGCGGCCGCTTTGTAATGGAACACGTCTTTCCGCAGGCGATCGGCGGTGTTCGATGATGCTGGCCTCTCACGAGCTCTCGCGTATCTTTTTCGCGGGCGAGTCGGATGAGGCCCGCATCGTCGCCGCCGATGCATTTGATGATTGCGCTTGCCTGGGCGCCGCGTCTATCGCCATCGGCGTGTTCGATGGCGTGCATCGGGGGCATCGCGAACTGATCGACGCGGTCGTTCGCGATGCGCGCGCCCGTGGCTGCAAGGCGGTCGTGGTCACTTTCGATCCCGACCCGGACGTCGTGGTGAGTCCCTCGCCCGCTCAAAAACTGATGACGACGGCCGACCGTCTGCATGCCCTGGCTCTCACCGGAGTCGATGCGGTCGTGGCCGTTCCCTTTACGCCTGCGGTGGCGGCACTCGACCATGTGGGCTTTCTTAAGCTGCTGTCGCGCGTTGTCGATATCCGCTCGATTCGCGTGGGTAGCGACTTTAGGTTGGGCCGCGGCGGCGCCTCGGGCGTTGCCGAGATGCAGGCATGGGGAGCCGAGCGCGGCGTTGACGTCTATGGCCACGAGCTGCTGTGCGTCGATGGACAGACAATCTGCGCCACCCGGATTCGCCATGAGCTGTGCCAGGGTCATGTTGAGCTTGCCGCCGAGCTGCTCGGCCGACCGTACATACTGCGAGGTATTGTTGCCGGCGGTCGCCACCAGGGCTCCGACATGGGTTTTCCCACGGCAAACATCCAGGTGCCCGAGGGCATCCAGGTTCCTGCCGATGGCGTCTACGAGGGCCTGGTGCTGGTCGACGATACTGTGTGGCCTGCCGCCGTCAACGTGGGCCTGCCGCCGACGTATGCCGACGATGCCGCCTCGGCGCATCTCGAGGCCAACTTGATCGGGTATGCGGGCGACCTGTACGGCGCCTCGGTGTCGCTGGCATTTACGCGCTGGCTGCGCCCTTCGCGCGTGTTCGATTCGCTGGACGAGCTTATCGCGACCGTCGAGGGTAATATTGACGATATCCGTCATCATTTGGGTGAGCAGGGGGTGAGCATCCGTGATTAGCGATGAGGAAAAAGACCAGGTACGCGCTGCGTCCGATCTGGTTGCCATCGTGCAGGAAACGGTTGAGCTCAAGCCCCGCGGCCATGAGTTTTGGGGTTGCTGCCCCTTCCATGGCGAAAAGACCCCGTCGTTCCACATTATTCCCGCCACGCAGGTGTGGCACTGCTTTGGCTGTGGCGAGGGCGGCGACGTCTTCACCTACATCATGAAGCGCGAGAACCTGAGCTTCCCCGAGTCGATTCGCTACCTGGCCGACCGTGCCGGTATTGAGCTGCACGATACCGGTGTTTATCGCGAGCGCGGCACCAAGCGCGCCCGCATCTATGACCTGTGCGCCGAGACCGCCCAGTTCTACCACACCATGCTCATGCGCGGTAAGGACAGCCGTCCGCGCGAGTACTTTGCCAGCCGCGGTATGGGCGGCGACGTCTGCCGCCGCTACTGCCTGGGCTTTGCGCCGGGTCGCAACGCGCTGGTGTCGCATCTGTCGCAGGCGGGATTTACCCCGCAGGAGATGATCGACGCCAACGTGGCCGTGAGCCGTGGACGCGGGCAGCTTGCCGATCGTTTTTACGACCGCGTGATGTTTCCCATTTTTGACGAGCAGGGTCATAACATCGCCTTTGGCGGACGCATTATGGGCGACGGACAGCCTAAGTACCTCAACACCGCCGAGACGAGCGTGTTCCATAAAAAAAGAAACCTCTACGGCTTTAACTGGGCCAAGGAGTTTATCGTCGCGCAGGATACCGCCATCGTGGTGGAGGGATATACCGACTGTATCGCCTGCTGGGAGGCGGGGATTAAAAACGTCGTCGCCACGCTGGGCACGGCGCTGACGGAACATCACGTAAAGACGCTCACCCGTTTTGCCAAGCGCATTGTGTATATGTTCGATGGCGACGCCGCCGGTCAAAAGGCCGCTCGCCGCGCGATTCAGTTTATCGAGCAGGATTCGATGGATCTGCGCTGCGTGGTGCTTCCCGACGGCAACGACCCCATGGAGTTCATCACCGCGCATGGTGGCGAGGCACTGCAGGCGCGCATCGACGCCGCCGAGCCCCTCATGGACTTTGTATACCGGTCGCTGCAGGAGTCAAGCGATATTACCACGCCGGGCGGTCGTGCCAAGGCGCTCGAGGATGCGCTGACGCTCATCTATCCGCTGCGTGATAGCTACATGATCGATACGTACTTTATCCAGATTGCCGACCTGCTGGGGTTGGACTTGGAGACCGTGCGTGCGAGCTCGGGCCGTGTGTTTCGCGATGTCGCCAAGCGCGAGGATGCGGAACGACGTCGTGAGCAGAACTATGAGCGCCAGCGGGCACAGGCTGAGCGGTCCTGTAGCGCGGGCGGTCGGACGTCGGGTTCTTGCGATGCCGGTCGCGGTGCTTGGGCATCGGGCGCTACGCCGCCGGTGTCCGCGCCGGTCGAAGAAGAGCCCTACGACTACGTCCCGCTCGATGCCTACGGTGCCGCGCCCGTGGAGGTCGTCGACGATCTTCCGCCGATCGATGTGCCTGATGGTATGGGCGCTGCGCCCGCCGGTGCCCCGACAGACGCCTCGGCCCCTATGGTTCTTACCGATCTAGAGCGCAAGTCCTTGGCAGGGGAGCGCGAGCTGCTGACCATGCTCACGAGCTACCCCGACCTGTTCCGCACGTATGCCGACCGCATCTGCTCCATCGAGTGGGTTGACCCACGTCACGAGTCCATCGCATGGGCTGTTCTGGCAACGCCGCCGGGAACCGATCCTGCAGCCTGCATGGATGCGGCGCGCTCAGTGTGTCCCGATGCGGCAACGCTTGTGAGTGCCGGACGCATCTCGGCGACGAGCAGGCACCCCACCGAGACGAACATCGTGTTTATGCTCGATACGCTCGAGCTCTACACCATCAAGCGTCGCATGCGCGCCGCACAGGCCAAGCTGCGCCAGGACCGTTCGCTCGATGATGAGGCCCGTCGTGCACTGACCGTGCAGGCCGCGCAGGACTCGCAGCGTCAACGCGAGCTGCAAAAGTCGATCGGCGGCGTGGCGGACCCGTTCCGTTTGATTGGTTTGGAGACCGCAGGAACCGAACAGGCCTAGATGTTGTGGTCAACCAGCGTATTCTCGCCTATATCCAGTCCTCTTTTTGGGTATAGACATCAATGTGTGTGCTAAAGTATTGAGTCCTGTGGACTATGAAGGGAGAATCTGTGCCAAAAAAGACTGAGAGCACGGGTACTGGGCTGGAATCCTACGTTGCAAAGCTTATGGGCAACGGCTCAAACAGGACTTCGGTAACCGAGGACGAGATTCAGGTCGCCCTGAAGGATATCGATGTTTCTGACGAGCAGCTCACTGCGGTGTATTCCGCGCTGCGCAACAGCGGCATCCAGATTATCTCCGCGAGCGGTAACGACGACGCCCCCATGGACGTCGACGAAGACGATAACGATACCGATACCGACGATTTCGATGACGACGACGAGCACGATTCCGGCTCGCTCGACGATCATGAGCTCAAGATGGCCCGCCAGGCCGACGCCGAGATGGGTTCTTCCAAGAGCAAGAAGAAGCGCACCGTGCGCACGTCCCGTTCGCGTTCGCGCGTGCGCGGCATCGACGCCTCCACGGTGATGCTGACCGGCGACCCGGTCCGTATGTACCTCAAGGAGATCGGCAAGGTCGACCTGCTGACCGCCTCCGAAGAGGTCGATCTGGCCATGAAGATCGAGGCCGGTCTTGAGGCCACCGAGAAGCTCGAGGCTGCCGATGCTGGTGAGCTCGAACTCACGCGTGCCGAGATGCGTCGTCTTACGCGTATTGAGAACGTGGGCCTCGAAGCCAAGCAGGCGCTCATCAGCGCAAACCTTCGTCTGGTCGTCTCCATCGCCAAGCGCTATGTCGGTCGCGGCATGCTTTTCCTGGACCTGATCCAGGAGGGCAACCTCGGTCTGATTCGCGCCGTCGAGAAGTTCGACTACCAGAAGGGCTTTAAGTTCTCCACGTACGCCACGTGGTGGATCCGTCAGGCCATCACGCGCGCAATCGCCGACCAGGCCCGTACCATCCGTATTCCCGTGCACATGGTCGAGACCATCAACAAGCTCGTCCGCGTGCAGCGCCAGCTTCTCCAGGACCTGGGTCGCGACCCGACCCCCGAGGAGATCGGTGCCGAGATGGACATGAGTGCCGACCGCGTCCGCGAGATCCAGAAGATCTCGCAGGAGCCCGTGTCGCTCGAGACCCCCATCGGCGAGGAAGAGGATTCCCAGCTGGGCGACTTCATCGAGGACTCCCAGGCCATCGTTCCGCCCGATGCCGCCAGCTTCTCCATGCTGCAGGAGCAGCTCACCCAGGTGCTCGATTCGCTTGCCGATCGTGAGCGCAAGGTTATTGAGCTGCGCTTTGGCCTTGTCGACGGACATCCCCGTACGCTCGAGGAAGTCGGTCGTGAGTTTGGCGTCACGCGCGAGCGCATCCGCCAGATCGAGTCCAAGACTCTGGCCAAGCTTCGCCACCCCAGTCGCTCCAGCAAGCTGAAGGACTATATCGAGAGCTAGTCAAGCAAGAAGCGCCCTCAAGCACATCCGCTTGAGGGCGCTTTCATGTAGTCGTTGGGGACGTTCTTGAATGACTGGTCGTTTAAGAACGTCCCCAATGACTAGGTCGGAAAATTTCTTAAAAAAGTTCTTGCCCTAAGCTGATTCGTCCGTATAATAAACTTCGTTGCTTGAGAGCACGCACCTATTCCTCGGTAGCTCAATGGTAGAGCACGCGGCTGTTAACCGCGCTGTTGTAGGTTCGAGTCCTACCCGGGGAGCCAGAATTTTACAGCCCTTTCCGTTGGGCTTTTAAATTCCTCGGTAGCTCAATGGTAGAGCACGCGGCTGTTAACCGCGCTGTTGTAGGTTCGAGTCCTACCCGGGGAGCCAGGTTGTAAAACCCGTCGCTTATGCGGCGGGTTTTTTCATGTCGCGATCGCCGTTCGCGAACGTTACCATATCAACATTTCGTGTCGAGGATGTAATCCCGAGGCCTGCCACCTCAACATGGCGCGGTCGTTGTAGAATATTGCAATGATTGCTCCCACGAGATGGTGCCGCGAGCACCAGATAAGGAGATTCTTGTGTCTGAGACCATTAACGGCAGCCTGAGCGTCTCGAATGACGTTATTGCCGATATTGCCGGTTATGCCGCGATGACGTGCTATGGCGTCGTCGGTATGGCTGAGCAGCTCCAGGGCGCCGAGAGCGTGCGCCTGCTTGCCGGTCAGCGCCTCCGCAAGGGTGTGCTTGTCTCCGCCGACGAGAACGGCCTTACGGTCGATCTTCACGTCGTGCTCGAGAACGGCGTCAACATGAAGTCCGTCTGCCACAATCTTTCGAGCTCCGTTGCCTTCACTCTGCAGGAGATCGCCCAGATCGATCCCGCCAGCCTTAAGATCGGCATCCACATCGACGCGCTCAAGAGCCGTCTGAACTAGCATCCGAAAACGGAGATTCAAATACCCATGATTGCAAAGACCATTCGCACCTGTTTTCCGATCGCTGCGGCTGCCGTTTCCGACAAGGCCGAGGAGATCAACAAGCTCAACGTCTTCCCCGTACCCGA
>JAUMNV010000025.1 GCA_031295725.1 Collinsella sp.
GCCTCGGTGACCTCGGGAGCGCGGAAGAACGCCGTGATGAACTTGGCGGAGCCATCGGGCTCGTCGCCGCCCGAGAAGCCGCCGGGGATCATGACGATCTGGCTCTGGCGAATACGGCGGGCGAGCTCGTGGGTGCTCTCGGCGACGGCCTCGGGCGTGAGGTTGTTGATCACGAAGGTGTCGGCCTCGGCACCGGCGGCACGGAAGGCGCGGGCGCTGTCGTACTCGCAGTTGTTGCCAGGGAACACAGGGATGATCACGCGCGGGCGAGCGATCTTGGCGCCGCCGTACACGTGAATGTCCTTGGCGCGGAAGTCGATGGTCTCGACCTCGGGGGTCTCGCCGGCGCTGCGGTAGGCGAAGACGCCCTCGATGCCGCTTTCCCAGGCTTCCTGGAGCTCGGCGAGCTCGATGACCTCGGAGCCGGTGTCGATGACATAGCCCTCGACGGTGGTGCCCAGGGGCTCGACGACAACGCCGTCGGCGACCTCGGGCAGCTCGGCGTCCTCGGCGAGCTCGACGATAAAGCTGCCGTAGAGCGGGGTGAAGAGGCTCTCCACGTCCACATCCTCGGCAAGCTCGATACCGATCTGGTTGCCGACGCACATCTTAAAGAGGCTCTCGGCGCCGCAGCCGTAGCCGGGCGTGGAGACAGCCAGGGCGTCACCGGTGGCGGTGAACGCCTCGACGGCGTAAAACGCGGCGAGCAGCTGCTGGGCGTCGGGGCGGTAGTCCTCGCCATAGGTGGCGGGGGCGATGCGTACGACGCGATGCGTCAGGCCCTTGAACTCAGGGGAGACGGCGCGCGCCGCGCGGCCCACGGCCACAGCGAAGCTGATCAGAGTCGGCGGAACGTTGAGCTCGCCGGCCTCGTCCTCAAACGAGCCGCTCATGGAATCCTTGCCACCGATGGCACCGGCACCCAGGTCGACTTGGGCCATGAGGGCGCCCAGGACGGCTGCCGTGGGCTTGCCCCAGCGCTCGGCCTCGGTGCGCAGACGCTCGAAGTACTCCTGGAAGGAGAGATAGGCGCGCTTGTGCTCAAAGCCGGCAGCCACGAGCTTGGCGATGGACTCGACCACGGACAGGTAGGCGCCAGCAAACTGGTCGGCTTCCATCAGGTAGGGGTTGAAGCCCCATGCCATGGCGCTTGCCGTGGTGGTCTCGCCGTCCACGGGGAACTTGGCGACCATGGCCGAGCTCGGGGTGAGCTGCGTCTTGCCGCCAAAGGGCATAAGCACGGTTGCGGCACCGATGGTGGAGTCGAAGCGCTCGGAAAGGCCCTTGTTGGAGGCAACGTTGAGGTCGGTGACAAGCGAGGTCATGCGCTCGGCAAGCGTGGTGCCGGCCCAGCTGGGCTGCCACACGCTGCGGGCGCACACGTGGGCGACCTGGTGCTTGGGCGCGCCGTTGGAGTTGAGGAACTCGCGGGATAGGTCGACGATGGCGACACCGTTCCAGGCCATGCGCATGCGCGGCTCGGCGGTAACCTCGGCGATAACGGTCGCCTCGAGGTTCTCCTCGGCGGCGTAGCCCATGAACTCCTCGACGTCACCGTCGGCGACGGCGCAGGCCATACGCTCCTGGGACTCGGAGATGGCGAGCTCGGTGCCGTCCAGGCCGTCGTACTTCTTGGTCACGGTGTCCAGGTCGACATACAGGCCGTCGGCAAGCTCGCCCACGGCGACCGAGACGCCGCCGGCGCCAAAGTCGTTGCAACGCTTGATCAGGCGGCAGGCGTCGCCGCGGCGGAAGAGGCGCTGCAGCTTGCGCTCGACCGGGGCGTTGCCCTTCTGGACCTCGGCACCCGAGGTCTCGATGGACTCGGTGTTCTGGGTCTTGGAGGAGCCGGTGGCACCGCCGATGCCGTCACGGCCGGTGCGGCCGCCCAGCAGGATAATCTTGTCGGTGGGGGCGGGGCACTCGCGGCGCACGTGGTTTGCCGGGGTAGCGCCCACGACGGCGCCGACCTCCATGCGCTTGGCCACGTAGCCGGGGTGATAGAGCTCGTTGACCTGGCCGGTGGCAAGGCCGATCTGGTTGCCGTAGCTGGAGTAGCCGGCGGCGGCAGTGGTCACGAGCTTGCGCTGCGGCAGCTTGCCCTCGAGCGTCTCGGAAACCGGGACGGTGGGGTCGCCGGCGCCGGTGACGCGCATGGCCTGGTACACGTAGCTGCGGCCCGAGAGCGGGTCGCGGATGGCGCCGCCCACGCAGGTGGCGGCACCGCCGAAGGGCTCGATCTCGGTCGGGTGGTTGTGGGTCTCGTTCTTAAACAGGAACAACCAGTCCTGGTCCTCGCCGTCGACATCGACCTTCACCTTGACGGTGCAGGCGTTGATCTCCTCGGACTCGTCGACATCGGTCATGACGCCGGTCTTCTTAAGGTACTTGGCGCCGATGGTGCCCATGTCCATGAGGCAGACGGGCTTGGCGTCGCGACCGAGCTCGTGGCGCATCTCCATGTAGCGGTCGAAGGCCTGCTGCACCACGGCGTCGTCGATCGTCACGTCATCCAGGACGGTGCCGAAGGTGGTGTGACGGCAGTGGTCGGACCAGTAGGTGTCGATCACGCGGATCTCGGTGATGGTGGGGTCGCGGTCCTCATCGCGGAAGTACTGCTGGCAGAAGGCGATGTCCGCCTCGTCCATGGCAAGGCCGCGATCGGCGATAAAGGCGGCAAGGCCGGTCTCATCGAGCTCGCGGAAGCCGTCGAGCACTTCGACGGGCTGGGGCTCGGGGGTCTCCATGTGCAGCGTCTCGGGCAGGTCGAGCGAGGCGATGCGCGCCTCGACGGGGTTCACCACGTAGTGCTTGATGGCCTCGATGGCGGCTTCGTCCAGAGCACCCGAGATCATATAGACCTTGGCGGAGCGCACGGCGGGGCGCTCGCCCTGGCTGATGAGCTGCACGCACTCGCTGGCGGAGTCGGCGCGCTGGTCAAACTGGCCAGGCAGGAATTCGACGGCAAAGACGGCGCCATCGCTTGCGGGGAGCTCGTCGTAGGTCACATCGACCTGGGGCTCGCTAAAGACGGTCGGCACGCAGGAGCGGAAAAGCTCCTCGTCGATGCCCTCGACGTCGTAGCGGTTGATGATCCTCAGGGCCTCGATGCCCTTGATGCCGAGAATTTCGGTCAGCTCGCCCTTGAGCTGCTGAGCCTCGACGTCGAACCCGGGTTTCTTCTCCACGTAGATACGAGAGACCATTGGTTCCTGCCTTCCTGATCGGTTGGGCGTACGGTACGGTATGCGGCAGCGGTCGGTTTGCGGGGTCTGCCCTGCGGTCGCCTTGAGCCACATGTTTGTAAACCTCACTATGATACGACAGCTCGTGGCGCGTTGAGGACGGCGAGGGTGCTACAGTGAAGCGCAAACAAGAGAAAGGCATCACATGGCATTCGTTTCACTCGCCATCATCGCGCTCGTGGCCTTTGCAAGCCCCTTCATCGCTTCGGCGATCCCCGGAAAACCCGTTCCCGAGACCGTCTTTTTGCTTGTGCTCGGCGCGGTGCTGGGACCCCATATGCTCGGCGTCATCCATGTAGATGCCGAGGTCTCGCTTGTGTCCGAGCTCGGTCTGGCCTTTTTGTTCCTGCTTGCCGGCTTTGAGATCGACCCCAAGAGCATCACGGGCGTCGAGGGGCGCTACGGCTTGGCGACGTGGGTCGTCACGTTTGGTATCGCCTGGCTTGCCGTGCGCTTTACCCCGTGGTTCTCGGTCAGTCATTTCGACGGTATCGCCGTGACGCTTGCCCTCACTTCTACGGCGCTCGGCACGCTCGTGCCCATCATGCGCGAGCGCTCGCTCACCGGCACGCGTGTGGGCGACTCGATTCTCGCGTATGGCACTTGGGGCGAGCTCGGTCCCGTGCTCGCCATGTCGGTGCTGCTGTCTGCTCGCACTGGCATCCAAACGCTCGTAATCCTTGGCTTGTTTGCGGTGGTTTGCGTGTTGCTGGCCGTGGTCCCAAGCCGCTCCAAGCGCGTCGGCAGCCGCTTCTTTGCGTTTGTCGAGGAGCGCGCCGACACCACGTCGCAGACCTTCGTGCGCCTGACGGTGCTCATCCTGGTCACGCTCGTGGCGTTCTCGGCCGTCTTTGATCTCGACATCGTGTTGGGTTCTTTTGCCGCCGGCTTTGTCCTGCGCTATATCATCCCCGAGGGCAACCATACGCTCGAGACCAAGCTCGACGGCCTGGCCTACGGCTTTTTGATTCCGGTGTTCTTTACCGTATCGGGCGCAAAGATCGACCTGACGGCCGTAGCGTCGCGCCCCGGGCTGCTCGCGGGCTTTATCGTGGCGTTGCTGATCATTCGCGCCGTGCCCATTCTCATCTCTATGAGCATTTGTCCTGCGACGCGCGACGTTTCGGCGTATGGTCGCATAACCGTGGCCCTGTACTGCACCACGGCGCTGCCGATTATCGTTGCCGTGACGAGCGTTGCCGTCAACGCGGGCGCGCTGTCGCAAGATATTGCGTCGGTCATGGTTGCCGCCGGCGCCATCACAGTGTTCTTGATGCCATTGCTCGCGCAGCTCTTCTACCGCGTGGTCGACGCTGCACCGGTCGCTGCCGTGGCAGAGGTTGCCGTGCATCCATCCGATGCGCTCGACATCCTGCGCGCCCATCACGATTTGGCGAGCCTGCTCGCACGCGAGCACGAGCTTTTGACCTCGCATGGACATGGTCGCGTATTCGAGGGCCTGCCTACGCTCGATACGATTGCCGAGCGTCTTTCCGCAGAGGCAGCGAGCGGCCACATCGATGCCCGCATCGTGGACGCGGCGCACCTGCTTGCCGATAAGACCTATGGAGACGAGATTGACCCGTCCGAGCTGACTCCGCGTGAACGCCGCCGCCTGGAGCGCGCCAAGCTCGCCGTGCACGAATACCGCCGCCGCATGCTGGAACTCTATGCGCGCGAAGAAGCCGAAGACGACGACGGTAAGTAGTAAGGAATGCCGGGATACGGGTTCCGTCCAAATAATAGAAGGCGCGCTGCCTGCGGTTGATGCAGGCAGCGCGCCTTTTGCGTTGGGCCTCGTTGAGGTTCGAAGTCGTGGCTTGCGACCTTTAGGAGCGGGCGGCTCCGTCGACGGGGAGCACGGCGCCCGTGACATAGGATGACATGTCGCTCGCTAGGAAAACGAAGGCGTTGGCGACGTCCTCGGGCTCGCCCATGCGGCCGAGCGGGATGGTGGCGATGATGGGCTTGATGACCTCTTCGGGCAGGTTGGCGACCATGTCGGTCTTGGTTACGCCTGGGGCGACGGCGTTGACGCGAATACTCATGGGGGCGAGCTCGCGCGAGAGCGACTGGACCATGCCGTTGACGGCAAACTTGGACGTGGGGTAGCCGACGCCAGAGGGCTGACCGTACTTGGCGACCATCGAGCTCGTGGTGGTGATGGTGCCGCCGTGGCCGGCCTCGGTCATGATCTTGGCGGCAGCCTGGTGGCCGTTAAAGACGGCGACGACGTTGAGGTCCATGACTTTGGCGAACTCCTCGGCCGTGTAGTCCAAAAGGGGCGAGCGCTGGGAGATGCCGGCGTTGTTAACGACCGTGTCCAGGCCACCCATGTCGGCGGCTGCCTCGGTAAAGGCCTCGGTTACGGCCTCGAGCGAGGTGAGGTCGCAGGTGCGGCCCCAGACCTTGGCCTCGGGATAGGCTGCGGCTAGCTTTTCAACGGCGGCGTCGGCAGTCTCCTGACGCGAGCCAAAGACCGTGACGGCGGCGCCCTCCTCGATAAAGCGACAGGCGATGGCATAGCCGATACCGCGCGTGCCTCCGGTGATGATTGCTTTCTTGCCCTCGAGCAACATGGTGCCTCCATTCTTCGGGGGTTGGACATACGCAGCACAGCGTAGCGGTAGCCGGAATCGGCCGCGTTTGCATATCGGTGAACGGTAGCCCGCGTTACCGATGAGCGGCTCGCGCAAATGTGCTCTGCCGTTGTGCTTAGGGCAGGAGACAAAAGGGCTCCCGTCCCACATCGGACGGGAGCCCTCAAAGCGCGTATTGCTAGGCGATTGATGGACTAGTTCGCCATGACGCCTTCGGTCCAGGCCTCGACGTCCTCGATGCGCAGGACGTTGGCGACTTCGGCCACGCAGTCGACGCTGGCAAGCTCGGCGGCGGCAGCCTGGACGTCCTTCTCGAGCGCGCAGTGCGTCAGGAAGATGACCGAGCAGGTATCGCTGGCGCCCGACTTGCCGTCCTCGACCTGGTTGATGAGCGAGATCGAGATGTTGTGCTTGGCAAAGATATCGACCGTCTCGGACAGGGCACCCACGCGGTCGGCGACCTTCAGGCGCACATAGTACTTAGTCTGGAGCTCGTCCATGGGCTTAAAGGCGAGGTTGTGGCCATAGGGCTCAATCTCGGGCAGTGGAGCCACGCCGCGGCTGATCTGCTCGGAGAGCGACAAGATATCGCCCACGACGGCGCTCGCGGTGGGGAAGGAGCCTGCGCCCGCGCCGTAGAACATGGTCTCGCCCACGGCGTCACCTACCACGTAGACAGCGTTCATGGCGCCGTTGACCTTGGCAAGCATGTGATCGGCGGGGATCAGCGTGGGATGCACGCGGACGTCGACGCCGGCGTCGGTGTTGCGGGCGATGCCGAGCAGCTTAATGGTGTAGCCGAGCTCGCGGGCCTGGGCGATGTCCTCGGCGCCGATGGTACGGATACCCTGCTGGTACACATCATCGGTGGTAACGCGGGTGCCAAAGCCGATGGAAGCGAGGATTGCCGTCTTGCTGGCGGCGTCGAAGCCGTCGACGTCGGCGGACGGGTCGGCCTCGGCATAGCCCTTTGCCTGGGCGTCGGCGAGCACGTCGGCGTAATCGGCGCCTTCGGCGTCCATGCGCGACAGGATATAGTTGGTGGTACCGTTGAGAATGCCGGCGATGGTCAGGATCTTGTTGCCCACCAGGTCGTGCTCGAGCGTGCTCACGATGGGGATGCCGCCGCCGCAGCTGGCCTCGCACTTAATCTGCACGCCGCACGCGCGCGCCTTCTCGGCGAGCGTCTCGACATGACGACCCAGCAGGGCCTTGTTGGCAGAGACGACGTGCTTGCCGTTCTCGAAGGCGGTGGTAAAGATCTCGGTCGCGGGGTGCTCGCCGCCGATCAGCTCGACGACGATGTCGACGGCGGGGTCGGTGACGACGTCGTGCCAGTCGCTCGTAAAGGCCTCGCGCTCAATGCCTGCCGCCTCGGCCTGCTCCCAGGCAAGCGCGCAGGCACGGGTCAGCTTAAGGTCGATGCCGTAGGCTGCCAGGTACTCATCGTGGTGGCTCTTGATCAGACGGGCCACGCCGCCGCCGACGGTTCCCAGACCGATCAGACCGACGTTCACGGTGCGCAGGGGTTCGCTCATAGATAGCTCCTTCGTGCATCTTATGGATGGATTAACCGCTTAAAGGTTGAGTGCATTCTAGCGTGAACCGAGGGCGCGTGCTCGCCAGGCAACAGGAGTCGCACAAAACGGCACCCCCGAAACGCTGCGGAAACATTGGAAACATGCTCGCTACAAACGGAACTCCGTAACAAACTGTCAACGTTTGCACCATAAGGTTTGCCCTGTGCGACTGGGGCATGCAGGCGCTCGTCGGCGTGGAATGACGAGGGCCAGGTCGAAAAGCCCGCTACGGCCTATGTGATTCAGGACGGCAAGTACATCGCCGCCTAGGTGCGCACAAAACGCGAGCGGTGGGGCCGTTTTATTCAGGGCAAGGACGCCTGTAACAGAACGGAAACATTACTTTCACACAATAAAGTGGCTAAACTGCATAAACCGACAGGAATACGCAGAATTATGGATAAATGGGCAAAACAAAAGAAAAGTTGAAATAATCGCCACTTTTCTCAACTAAAGCGTCTACTATTTTGCGAACGCCGAGCACGGCGAAGGATGGCCTGTCGGGTAACCGAAACCCGACGAGATTTGAGAGGAGAGCCGCATGTCGAGCCTCACCGGTAAGTCATTGAACCCTGTTATGAATCGCAGGAGCGTTATCGCGAGCGCAGCAGGTCTGGGGGCG
>JAUMNV010000089.1 GCA_031295725.1 Collinsella sp.
AACCGAAGCACCTTGTGCCCGAGCATTGTCAGATGAGATTCCCGCTGACGCTCTGCCACGAATGGGTCTACCGACTCCCGGCCCCCGCCGCTCTGCAGGGTGTACTTCCCCTTTCCGTCGAGCTCGCCGATGACACACGTCCCGTCCTCGAGCTGCCAAAAATAGTCGACGCGAAATACCTGGCTCGGATCGAGCGGGTCGCGAAACTCAACCTGCAGCTCCGGAACTGGAAAGCCGTACGCAATAAAGAACGCTCGGAACCGAGACTCGCCGCCGTTTTCGGACAGCCCGTCCGCATACGACGCAATCACCTGTGCCCTGCGATACCCTCGCCTGCCCTCGCAATCGGCGCGGAGGCGCTCGCACAAATCCCAACGTGATACGCCTTTCGCCCGCAGTGCAGAATCGGCAATCGCCAACCCGTAGGAGAACGGCGCACGCAGTAAGCAATCCTCCACCGTGCGCCAAAACGACGTCACCCGCACGCCATCAACACGCTCGAGCGCACCCGCCGTCTGCGGACGCAGCAGCCTACATCCCGTACTCAACGCCACCGAACAACCCGTCTTGACCAAGTAACGCGACCCGAGCAGATCATTCGGCACCTCCAGACCCCATATCAGCGCGGCGTCATACCCCCAAAACGCCCAATCGGGATGAAACTCGGCAAGCCCCTTGATGGTCCACCTCGCTCGCTTCGGCGGCGTCAACGCATCCCATTCATGCTGAAAACAAAACAGGTGCGATTCGGGCTCCGCAATATCGTCTGTGCCCACATGGCGCCGCAGCCACATGAGCTCGGCATTGTCGTGCGTTACAAACAGCACGCCTTGTTCAGCCGCCTCGGTGAGCCTGGCAAGCATCCTATTCCGCGCCAAGGTGTTACGTGTTGCATGCTTGTGTTTAAAAACGGTATTAGACACTTCCATCACCACCACATCGAAAAAATGGGCCATCGCCGCTGTTGCCGCCGCCGACAAACGTCTCGACCTGTAACAGTTACGGGCACAAGCAGCCGCCAAACGTTACAGATCGAGACGTTCGCGCAGCATTAGACCTCTTTGTCTCAATCTGTAACAGGTAGGTCGAGTTTTGGCCTGTAGATGTTACAGATCGAGACATTCCCCCAGCCAGGTGCCAAACGTCTCGATCTATAACAGTTAGACGTTCTCCAGGCCCCTAAACGTTACAGATTTAGACAAACCAGCGGCGCCCAAGCATTCGTCTCGATCTGTAACAGAAAGACCGGTTTTTTGTCCCTAAACGTTACAGACCGAGACAAATAGACAGACGGCGGCGCTGCGACCGCCCATCCCCTACTCCCATTCCTGTTCGTAGATGTTGAGGGACTTTACGTAGCGCCCCTGGGCACCCATGATGTCGCGGACCAACCTCAAAAAGAAGCTGATACACGAGGTGTCGAAACCGTCCTCTAGGTCCTCGGGATGCACCGCGCCAGGCCCGTCGACCGCCGTATCGCTCAGGCGCGCTATGTCGTAGAGGTAGAGCTGCCCCGCCGTCAGCCAAACATCTTCGACGCACGCGATACGCACCGCAATCGCACCTTCGCGCCAGTGCTCTTTTTGCACGATATGTGGGTCGTAGACATCAAAACGACGGTCGGTGCGCGTGTCACGCAGCGCGACCATACCAGTCGCAGGATCCTTGTCCAAAATGCCAAAGCGCGAGAAACAATGCGTGTCGCGCACTTGTTCGAGCCGCCTGAGCGAAGCAGACGAAAGTGACGCCGGCGGTTCGTCAACATACAGCTCAAGCAGCGTCTTGCCATGGTAATAGGGACGCTCGAACAGCAGCCAATCGGTAAATGCCATGTTATAGGCCATGATTTCATTTTGCGAGGGCTCCTCGCAATAGCTGAGCCATGGATCAACGATAATCTCGAACTGCTCGCGCGCCGACTCCAAAAACTGAAACTTGCGCAGCATCCAAAACTGAGCCATGTCGGCAATATCGTTACCGACAGATTCGGCCAGACGTCCCCGGTCCAAAACATGATCAGCCATGGCATCCTCCTCAAACTGATGAACCTCAATTTGAGCTTACGAGGAGGGCAGGTGGTCGCCGTCAGCGCGGGCGAAATGGGCATCAGGCTGCAAACCAGATGCTGACCGTATACTTGACGGAACGTTTGACCGATACGTTATACCGAAACAAAACCCCAGTTAAACATAGGCAAATAAACAGAGATTTTGAGCTTGCCAGCCGCAGTCATCACGAAAACAGCAAGGCGCCGCGAGCCTGCACGTCAGCAAATGAGCAGTCAAACGTCAAGAGTGTCCCCAACGACTAGACAAAAAAGAGCGTCCCCAATGACTAGTCGTTGGGGACGCTCTTGAATGACTACCTTAAAGCGCCAGGGTCTCGGCAACCTCGGCGGCGCAGGCGAGGGCATCGGCCATGGCGCTCACCACGAGCGAGCTGCCGTTGCGGGCGTCGCCGGCCACATACACCGGCGCGGCATCTGCGGCGACGCCGTCGACACGCGCCGCAAGATGCGAGCCCTCGGCGACCATCACAGGCAGCGGGCGGCCCGCCGTGGCAACAGGTACGCCGACAGCTTCGAACACGCTGCGCTCCGGACCCGTAAAGCCACAGGCGATGAGCACCAGCTGGGCCGGCACCTCGTGCTCGGAGCCCGCGATGCGTTCGGGCTTGCCGGCCGACCAATCCAGATCGACCACGCGCAGGCCCGCTGCCGCGCCCTTCTTGTCCAGCAGTACCTCGAGCGTATCCACGCCCCAGGCACGCATCTCACCGCCCATGACAGCGATAGCCTCCTGCTGACCGTAGTCGGTCTTCTTAACGTTGGGCCACTGCGGCCAAGGGTTGCTCGCCGCACGCTTATCGGGCGCGGCCGGCAGGAACTCAAACTGGCGCACGCTGCGCGCACCCTGGCGCACCGCGGTACCCACGCAGTCGTTGCCGGTATCGCCGCCGCCAATGACCACAACGTCCAAGCCGCGCGCGTTCACCGCGGGCTCACCGCCATCGAGCACCGAGACGGTCGAGGCCGTCAGGTAGTCCACGGCATACACCACGCCCGGGACATCCACATTCGTAGCCGAAAGGCCGCGAGGTGCACGAGCGCCGGCAGCCACCACGACGGCGTCAAAGCCATTGAGCTTGGCCGCTACCGCAGGGTTCGTAACGTCAGCGCCCAGCTCAAAGACAATACCCAGCTCGCGCATGAGCGCCACGCGGCGCTCGACCACAGACTTCTCGAGCTTCATGTTGGGAATGCCGTACATGAGCAGGCCGCCCGGGCGATCGTCACGCTCAAACACCGTCACGCGGGCACCGCGACGCGCAAGTTCCCATGCAGCCACCAGGCCAGCAGGACCGGAGCCCACCACGGCAACCGTGGGTGCGTCCTCCCCTGCCGGCTCAAAGCGACGCGGGCCGCCGTTTGCCCATTCGTGGTCGCTGATCGCGCGCTCGTTATCGTGAATCGTCGTGGGCTGGCCGTCGACCGAACCCAGGTTGCACGCGGCCTCGCACAGCGCCGGGCACACGCGACTCGTGAACTCAGGCATGGGCGAGGTGAGCGACAGGCGCTCGGCAGCCTCATCCCAGCGACCGCGGTACACCAGCTCGTTCCACTCGGGAATCAGGTTGTGCAGCGGGAAGCCACTGGGGCGTGCCTTGCCAAAGCTCGCGCCCATCTGGCAAAACGCCACGCCACACATCATGCAGCGGCTCGCCTGGGCGCGACGCGCATCGTCGTCGAGCTCCACGTACAGCGGATCAAAATCATGGCTGCGCTCCTCCACGGGGCGAAGCTCGTGGGTCACGCGATCGATATCAAGAAAAGCACCGGGCTTACCCATGGCACTTACGCCTCCTTCTTGGTCGAAGTAACAGAACCGGTAGCGGCCACGGGCGCAACACCCGTGCCCGCAGCACCGCCCGCGACATCGAAGCGAGCGACATCCGCGGCGCTCGCGCGACCGGTCACAATGTCAAACGCCAGCTCCTCTGCCTGTGCATGCGTCTTGCCCACGGCCTCGGCCGCAGCGACAATCGCCAGCACGCGCTCGTACTCGGTCGGAATGACCTTCACAAAGTGCTTGCTCATCGTCTCAAAGCTGTAGAGCAGCTTAATGCCGCGCGGGCTCTGCGTCGCGTCCACGTGCTCCTGGATGAGCGCGCGAATCTGCGCCAGCTCGCCGGCCGTCGGGGCCTTGAGCTCAACGCTCTCGTGGTTCACACGAGCATCGAGCGTGCCGTACTGGTCAAAGACATAGGCCACGCCACCCGTCATGCCGGCGGCGAAGTTCTGCCCGACCTCGCCCAGGATGAGCGCCAGACCGCCCGTCATGTACTCGCAGCCATGGTTGCCGCAGCCCTCGACCACCACGGTGGCACCGGAGTTGCGCACGGCAAAACGCTGGCCGGCAAGACCGTTAATGAAGCCGCGGCCGCTCGTGGCGCCAAAGAACGCAACGTTGCCCACGATGATGTTCTCGTCGAACTTGTAGGTCGCATGCGGGTTGGGGCGCACCGACACCTCGCCGCCCGAAAGGCCCTTGCCAAAGTAGTCGTTGGCGTCGCCGCACACGTTGAGCGTAATGCCACGCGGAAGGAACGCGCCAAAGCTCTGACCGGCCGAACCATCGCAATCGATGGTGATGGAGCCGGCGGGCAGGCCCTCGGGATGCGCCTTGGTCACCGCGTTGCCCAGGATAGTGCCCACGCAGCGGTTGACGTTGGCGATATCGGCACGGAAGCGAATCGGGCGCAGGTGCGCACGGGCGTCGGCCGTATAGGGCACAAACAACGTGGAGTCGAGCGTCTTGTCGAGCTCGCTGTCCGCGGCCATCTGTGGCAGGAAGTGGCGACCGTCGGCACCCGGGATATGGGCACCGAACTCGCAGGTCGCGCTCGCCAGCACGGGCGACAGATCGAGCAGGTTGGCCTTGCGGTTGCCCGGGACCTCGATCTGGCGCAAGCACTCGGGATGGCCGACCATCTCGTCGACGGTGCGGAAGCCCAGGCTCGCCATGACCTCGCGCAGCTGCTCGGCAACAAAGAGCATAAAGTGCTCGACGTGCTCTGGCTTGCCGCGGAAGCCGCGACGCAGGCGGCAGTTTTGCGTAGCGATGCCGGCCGGGCAGGTATCCTGCTGGCAGTCGCGCTGCATGAGGCAGCCCATTGAGATGAGCGGCATGGTCGCAAAACCAAACTCCTCGGCACCCAGCAGACAGGCGACGGCAACATCGGTGCCGTCCATGAGCTTGCCGTCGGCCTCGAGCACCACGCGGGAGCGCAGGCCGTTTTGCAGCAACGTCTGCTGGGCCTCGGCAAGGCCAAGCTCCAGCGGCAGGCCGGCGTGCCAAATCGAATCGCGCGCCGCGGCACCCGAGCCGCCGTTGTGGCCGCTGATCAAAATCTTGTCGGCAGCGCCCTTGGCAACGCCGGTGGCGATGGTGCCGACGCCAGCCTCGCTGACCAGCTTGACCGACACGCGCGCGCCGGGGTTGGCGTTCTTAAGGTCAAAGATCAGCTCTGCCAGGTCCTCGATGGAGTAGATGTCGTGATGCGGCGGAGGCGAGATCAGGCCGATGCCGGGCGTGGACTGACGGACCTCGGCGATCCAGGGGTAGACCTTCTTGCCGGGCAGGTGGCCGCCCTCGCCGGGCTTGGCGCCCTGGGCCATCTTGATCTGAATCTCGAAGGCGCTGCACAGGTAGCGGCTCGTCACGCCAAAGCGCGCGCTTGCCACCTGCTTGATGGCGGAGTTCTTGGAGTCGCCATTAGCCAGCGGCGTTTCGCGACGCGGATCCTCGCCGCCCTCGCCCGAGTTGGAACGGCCGTACAGGCGGTTCATGGCGATGGCCATGCACTCGTGCGCCTCTTTGCTGATGGAACCGTACGACATGGCGCCGGTGTTAAAGCGGCGGACGATGTTGAGCGCGGGCTCCACCTCGTCGAGCGAAACCGGCGTGCGGCCGTTGTCGTCAAAGTCAAGCAAGTCGCGCAGGCGCACGGCACGGCCGGTGCGGTGCAGGCGGGCGCTGTACTCCTTAAAGGTGTCGTAGCTGTCCTCACGGCAGGCGGTCTGCAGCAAATAGACAGTCTGCGGATCGATGAGGTGATCCTCGCCGCCGAGCGGGCGCCACTTGGTTAGACCCAACGTGGGCAGTTGATCGTGAGCCGGGCTCTTAAGGATAGCGAGCGCGGCGTCGTAGCGCTCGTTTTGCTCGCGCTCGACGTCCTCGACACCCATACCGCCCACACGGCTCACCGTGCCGGCGAAGTACGCGTTGACGAACTCCGGCATAAAGCCCACGGCCTCGAAGATCTGCGCCGAATGGTAGCTCTGCACCGTGGAGATGCCCATCTTGGACATGATGGAGACGATGCCCGCCGTCGCGGCCTTGTTGTAGTTGGCGATGCCCTGCTCGGCCGTCACGCCCAGATCGCCGCGCGCCGCCAGATCGCGGATGCACGCATGTGCGTTGTACGGATAGATGCCGCTCGCGGAGTAGCCCACCAGCGCCGCAAAGTCGTGCGGGGACACGGCGTCGCCGCACTCCACCACGATGTCGGCAAAGGTACGCACGCCGGCGCGGATCAGGTGGTTGTGCACGCAGCCCACGGCGAGCAGCGACGGCACGGGCACCTCGCCCGCAGCGGCACGATCGCTCAGCACCACGATGTTCACGCCGTCGCGGACCGCGGCCTCAACGTCCTCGGCAAGCTGCTTGAGCGCAGCCTGCAGCGCGCCCTCGCCGGCATCGCGGCGGTAGACGGCACGGAAGCGACGGGTCTTAAAGCCCACGCGGTCGATGGCGCAGATGCAGTCGAACTCCTCCTCGCTCAGCAGCGGACGCTCCAAGCGCACCAGCTGGCAGGCCGTACGGGAGTCCTCGAGCAGGTTGCCGTGGTTGCCCAGGTAGAGCGTGGTCGAGGTGACCATATGCTCGCGCAGGGCATCGATCGGCGGATTCGTGACCTGAGCGAACAGCTGATAGAAGTAGTCAAAGAACGAGCGCGTCTTCTTGGACAGGCAAGCCAGCGGCGCGTCGATGCCCATCGAGGCGAGCGGGGCCTTACCCTGCTGGGCCATGGGACGCACGACCTCGTCGACGTCATCCCAGTGGTAGCCGAGCTTGGCCATTCGCACGGCGGCGGACACCTCGGCGTCCTCGGCGGGCGTTGTCGCAACGGGCTCATCGAGCGCGTCAACGGTCAGCGTCTCCTCGGCAATCCAATCACGGTAGGGCTTTTCCTTGGCGTAACGGGCGCGCAGCTCGTCGTTGTAGATGACGCGGCCGCGGGCAAAATCGACCTCGAGCATCTGGCCCGGTCCCAGACAGCCGCTCGTCAGGATGTTCTCGGGGCGCACCTCGATGGTACCCACCTCGCTTGCCAGCATAAAGCGACCGTCGCGCGTCACATAGTAGCGGGCGGGACGCAGGCCGTTGCGGTCGAGAGCAGCACCCAGGGTACGGCCGTCGGTAAAGGCGATG
>JAUMNV010000138.1 GCA_031295725.1 Collinsella sp.
CATGGGCGATTGACGCCACGGCAGGCTTTGGCGAGGATTCGCTGCTGCTGGCGGCCGCGGGCTTTACCGTCGATCTGTATGAGCAGGATTGCGTGATCGCGGCGCTCCTCAAGGATGCCTTGGATCGCGCGGCAGATGATCCGGCGCTTGCGACAGCCGTGGCGCGCATGCGCTTACATGCGGGCGAGGACAGCATTGCCGGCCTTCGCCATACAGCTGAGCTGATCGGGCAGGGCGAGCTCACCGTTCCTGACGTGGTGTATCTGGACCCCATGTTTCCCGGACGCACCAAGAGCGCGGCGGTTAAAAAGAAGTTCCAACTCTTGCATCATCTGGAACAGCCGTGCGCCGATGAGGAGACGTTGGTCGAAGCTGCGCTTGCGGTGCACCCGCGCAAGGTCGTTATCAAGCGACCGGTGAAGGGGCCACTGCTTGCCGGCGTTAAGCCGAGCTATCAGCTTGCGGGCAAGGCCGTTCGTTACGATGTTTTGGTGCCGCCGCGCCCGTAGCTTGCGTGCGATGGCTGGCGCTCCGTCAATGCCGTGCCGATGCGGCGCCTATTTCCAAGGGTGCGACGTCAGGTGCCATCCACCGCAGTATTCGCATTTGTAGCAGGCCAAACCGCGCCGCCCGCGGTTTTCGCAGTCGGCCATAACGGCCTCGGCCTCGGCGCGCGTGTCGTAACGGTTTTTGCGCTCGCACGACTTGTAGCGCCAGGCCTCATCGCGCTCGGCGTCCAGGGCGTCGCGGCGCTCGTCCTCGCGTGCAAACAGGTCGCTCATATCGCCGCCGGTGGCAGTGCTCAAAAACTCGCTTTTTGCTTTTGACCAGGCGGCTCGCTTTTTGCTCCCCATCTGCATCGCGCCCCTCTCCAAACGTTGGTATCATTGCTCAATCAAAGTGATACCAATAAACGTGAGGTTGCCGCGTGATGATCAGAAAAACCCTCGATACCGACATTCCCGCTGTCATGGCTATCTATGACGCGGCCCGCGCCTTTATGCGCGCGCATGGCAACGCCACACAGTGGCCCGAGGGCACGCCTTCTGCCGAGCGACTGGCTGCCGATATCGCCGCCGGTGGCAGCTATGTGTGCGAAGTCGATGGCCGCGTGGTGGCGACGTTTGCCTTTTTGCCGGGCCCGGACGAGTGCTATGACGTAATTGAGGATGGTCAATGGCGCAGCGACACTCCGTACGCCGTGCTGCACCGTGTGGCATCCGATGGCACCGTGCACGGTATCGCGGCTGCGATGTTTGCCTTTGCCAAGGAGCGTGCCGATCACCTGCGCATCGACACGCATCAGGACAACCTGCCCATGCAGGGCGCGAGTATTAAGGCGGGGTTCGAGCGTGCCGGCGTCGTGCATGTGTCGGACGGCACGCCGCGTGTTGCGTTCGACTGGCTGCGCGAGGCGTAAGAGCAGGGGCACGTGTCAACAATTCGCACGAACGAAAATGGTCCCGGGTGGGGCCATTTTCGTTCGCTGCGCTGATTTGCAAGCCGGCTTTCGCAAGGCGCGAACCTACGAAAATCGCCGCGCGGCAACGCAGGGCGATGAGCTTGGTCGGGGGATAGGGCCCGCTTCGCCCGCCGGCCCGTAAATTGTATCATCCAGTGTGGAGCGTGAACGCCCGTTGCCGCGTGCGATGGGCTTGCAATAAGAGGAGAGCCATGTCGAAGCAGGCAGTCGTTGGAATCTTGGCGCATGTCGATGCCGGCAAGACCACGTTGGCCGAGGCCATGCTGTTCAACGCGGGTCGCATTCGCAAGCGCGGCCGCGTGGACGATGGCGATTCGCATCTGGACACTAACGCGATCGAGCGTGAGCGTGGCATCACGATTTTCTCGTCGCAGGCCGTGTTCGACCACGGCGATACCCGCGTCATGCTCGTGGATGCACCGGGGCATGTCGATTTTTCTGCCGAGGCGGAGCGCACGCTGCGTGCCCTGGACTACGCGATTCTGGTGGTAGGCGCCAACGATGGCGTACAGGGGCACACCGAAACCCTGTGGCGCCTGCTTGCGCGCTATGACATCCCGACGTTCATCTTTATCAACAAGATCGATTTGGAGAATCCCGGTCGCGATGTTTTGCTGGCACAACTTGGGCAACGTCTTTCCGAAGGCTGCCTGGATGCCAGCGAACTGTTGGCGGGTGGTGCCGTTCAGGAGGACGCTGCTGCGTTGGACGAGGCGGCGCTCGAGGAGTTTCTTGAGGCGGGTGAGCTTTCCGTCGCGACGCTGTTGCGCATGGTTGCCGAGCGCAAACTCTTTCCCTGCTTTGCCGGCTCGGCGCTCAAGGACCAAGGCGTGGACGAGCTGTTGGATGGTATATGCGTGCTGATGCGCGAACAGGCGTGGCTCCCGGAGTTTGCCGCCCGCGTCTATCGCGTCAGCCGCGGGGACCGCGGCGAGCGCTTGGCTTGGGTTAAAGTGACCGGCGGTGTACTGCGTGCAAAGCAAGTTGTCGAGGGATGCTCTGGCGCCTCCACTTGGGAGCAGAAGGTCGATCAAGTACGCATCTATAACGGCGAGAAGTATGAGCTTGCGCAAGAAGTTGCTGCTGGCGGTATTTGTGCCGTGACGGGTCTTGCACACGTTCGCCCAGGGGACGCCCTGGGCGCGGAGTCCGCGGGCGATGCGCCCGTCATTGCGCCGGTCCTCACCTATACGGTGCTTCCGGGCGAACACGATGTCCACGCGGTGTTCAAAGCACTGACTGAGCTGGCGGACGAAGATCCCATGCTCGGCGTAAGCTGGAATACGCATCTTGAGCAGATTCATTTGCAGCTGATGGGCGCCGTGCAACTCGAGGTCGTGCAGCGGGTGTTGGCTGATCGCTTTGATCTTACGGTTGGGTTTGAGCCCGGCGGCATTCTCTATAAGGAGACGATCTCGCAGCCGGTCGAGGGCGTGGGCCACTTTGAGCCATTGCGCCACTATGCCGAGGTGCATCTGAGCCTGGAGCCGTTGCCAGCGGGCTCGGGCGTGCAGTTTGGCACCGTGACCTCGACCGATGAGCTCGATCTTAACTGGCAGCGTTTGGCGCTCACCAACGCCATGGAGCGCGATCACCTGGGCGTGCTGACCGGCTCGCCCATCACCGATGTGCGCATTACGCTCACGGGTGGCCGCGCGCATGCCAAACACACCGAGGGCGGCGACTTTCGTCAGGCCACGTACCGCGCGATTCGCCAGGGGCTCATGCAGGCGCGTGAGGCCGGCGCGGCGGTGCTGTTGGAGCCGTGGTATCGTTTTGATCTCGAGGTGCCGGGGGAGTGCGTGGGCAGGGCGTTGTCAGACGCCACGCGCATGGGTGCCGAGTGCGAGCCGCCGACGATGGCAGGCGACCGGGCGAAGCTTGTGGGTCGGGTACCGGCATCCGAGGTGCAGGATTACGCGCTGGAGGTGGCCGCCTACACAAGCGGTCGCGGGCACCTGTACCTGGAATTCGCCGGCTATGCGGCTTGCCATGATGCCGAGCGCGTCATCGAGGCGGCCGCCTATGAGCCAGAGGCCGATCTGCCCAACACGCCCGATTCGGTCTTTTGCTCTCACGGCGCCGGTTACACGGTCAAATGGTACGACGTACCCGCCGCAGCGCACGTAAAGGTCGATCCCGCCACCTTCCGTTCCTGGCGAGCAGCAGACGCCGCCTTTTTCGGCCACATGTGACAAAGGGACTGTCCCTTTGTCAGATTCAGTTGGTATAAATCGGTATAAGTTGGTATAACTATTACCAGGGTTTGCCAATCCGAGGAGGCCGACATGAATCCAAATCCCTTTAAGCCAACGGCAGGCAAGCGGCCTCCGATGCTCATCGGTCGAGAGTCGGTCATCGAAGATTTTGAGGAAGGACTCGACAACGGCGCCGGAGCGCCGGGCAGGCTCATGCTCATTACGGGAAACCGCGGCTGCGGCAAGACAGTTCTCCTGCGGGAGCTGCAACGTCTAGCCAGCGAGCGCGGATGGGCGGTTGTCTCCGATTCCGCTTCGCTTGGCTTATGCGACCGCTTGGCCGACGCGCTTCGCTCGAATAGGTCCGTTGTGACGTCAATGGAATTCGGTCCGTCGTTTGGTCGGATGTCAGTCGAGGCGGCGCGGGCAAAGGGTGAGATGTTGCGAGGGCTGGTCAACGAGCGCCTTAAGAAGCTCGGTCCAGGCAAAGGCATACTGTTTGCGATTGACGAGGCGCAATCGGCGTCTATCGAGGAGCTGGCGGCCCTTGCCGTTCTCTATCAGCAGGTGCTCGGAGACCAGGATGCCACGGGCTTGCCCGATAGCGAGCAGCGCGGTCTTGCGCTGGTGTTCGCCGGCTTACCCAGTATGGTTGACGACCTGCTCGAAGAGCCGAGCGTGACGTTTTTGCGGCGTGCCCAGCAGCGTACGCTGGGGGCGATATCCTTGCCCAAGGTGCGTGATTCATATATCCAGGCGGTCAAAGATGCTGGTCTTTACGTTGACGCGGAGACGGCGGACCTTGCGGCGCGCAAGAGCATGGGGCATCCCTATATGGTTCAGCTGGTGGGATATTACATGTGGCGGTCTGCTGTCCGGCGTAGCTCGCAGGTCATCGAAAGGCGCGATGTCGAGGATGGCCATGCGGATGCCGTCTCCGAGTTCTACGAAGCGGTTGACGCGCCTCTGTATTACGGGCTGCGCAGTCCACAGCGCCTCTTTATCGAGGCCATGGCGGTTGACGAGGGCAAACCGACTCGCATGGCGGATATCATTGAGCGCTGCGATCGCACCCAGAGCTGGGCGAGTAAATATCGCGCAAGCCTGATTCGCGAGCGCGTCATCGAAGCTGCCGGATACGGCCTCGTCCGGTTTACCGTGCCCATGCTGGGCGCGTACATTCGCGATCGAGTTTTATGGCATGAGTAGGGTGATAAAGGTGACGGAACAGAAGATGAGCCCGCAGGCTATCGAGGTACGTGGCGCGCGCGTCCATAACCTCAAGGACATCGATATCGACATTCCGCTGGGAAAGCTCGTGGGTATTGCCGGCGTATCGGGTTCGGGCAAGAGTTCGCTGGCGCTGGGGGTTCTTTATGCTGAGGGCTCGCGTCGCTATCTGGAGGCGCTCAGCACCTATACCCGCCGTCGTCTGACGCAGGCCGAGCACGCCCAGGTGGACGAGGTGCTGCATGTGCCGGCGGCACTCGCATTGCACCAGCGCCCCAGCGTACCGGGCGTGCGCTCGACCTTTGGCACCATGACCGAGCTCAACAATAGTCTGCGTCTGCTCTTTAGCCGTTGCGCCCATCACGTGTGCCCGCACTGCGGGGCGCGTGTGGAGCCGAGCCTTAACGTGGCTGCGGGCCTGTCGCTCACGTGTCCGACATGCGGCCGCGAGTTCTACGCGCCGAGTGCCGAGGATTTGGCTTTCAATAGCGGTGGTGCATGTCCCACCTGCGGCGGCACCGGCGTTATGCATGAGGTGGACGAGGCGAGCTTGGTGCCCGACGAGTCAAAGACTATCAACGAGGGCGCGGTGCTTCCTTGGGGCACGCTCATGTGGGATCTGATGAAGCAGGTGGCCGGCGAGATGGGCGTGCGCACCGACGTGCCGTTTAACCAGCTCACGCCTCAAGAGCGCGACATCGTGTTTCATGGTCCGGCGGTTAAGAAGCACATCCTCTACGTGCCCAAAAACGGCGAGGGCGCCACGCCGCTCGACTTTACCTATTACAACGCCGTCTATACCGTCGAGAACGCACTCGCAAAGGTCAAAGACGATAAGGGTCTCAAACGCGTTGCACGCTTTTTGCGCGAGGGGCCATGCCGT
>JAUMNV010000114.1 GCA_031295725.1 Collinsella sp.
AGCGTCATCTTGCTGCTCTGGCGATAGGTCTGTGCCGCTGGCCTGGGGCGCGCGCGTATTGAATGCGTCGACAAAGCCCTGCATGCCCTGCTTCATAAAGAAGGGGCCGTAGATGGGTGAATTGAACGCAATGGGGACGGAAAAGGCTGCAGCAAGAACGAGCGTGGAAATCCATACGGCCTTGTCTCTTAGGATTAGTTTGAGAAGAAGTCGACAGTACATTCAGAAGCACCTGCATTCCTCAAAGAATCGTTAGATTAAAAGTAACAGACCGAATGAAGATGCGTGCGATGGGGGCGAGGCGAATGGCTGAGCGGTATCGATACGCGGGTTCAACGGCATCATATTGACCACATAGATTTTTAACTTGCATTTCTACCCGCCCTTTTCGTAGAGTCGCCGATACGTGCTTAGCGCACCCTCGGCGCGTCCGGCAGGCTTTGCGAAATGGGATCCAGGAGACTTCGGCGCAGCATCATCTTGCGGAATGCTTCTAATGAGCCTCCCATCCTTCAAAAACAGAATCTCATCGCACAGCCTATCGACCGAATCCAAGATGTGGGATGACATGATGATGCACGTACCAGAATCGGCCAGCTTCCTGAGAATCTCGGAATGCAAGTCCACCCTGCTGGGGTCGAGCGCGTTCATGGGCTCATCTAATAGAAGGTACCGCGCGCCCGTCGCATACGCAATCGCCAGGGTAAGCTGCTGCTTCATGCCCTGGCTCAGAGTGCGGATCCTCATCTTCGCGAACTCGCCTATCTGCGTTTGTTCCACTATCTCTTCGATATCGCGAGCGTGCGGCCACATATCGCAAACCATCTTGAGGTGATCTTCCGCACGCAATCCGGGATACAGCAGCGTCCCCTCACCAGGTGCATAGAAGATCATAGAACGGACCTCTCTCGCACCCGTACCCTGCACCTCATCCAGAACGATGCTCCCGTCCACGCGAGGACCCGGCAAACCTGCCATCGCACGCAGCAACGTCGTCTTTCCATGCCCGTTCGGAGCGACGAGACCGTAGACCGTACCCGGGGCAAACTCAGCGTTCACCGAATCTACGAGCACCTTCTTTCCATAAGAGATCGTCAGCGTTTGAAGGTCAATCATCGAGATCATCCCCTTTCGATCTTTGGAACACTCAGGCGCACCATCAACGGAGATACGGCGCCCAAGACCACCAGCAGAGCGCCCGATGCGCCGACGACCTCTCCAAAAGGCATCGCGTTCGTCCCTCGCCCAAGGAACCCAATCGTCCCCACCTGGGAAGCGGGATCAAACGAGGCGAATGGAGCCAGCAGCGCGACGCCCATGCCCACGCTTTCAACATGAGCGCTCAACGAACCCAACACCAAGAGAACCGCGCAAACCATTCCGGTGACAACGGGGTTGCGGCTAATCGCTGCTGTCAACGCAGCGACGACGGAAATCACGCCGTATGCCATGACCAGCAACGGAATACTGCACAACACCGCCTCCCCCACCATGGACGTTGTCGAAGCTCCCGCCCGAATGAGAGCGACGGGATACTCCGATCCACCCGCACCGTTCTTAATCACGGACACAACGACAGCGGGAACCATCGACACCAAAAGCAGCACCAAGCCAAGCAGGAGAGCCAGCGCAACAGCCGTCAGAAAACGCACATGCGCTGTTGCGGGGATCTGGAGAACCAGAAGGGAACGACACTGCAGGTGGGTGCACGCGAGCGATGTGACAACCACGGGCAACAGCAAAAATAAGGAGGGAAGCGCTGCCTGGAGATACGAAAGGAGGATTAATGGGGGCATCTTCGTACTTAACTCGTAAACCTTGGGTTCCGGCAAGCTCGCGATCGACTCAAGCAGAAGGGTGCGCGCCTCCGCACGAGAAGGAGTCTCCGGCTCGATTCCGATCGATTGCAGGAGAGTCGCATCTGCCGCGCCCAGCTCACCTCGAGCGCGCTCGTACGTCGCAAGGCTTCGAAACCCCTCCGCAGGCATAGGCGCGTACACGAAACCCGAAAGAGCATCCCGCATGTCTTCCAGGGCCGCTTTGCCCTCGACGTCCATATTCGCAGCGTTCTGCTCTAGATACCGATCTATTGAACGGAGCTCCCCATCCCTATACCGAACAGCGGAAACGTTATCAGCGTCAGGAAACATCTCGACCAGAGCCGGGGCCAGCATCGTCGTCGACATTGCAATCGCGCATACGGCGAGGGTAGGAGAACGCAGGAGCAGTTTCCCCATCGTTCTTACGTATGCAACGGCGGAGGCACAAGCGCTCGAACGAGTTGCCGTTCTCGATGCAGTGAAGGAACCTCTCTCAAGACAAATCGGGGATATCGGGCACGCGCAGCCGCTCTTTCCAGCAACGCAAAGCAGGCTAATTGCCAGCACCTCGATCCCGATTGCGCATACGAGGGCAATCGCGCCACGCTCGAAGCAAAGTCCAGGCAGATTCACTATCTGCGTTGTCGGGTACGGGCTATAGGCGCCGACGGTCAACTCAGTGTTCGCATACGTAAGGGGATTCAACAGGGCGAACTCACGTAAAGCGATGGATCTTCCGTAATACCCGGGAACCATCGTCACCCCCATCAGGGCACATACGAACACGATTCCAAGCGTAGGGTTATTGGCAATCTTCACGGCAAGGTGAACGACAAGCGAGATGAACGCTGCCACCAAGAATTGCAAGATGGCCGTCTGCGCGAACACCAGCCAAGCCGGTTTGATAACCGGAGTCGCATATTGAATGTAGCCTATCGGATAGAACGGCGAGCCCGGGCCATTCTTCACAAGCGCGGCGATTATCCCTGGAAGATTGATGGCGAGGACGGCAAGCATTGCAAAAACACTCGCCCATACGCTCGATGCAACAAGTCTACCCAGCTCGCCCATCGGTGCCTGGATGATGAGCTTTTCACGTTTGTTAAGACGCGCGGCAAGGAACGAGACGGCAACGGCCGTTGCGACCCATAGCAAGTACTCCTTCGATCCGTCATAATAGGTGTACTCTCCATCCGATATCTGCAGAAACGGAAGTAGGGGAGAGAGCGGTGCCAAGATAAGACGTCCCGCGGCAAGAGGGTACAGAAGCGCGGGCATGCTTGATGAAGAGGTATAGACACCGTCCTCCCCCGCATTCACAAGCGCATCCGCATAGGATGCTGACAATTCCTGCTCAACACGGGTTATTCCCGACTCGAGGTATTCGACCCGTCCGTCGATGCCAGCCGCGCTCCTGAAGACGGGCAGAGCACAAAGAACCATCAACGCAACAACGACAACACAGAGCGACCTGGAGGAGAGAAGCGACCTAAAGATCGCCTTCGAGATTTTGAGCATATTCATCGCCAACCTTAACCTCATCCAGTCGGAACAGAGGGGCCGAACAAAATGCTCGGCCCTTATTACTTGCCGGCAAAGTCAATTTAACATAAACTGTTAAAAAGTAACCTGAGTTTTTTAAATTCTTCGGAGGTTATTATGAGTTCCGACAATCGCACTCCCCGGCTTCATTCCTTCCGCATCGCATGTGCGATAGCCTCTGCGACCCTTTGCGCCACCGCCATCGCACAAGTGGCGTTCTCCTTAAAGCCAGCAATCGAAGTGCTCGACAACCCTGTAATTGCAGACTCCCCCGCGTATCCAGCCCTTGCGATCTCGACATTGGTCCCTGCCGTCATCGGTATCGCTACGACCATCCTCAGCGCCGTTCTCGTGTGGACGATCAAGAGCGGAGACCCCTTCAAGAAAGGGTCTGCGACATGCTTGAAGGTGCTCGGCATTCTCTTCGTTGTTCAAGCTGCCACCAGCCTCTACGCCGGCTCACTCAAAACCTCCGTTTCGATGTTTGGCGGCGAGGGGGCCGTCGGCGCCCAAGAGATCGCTTCATCATTCGATTGGACCTCTCTGGTTCTCGGCATCGTCCTGTTCATGCTTTCCCAGCTCTTCTTGTACGCCCGAGAGCTGTACCTCGACTCCGACGAGATTGCGTAAGGAAACGCCATGCCCGTAATTGTTCGCCTCGACAAGATCATGGCCGAGCGAAAGATTTCCTCGAACGAACTTGCCGAAAGGATTGGAACCACGCCCGTGAACCTGTCCCGTATTAAAAAAGGGCATATTCGCGGCATTCGCTTCAACACACTCGAGCAGCTATGCCTCGCCCTTCGTTGCCAACCCGGAGACCTTCTCGAAGTCATGAGCGAAGAGGATGCCCGAAAGGAGTTCGGACTCGATTGGTCCGCCGAGGATTAGAGGGCGGTCGTACTCGCCCTGCACACGGGGATGCGAATCGGCGAGGTCTGCGGCCTTCGGTGGTGCGATGTGGATTTCGAGACGGGCCTGATCTCGATCAGACACTCGGTGGAGTACGCGAAGGGAATGGGTTCGTTCATCAAGGACACCAAGACCCATGACGCCAGGGGTATCCCCATCGACCCGGTCGGCCTACTCCCCTTCCTGAAGGAGACCCACGAGATCGACTGCGGAAAGCTGCGCTTGCGCGGCCTTACCGGGACGGTCGAGATCGGGGACTGCTACATCCTGTCGGAGCCGGGCGCGACCTTCGCGACGACAAGCTATATCCGCAGGGCGTTCAAGACGTTCTCGGAGACCAACGGCCTCATGGGCACCAACGACGAGCTGATCACGTTCCACGGCCTTCGCCACACGTTCGCAACGCAGTGGATCCGCCAAGGCGGCGATATCAAGGCGCTCCAATCGATCCTCGGCCACAAGGACGCCATGGCGACGCTCAACGTCTACGCCGACATCGAGCCCATCTCCAAAATCCATAACATGCTGCGCGCCACGCCGTGCCTTTGGCGCGGGCACCTCGGGCCGAGGGTCGATCCGGGTCCCATGTTCCAACAGAGGATCCAGGAGTCCATCGAGACGCTCCAGGCGTTCGGCTACGGCATCACCGAGCCGGACGACCGAAATATCGCCATACGCGACGTGAAGACGAACAGTTGGCTCTAGCTCACCGAGTACGCGGCAGTGCTGGGCCCATCCCAACTGAGGTCACGGTGGTCCGATAGGGGCGCCGCCCGCGGCATGCGCCGCGGAGCGGTATCCCCTACCGAAGGGCGGGGATGCCCTCCGCTTCCAGTTCGGAATCAGCCGTCGGAGGCGTTCGGCTGACTGCGGGAACGGCCTGTCCGCTCAATGTGTTCGGCTGAGATCGGAAATCAACCCAACACGAGCCGGACACGCACCAGACGGCTCTTCCCCGTACGGCCTTCCCCCTTACGCTCATGTTGCAGGCATGTAACGCCGCAGCGAGCGCGCCTTTTTTGCGCCAGACAGGTACAATGATGAACACTGTACCGTAGCGGAGCGCCCCGCGCGCGCCGCAATCACGCGAAAGGGTTTCCCATGGCCGAGATCTCGTCCTCCCGTATCGTCATCACCGTCCTTGGCAAGAACCGCCCCGGCATCGTCGCCGGCGTCACCCGTGTCCTAGGCGAGGCCAACGTCGACATCCGCGACATCACGCAGTCCATTATCGAGGACATCTTCACCATGACCATGCTGGCCGATACCGCCGAGTCCAAGCTCGACTTCGCCGAGCTGCAGAAGGCGCTGGCCGAGGCCGGCGAGCTTTCGGGCGTCAACGTGTCCATCCAGCGCGAGGACGTCTTCAACTTTATGTACCGCCTGTAGCGAGCAAGCCGCTGGGGATAGCCTGACGCGCGCATGCCCATGCAAGTCACCCCGATGCGGCCCGGAGAGGAGCGCGCATGGCCTACGACGCCAAGAAAATCTATTACCGCTTCGACGACCACCTGGGCCGCCTGGTTCTGGATTACGAAGCAAGCCGCCAGATTTCGCCTGAGAGCGAAAACCTCTACCACGGCCTGCCGACCGACCCTTATGACGAGGGCCTGTTTGTCGAGCACAATGTCAAGCGCGGCCTACGCAATGCAGACGGCTCGGGCGTAGTCGCGGGCCTCACTCGCATCTCGGATGTGCATGGCTACAACAAGGTCGACGGTAAGGTCGTGCCCGATCAGGGCAAACTCACGCTTCGTGGCTACAGCATCGAGGATCTGGTCAACAACGCCCAGGCCGAGAATCGCTACGGCTACGAAGAGGTCGCCTATCTGCTCATTACGGGTTCGCTGCCCAACAAGGAAGAGCTCGACGGCTTTTGCGAGCGCCTGGGCGCCTTTAGACATCTAAGCGACGAGTACGTTAAAGAGTTCCCCATGACCACGGTGTCGTCGAGCATCATGAACGTGCTCCAGCGCGCCGTACTGCTGCTCTACGCCTTCGATGCCGAACCAGACGTGATCACGCCCGAGCACGAAATCGACGTCGCCATTTCCATGCTCGCACGTCTCCCGCGCATTGCCGCCTTCGCACACATGGCCTCGGTCGCCAAGCTTCGCGGCTCCGAGGTTCACGTGCCGCACCCCACGCCCGGTCTCTCCACCGCCGAGACCATCCTACAGGTCCTGCGCGGCGGCATGGCGTTCACCCGCGATGAGGCGATGCTGCTCGACGTTATGCTCATGCTGCATGCCGAGCACGGCGGCGGCAACAACTCAACGTTTGCCTGCCGCGTGCTGTCCTCCTCGGCCACCGACCCGTATTCCGCTTACGCCGCGGCTATCGGCTCGCTCAAGGGCCCGCGCCACGGCGGCGCCAACGCCAAGGTCGTGTCCATGCACGAGGACATCCGCGCGCATGTCTCCAATTGGGAGGACGAGGACGAGGTCGCAGCCTACCTGGGCAAGATTCTCGACAAGCAGGCCTTCGACGGCACGGGTCTCATCTACGGCATGGGGCACGCCGTCTACACGCTGAGCGACCCGCGCGCCGAGGTCTGCCGCCGCTACGCACGTTCGCTCGCTGCCAAGAAAGATCTGGGCGAGGAATTCGCTCTGATCGAGCGCATCGAGCGCCTGGCACCGCAGGTGATGCGCGACCACGGCATGACCAAGCCCATCTGCGCCAACATCGACCTGTACACGGG
>JAUMNV010000121.1 GCA_031295725.1 Collinsella sp.
GGCGGGAGCAGGTAAGATATACCGAGCGCCTAGCGCGTTCGATGGGTTCGGATGACGACATGTTCCGAATCTGGTCAGGTCCGGAAGGAAGCAGCCATAAGGAGCCTCTGTCGGGCATCCGAATCCATCGAGCGCACGGGCTTTCTTTTTGCGCGGTTTTACCAAACCGCGCAATGCTCGACGCTGCGCGCCACCCAGAGCGACAATTTGTCATTCAAAAGGCAAGGCATGACCAGAAGGTCTATGCCTTGCCTTTTTCATGCCAACTTGTTCGCTCTGGGTGGCGCTCGCTGGCTTTGCCAAAACATCGATGGCTACGCGTCAGGAGGCGGCGAGGTGTTTGGTGTCTCGCTGGTCCTCGGCTTCGCCTGCGGGATCGCTCGACTACCAAACACCTCGCCGCCGACCGGGCCCCGTCGTCCAAAAATCATCCGTAAAGGCGCGTTTATCTAATTTAAATCTATCCCTTGTGGAATGCGGCTTGCTGGTGTTGTCTGGGCATTGATGGCTATGTGGTTCAAGAGGCGGCGGTGCTGTTGCTTGAATTTTTGCAGTTAAAGAGGCCCGTTTCCCTGGGTTGGGGAAACGGGCCTCTTTTCTCTCTGGGTTTGTGGATTGGCGAAGGTGGTATGCTCTGGCAGCTATTTTGAGTTCCTGATGCGGCGTGTGGCTGTGGCGGTTATTCCGAGGCCTGCGGCGGCGACTGCTGCGAGTGCGATTGCGCTCGGCGCTGTGTCGCCCGTGTTTGCGAGCTTGCCGGTGGTCGTATTTGCTTGCTTGGTGGAGCTCGATGGAGCGTATTTGCCGGTCGCGGGCGAGCTGGCGGGCTGTGCCGTTTCGGCCGGCTGCGCTGAGCTGGAGGGTTTTGTCGTCTCGGCGGGTTTCGTTATCTCGGGAGAGGTGGTCTTATCTGCCGCGGCCTTTGCCTCTTCGTATGCCTTGCAGGCGTCGTCATAGGCCGCTTGCGCCTTTTCCAAATCGCCGAGGAGCGCATTTCGCTTGGCTATGTCCTCGTCGATGTGGGCTTTAGCTTCCTTTGCCTCACTTTCGAAATTCTGAACCTGTTTTTCCTGGCTTTCGAGCCGGCGTTGGTAGCGGTGAAGATCATCTTCACAAGATTCTTCTCGCCTTTCTGCCGTCATGATCTCCATGCGCAACTGCTTAATATGCTCCTTAATAGCTGTGCTGGGCTCCTCGCCGCCGAGTGCTTCAAGTGCCTTATCTAATTCTGCCTGAAGGCCGCTTGTCCGGTTGTGGGCCTCATCGTATTTGGCTTGGGCTGCATCGACGTTCGCTTGCATGGCGGGAAGGGGTTCCCTCCGTTTGGCGGCTTCCGCCACCACCATGTCGTAGAGTTCTTGAAATGCGGCAATGTCATCATCGATTTCCGCAATTTTCTCGGGACTTGCGGCGTCTTTTGCGGCCTCGAGGGTTTTGAGCGCTTCCTGCATGGCTGCATACGCTTTTTCTTTTGCGGCGGCCGCGTCTTCCGTCTGCAAGGCAACTGCACCGGTGGGGGCGCTGGTTTCTGCCGCGATCGCCGTTGCGGGGGCGATTCCCGCGACAAGTGCCGCGGAAAGGGCGATGCCCACAGTTGCTCGTCTTGCTCTTCTTGCGAGAATGTCGTTCATCTCGGCACCTCATTTCAAGGGTCGGCGACTAACTTGGTAGCACTAATGTAAATATACCATGCTAGTTGACCCAACACTGGCTGGGTGTGCGCGTATACCCCTCTGAAAACTGAATCCCGTTAGAAATGACGAGTTGTTTACGCTTCTTTTGGGGTGGCGGTACTATCATGGTTCGAATTGAATGTGGATGATGATAGGGGAGCGCCTATACATGATTGAGCTGCTCAGGCGTTTTGGTGGTAAGTTTCGCCGGTATATGGTGATTGGCCCTGCGTGCAAGTTGATCGAAGTAATCTTTGACCTTCTTACGCCGCTGGTGATTGCCCAGATGATCGACAAGGGCATTGGGGCGCACGACGTGAACGCCGTTATCCACTACGGCATGGTGCTCGCCGCCATGGCCGTGATTGGCATCTCGTTTACGCTCGTCTGCCAAAAGATGGCGGCGCTGACCTCGCAGGGCATGGGCACCGACATTCGCGGCGCGCTCTACGAGCACATCAACAAACTGAGCTGCGCCGAGCTCGACCGCTTTGGTGCGCCGTCGCTCATCACGCGCATCACCAACGACGTCAACCAGGTGCAGCTCGCCGTGGCGCTGGGCGTGCGCATGCTCATCCGCTGGCCTTTCCTGGCGGTGGGCTCCATGGTCGCGGCCCTTGCCATCGACCTTAAGCTCGGCATGATCTTTTTGATTTGCACGCCCGCCATTGGCCTGGTGTTTTGGTTTGTCATGGCGCGCTGCATTCCCTACTACAAGCAGCTGCAGGCAAAGCTCGACCGCATCGCGCTTATCTGCCGCGAGGGCCTTTCGGGCGCCCGCGTGGTTCGCGCCTTCGTGCGCGAAGATCACGAGCGCGAGCGCTTTGCGCAGGCCGCCGACGACCAGGCCAATACTGCCATCGCGGTGGGCAAGCTCTCGTCGATCCTTAATCCCGTCACGTTTCTTGTGATGAACCTGGGCGTGTGCGCCATCCTGTGGGTGGGCGGCATCCAGGTCAACGTGGGCGAGCTCACGCAGGGT
>JAUMNV010000178.1 GCA_031295725.1 Collinsella sp.
TGCCTGCACCTGCAGCTCGGTGCGTGTGTCGATACTCGAGGTCGCCTCGTCCAGCAGCAGAATCGCCGGGTCGGTGAGCATGACGCGTGCGATGCACAGCAGCTGCTTTTGGCCCTGGCTAAACGTGCCGCCGTCCTCGCCGATCACCGTATCGTAGCCGCCTGGCAGCTGCACGATAAACTTATGCGCATGAGCGCGCTTGGCGGCTTCGATGACCTGCTCGCGCGTGGCGTCGGGACAGCCGTAGGCGATATTTTCCGCCACCGTGCCCTCGAACAGCCACGTATCCTGCAACACCATGCCAAAGGCACGGCGCAGGCTCGCGCGCGTGTAATCACGCGAAGACCGGCCATCGACCATGATGCGTCCGGCATCGATATCGTAAAACCGCAGCAGCAAATTGATGAGCGTTGTCTTGCCACAGCCCGTAGGACCGACCAGGGCAAAACGCATGCCGGGCTTAGCCTCGATGCAGATGTCCTGCAGCAGCTTGCGGTCGGGAACGTAGCTAAAGTCCACGTGTTCAAAGGTCACCTCGCCCTGCGGGGCGGCAAGCTCAACGGCATCTGGCGCATCGGGCTCCTGCTCGCGTGCATCGAGCAGCGCGAACATGCGGCGCGCCGAGGCGTACGCGGTCTGGATCTGCGTAATGACGTTGGTGACCTCGTTGAACGGCTTGGTGTACCGGTTAGCATAGGACAGGAAAATCTGCACGCCGCCCACCGTAAGCGCCGCGGGCACGCCCGTGATCACGCCCACGCAGCCGATCACAGCGACCACGGCATAGATGATGTTGTTAATAAAGCGCGTACCGGGGTTGGAGAGCGAACCCATAAACTGCGCGCGCTCACCCGCGGTGTAAAGCTCGGCATTGAGGGCAGCGAAGCGCGCTTGGGCGTTCGGGCCGTAGGCAAAGGCGTCGACAAGCTTCTGCTCGCCTACGTACTCCTCAATATGACCACCGAGCTGCCCTTGAATACGCTGCTGTGCCGTAAAGCTCTTGTTGGAGAGCTTGGCGATGGCGCCGGCTGCAAAAATGGAAAGCGGCGTGACGAGCACCACCACGAGCGTCATGGTCAGGTTGATGGAAAGCATAAACGCAAGCGTGCCCACGATGGTGATGACGCCGGTGAAAAGCTGGGTAAAGCCCTGCAGCAGACCGTCACCCACCTGGTCGACATCGTTGACCACACGGCTCATGAGGTCGCCGTGGGCATGGCCGTCGATAAAGCTGAGCGGCATGCGGCCGAGCTTGTCGCTCGCCTCCACGCGCATGTCGCGCACCGTCTCGTAGGACAAGCGGTTGACGCAATAGCCCTGCAGCCACTGGAAGGCCGCGGCGCCCACCACAACGAGCGCGAGTTTGGTAACGAGTGGCAGCAGCGCATCGAAGTCCACCTGCCCGGCGGCGACGATAAGATCGATGCCCTCACCAATGAGAATGGGCGTGTAGAGCTGCAAGATCACCGAGATGGCGGCGCTCACAAACGACGCCGTAAACGAGACGCGGTGCGGGCGAACATAGCCCAGCAGGCGGCGGGTCACCGCGCCCACGGGATAGCGCTCAGGGTCGCCGGGCTGGCGCGGACCGTCGCCCAGGTCGTTGAGGTTATCGTTACCGGACACGTTGGCCGTCATCGTGGCGACCGAACCGGAGGAAGTGTACGGATTCATTTAGCAGCCCTCCTTTGCGCAAGTGGATGCCGGGGCAGCCGGGGCGGACGCGGGACTTGGGACGGGCGCGGGCGCCGCACTCCCCTGCTGGCCCTCGAGTTCCTCGCGGCGCAGCTGCGACTGGCAGATCTCTCGGTAGAGCTGGCAGCTTGCATACAGCTCGTCATGCGTGCCCAGGCCCGCAACCGAGCCGTGATCGAGCACGCAGATCATGTCGGCGTCGCGCACGGTCGAGACGCGCTGGCTTACGATCACCGTCGTGAGCGGCAGCCCGCCCTCGACGGCACCGCGCACGCTGCGCTCGCGGATGGCACGGCGAAGCGCCGCGTCGGTCTTAAAGTCGAGTGCCGAGGCGGAGTCGTCCATGATCAGAACCTGCGGCGAACCCACCAGGGCACGCGCGATAGTCAGGCGCTGACGCTGGCCACCGCTAAAGTTCTTGCCGCCCGCCTCGACCGGGGCATCTAAGCCCTGTGGCTTGTTGCGCACGAACTCGCTCGCCTGCGCCATGTCGAGCGCCGCCCAGAGCTCCTCGTCGGTCGCCGACTCGTCACGCCAGGTCAGGTTGCTGCGGATGGTGCCGCTCACCAGCGACGCTCGCTGCGGAACGGTCGCGACCACGTGGCGCAGCTGGTCGAGCGGCCAGGTGCGCACGTCGGCGCCCATCACGCTCACGCTGCCGGTACTCGCATCGTATAGGCGCGGAATAAGCGAGACAAGCGTGGACTTGCCGCTACCCGTACCGCCGATAATGCCAAGCGTCTTGCCCAGCGGGAGCTCCAGAGTCACATCGCTCACGGCATTTGCCGCGCCGGCGCCAAACGAGAAGCTCGCATGGTCAAAGCTCAGCGCAGGGACCGGAACAGCGCCACCCGTCAGGTCGCTCGGCTCAGGCAGCGCGACCGGCTGGTTGCCCTCGTCAGCGATGCTCGGCACG
>JAUMNV010000015.1 GCA_031295725.1 Collinsella sp.
AGAAACTCCCATCTCACTCCACAAACAAGCCGCCCGGGAACGACCCGAGCGGCTTGCCGTAATCCCAATACATCCAATCGGGACTTTGATTATGCTCCTATTCGCAGCCAAAAATCGACCGTTTACCGAAATTGTTTGCAGAATTCGTAAAATAACTGCACGAAATCGGTTTCGATATATTGACGAGCCAAAATAGCTTTCTAATACAGGCCCGCCTCGCGAATGGCCTCGACAGCCAAAGCGATCTGGTCGGGCGGCAAGACCAGCGCCATGCGCACGTGCCCCTCGCCCGAAGGACCAAAGCTCGCGCCCGGCGTCACCACAACGCCGGCCTTCTCCATAAGCTCCTCGCAAAACGCCATGGAATCGGTGCGGCCACCGGGAAGCTTGGCCCACACAAACATAGAGCCATGCGCGTTGGGGCGCTCCCAGCCCAAGCCCTCAAGACCGTCGCACAGGGCATCGCGGCGCTCCTGGTACTTCAGACGCTGCGCCTCGACCTCATCGCGCGGACCGTTCAGGCAGGCGATGGCGGCCTTCTGGATCGGGAAGAACATGCCAAAGTCGATCTGGCCGCGCAGCTTGGCAAAGGCCGAGACCACGTCCTCTCGGCCGACCAAAAAGCCGATGCGGGCACCGGTGACGTTAAACGACTTGGAGAGCGAGAAGAACTCAACGCCCACCTCGAGCGCGCCGGGGTACTGCAAGAAGCTGCCGCCCGGCTCGCCGTTGAACACGATGTCGGAGTATGCGTTGTCGTGAACGATCAGCAGGTCGTGCTCGCGGGCAAAAGCGATGATCTCCTCGTAGATCTCGGGCGTGCCCACCGAGCCCACCGGGTTGGCGGGCAGCGACACGATCATGTACTTGGCACGATCGGCCACCTCGGGATCGATGCCCGCCACATAGGGCAGGTAATTGTGCTCCGCCACCAGCGGATAATACTCGAGTTTGGCGTCGGCGATCTTGGCCCCCGCCTCAAAAACCGGGTAGCACGGATCGGGAACCAAAATGGTGTCACCCGGATCGAGCAGGGCCAGGCCCAAATGGCCCACGCCCTCCTGCGTGCCGTTGCACGACTGCACCATGGACGGCGTAATGCCCGAAACGCCAAAGCGACGCTCATAGTAATCGCACACAGCTTGCTTGAGTTCGGGCAGGTCGCGCAGGGCATACTTCCACATCTCGGGATCTTGGGCTGCCTGCGTGAGCGCCTCGACCACGTGGTCGTACGGCTTAAAGTCGGGCGTGCCCACGCTCATGTTGTAAATGGTCTTGCCCTGAGCCTTCAGCGCAAGCAGTTTGTTGTTGAGCGAGGCGAAGACCTCCGCGCTAAAGCGGTCGAGACGCTGCGATGCCTGCATGGTGCCACCTTTCGATATGAAAAACGCGGCGCTCCGACAAGAGCGCCGCGCGATACGGGCCATCAGATTGCAAAAGTGTAACGCTTGCAACCCCCGTATTGGTTCAATTTAGCCAACCTTAGTCAATCGGATCGAGCGCATCGATCTGCGCAAGCCACAGACGTGAGCTGGCGTCACTCGGCATACGCCAATCGCCGCGCGGACTGAGCGTCACCGAGCCCACCTTGGGACCATCGGGCAGGCAGCTGCGCTTAAACTGCTGGGCAAAGAAGCGACGATAGAACGTACGCAACCACGTGTGGACGGTCTTGACGTCGTAGACGCCCTCGAAGCTCTTGAGCGCCATGCGGTAGATCTTGCCCGGCTCAAAGCCAAAACGCAGCAGGTAGTAGAGGAAGTAGTCGTGCAACTCGTACGGGCCCACCAAATCCTCGGTCTTCTGCGCAATCTCGCCGTCGCCCGTGGGCGGCAGAAGCTCGGGGGACACCGGCGTATCGAGGATATCGAGCAAGACCTCGGCAATGCGCCCGCCAAAGACATCGGCGGCATAGCGTACCAGATGGCGCACAAGCGTCTTGGGCACGCTCGCGTTGACGGCGTACATGCTCATGTGGTCGCCGTTATAGGTAGCCCAGCCGAGCGCCAGCTCCGACAGGTCGCCCGTGCCAATGACAAAACCGCCAGCCTGGTTGGCCAGATCCATCAGAATCTGCGTACGCTCGCGCGCCTGGCTGTTCTCGTAGGTCACGTCCTGCACAGCTGGATCATGCTCAATGTCCTTGAAGTGCTGCTCCACAGCCGCGTGGATCGAAACCTCGCGGAAGCTCACACCCAGGTCGCGGGCGAGCGACTCGGCATTCGACTTGGTGCGATGCGTCGTGCCGAAGCCGGGCATGGACACGGCTGTGATACCAGTGCGCGGCAGCCCCAGTGCATCGAAGGCACGCACGGTCACAAGCAGCGCTAGCGTGGAGTCCAAGCCGCCCGAAAGGCCGATAACCGCAGCCTTGGTACCCGTGTGGGCAAGGCGGGTCTTGAGGCCCGCAGTCTGCAGATCGAGGATCGTCTCGCAGCGCTCGGCCAAGTCGCCGTGGTCGGCCGGCACAAAGGGCGCGCGCGGGAAAACGCGGTCGATATCGCAGGCATCGCGCAGGACGGGCTCTTTGGCCAGCACGCCCTCAAATGAAAACTCAACAGTCGTGGCCTCAGGCGCATCGTCCGCGCGCGTCCACGTCGTCGAGCGACGGCGCTCGGCAACCAGACGGTCGAGGTCAACATCGGCGATGGCCATATCGCAGGTAAGCAGTTTGGTCGCGGCGAGCTTGGAGCCGTTTTCGTAGACGAGGTTCTCGCCCGCAAAGACCATGTCGGTCGTGGACTCGCCCTCGCTCGCATCTGCATAGGCATAGGCACAGTACAGGCGCGCGCTCTGGTTGGATATGAGGCTGCGTCGGTAATCTGCCTTGCCGATAATCTCGTCCGAGGCCGACGGGTTGAGGATCACCGTCGCACCGGCAAGCGCCATCTCGGTCGAAGGGGGCGCCGGCACCCACAGGTCCTCGCAGACCTCAACGCCCAGCACCATATCCTCGGCACCCTCGTCACAGCAGCGGTAGACAAGCTCCGAACCCAGCGGAACCGGACCCTGACCGGCAAACTCGACCCACACGGGATCTGCGGGCGCCGGAGCAAACCAGCGGCGCTCGTAGAACTCGCCATAGTTGGGCAGATACTTCTTGGCCGTGAGGCCCAAAAGCTCGCCCGCGCAGCACACGGCGGCGCAGTTGTAGATATTCTCGGCAACTGCAACGGGAAGACCGATAGTAAAGACAATCGGCAGCTCACGAGTCTCATCGAGGATATGCACCAAAGCAGCCTCGCAGGCATGCAGTAATGTGCGGTTATGGAACAGATCGGCCGCGGTATAGCCGCACAAGTTGAGCTCGGGCAGTACCAGCGCGCGAACGCCGCGCTCGACAGCCGCGCGAACAGCCGCTAACGCAACCTCGGCATTGCCCTCGACATCGGCCACGCGAATCTGCGGCGACGCCGCCGCCACACGCAAAAAGCCATCGTTCTTATTAGCCGAAACGCAGCATTGCCTTGTTGATCTGGACACTGGAGGCCCCTTCTACCCTGA
>JAUMNV010000067.1 GCA_031295725.1 Collinsella sp.
TCGCCCACCGCAACCGGCGCATCGTGCAGCGTTCCCGTTACGACAGTGCCGACGCCCTTAATCGTAAAGCAGCGGTCAATCGGCAGGCGCGGCGCGGCATCGGTGCGCTCGGCACGGTCGCGGCAGGCATCCCAGCAGGCACTTACCTGCTCGTCGAGCACCGCAAGCAGCCCGTCGATTCCCGCGCCGGTCTTGGACGACACGGGCACAATCGGCGCACCCGCAAACACGGTACCCGACAAAAAGTCATCGACATCGAGCTCGGCAAGCTCGAACATCTCGGCATCGGCCAGGTCGCACATGGTCAGCGCGACCACCATATGCGTAACGCCCAGCAGCTCCAGCACATGCACGTGCTCGCGAGTCTGCGGCATCACGCCCTCAACGGCCGAAACCACCAGCACGGCAACGTCGATGCCTGTCGCACCCTGTACCATAGCGCGCAGGTAATGCGCGTGGCCCGGCACGTCGACAAGGCCAACGATCTTGCCGCTCGGCAGTGCCAGTTCGCCAAAGCCCAGCTCCACCGTCATGCCCCGGCGACGCTCGACCTCCAGGCGATCGGGATTCTTGCCGGTCAGCGCCTCGATCAGTGCCGACTTACCGTGGTCGACGTGACCCGCCGTGCCAACGATAACGGGACACTCCACCAGCGCCTGAACCTCACTCATCGAGCAATCGCCTTCTTAACGCACGCAATGAGCGTCGATGCCGCTGTCTCGATATCGCGGTCGCCCACGAGCGTACGGACGTCAAACAAAATGCGATCGTGCGAGGTTCGTGTGACGACCGGAGTGTCGAAATCTTGGACGAGCGAGCGCTTGAGTGCGTCAACGGAAAGACGCTCATCGACAAGACGCACGGCAACGCACATGGTGGGCAACTCGACGGTAGGCAGCGAGCCGCCGCCGGGAGTCGACGACTCCTCGACGATTTCCACCTGCACGGCACACGGGCAGCCAGCCTTATCGAAGCCCGCCACCATCAGCTCGCGCAGCTTGCGTGCGCGACGCTCCAGATGAGCCTGCGGAAGCGTGAGCATGCTGAGCACCGGAATATCGCGATGGGCAACATCGGCACCGTCCATGTAGATACGCAGCGTGGCCTCGAGCGCCGTCAGCGCGAGCTTGCCCGGGCGCAGGGCGCGCATAAGCGGATGTGACCCACAGGCCTGGACCAGATTGCGACGGCCCATGATAATGCCCGCTTGTGCGGCACCGAGCAGTTTATCGCCCGAGCACGACACCAGATCGAGCCCCGCCGCAACCGAAGCCGGCGTGGTTTCTTCGCCGCCGCGCACCAAGATGTCGTCGGGCAACAGCGCGCCCGACCCCTGGTCCTCGTAGAACAGCAGGCCATGCTTGTGGGCCAGAGCGGCAAGCTCCCGAGAGCCCACCTCCTCGTGAAAGCCCTCGATGCGATAGTTGGAAGGATGGACCTTGAGGATCATCGCCGTATCGGGCGTGATGGCGCGCTCGTAGTCGTCCAAATGCGTGCGGTTGGTGGCGCCGACCTCGACGAGTTTGGCGCCCGAAGCCGCCATGACATCGGGGATGCGGAAGCTGCCGCCGATCTCGACAAGCTCGCCGCGGCTGACGATAACCTCCTTGCCTGCGGCATGGGTCGCCAGCACCAGCAGTACCGCGCCGGCGTTGTTGTTGACCACGAGCGCGTCCTCGGCACCGGTGAGCGAGCGGATCAGCTGCGCGGCGTGCTCCTTGCGCGACCCGCGCGAACAAGTGTCCACACTGTACTCGAGCGTGCTGTACCCGCGCGCAACCTCGGCCACGGCCTTGGCGACCGACTCCGCGAGCGGGGCGCGGCCCAAGTTGGTATGGATGACCACACCCGTGGCATTAACTGCTGGGCGCAGGCTCGGCAGCGCGGAGCGATGCGCACGCCACTCGATGGCCGAGGCCAGCTCGCGCTTGGAACGCGGGGCGGCGCCGGCACGAATGGCGGCGCGCTCCTCGTCGAGCTCGGCCGTGACGGCGGCATGCACCACCGCGTCGCAGGTCTCCCCCGCCGCCTTCACAACTGGCCACTCTGCGAGCAGCTCGTTGACGGAGGGAATGGCGCGCAGGCGGGCGCGCACCTCATCGGACATGTTCTGGCTATCGCTCATGTGCGGCCTTTCAAAACCAAGGGCAGATCAGTCGGCCGTTCGTCAAAACCAGCCGAATCAATCTGTTGAATCAATCAGTCGTTATTATCCTCGTGCTCTGCGATCTTTTCCACGCGAACGGCGTTTTCCTGAGTAAGCGCGGCACCCGTCAACGGGTCCCAACGCAACGGCGTGTGGTCGAGCGGGCCCACGCCCAAGGCTTGAGCGCCACCGGCATCGGCGCCAAACGAACGTCCGCCGGGGGCGGCCGAGGTGAAGATGCACGCCGGATGCAGATACGGCGTCGTCTCCACGCGCACGCGGTCGCGGCCCATATCGCTCACCAGCTCGACGACCTCGCCATTGGCGATACCCATGCGTGTGGCAACACCGGCATTCATCTGCACGGCATCCAGGTCCGATCCAGCCTCGGCGGCACCTTGGGCCGCAAGCCTTCGCGAAGTGTGCGACTCAAAGGGACGGTTGCCGCTAATGAGACGAAACATCCCCGGGCCGGGCTCCACCATGGGCGCGATCCAGTTGGGCACACGACCCAGGCCGGCTCGTTCCCATACGTCGCTTGCCAGCGCAATTTTGCCGCCATCCAAGGGAATCGCCGGCTCGCCCGTACGCGACGGCAACGCAACACCCGTGTCGGCCCAGCCGCGCTCCTTGAGCTCGTCCAGATTGATTCCAAAAGGCGCCACCTGGGCAGCCGCCAGATCGTCAGACGTAAACTGGAAGTACTCGCCCACACCACACGCCTGTGCCAGACCGGCAAAAATCTCCCGACCGGGACGCGTGTCGTCATGCTGCACGGGCAGCACGGCGTTGCGGTAGAACACCCGCGAATCGTTGACGCCCACGACCGTGCCCACGCCGCGGTCGGCCTCGAGATACGTCACGTCGGGCAGCACGAAGTCAGAAGCACGCGCCGTCTCGGACCAGCGAATATCAATCGTCACGAGCAAGTCGAGCTTCTGCAAAATACCCAGCCAAGCCTGTGCATTGCCATAGCCCGCACCGGGGTTACTGGCATAGACGATGAGCCCGCGCAAATCGCCGGCAAGAATCGACTGGCCGATGGTCGTGCACAGGCCGCGCACCGGATCGACCAGTGGATAGCGCTCGGACCCCAGCTTGGGCCCGCGAGGCACCGGCGGCGTCGCAAAGCGTGCGGGATCGAGATCGCCCAACACAAGCGGCGTGGATGGGTTGAGCGCGCCGCCCGCATGTCCAATACAGCCCAGCAGCACATCAACCATGCAGATAGCTCGCGCCGTCTGGGTACTGTTGGCATACGCGATTCCGATGCCGCCATGAAAACCGGCGTCCACCACGGCAGCAGGCGCGGCGGCAGCCAAATCACGCGCAGTCGCTCGGATATCGTCCGCCGGCACATCGCACATCGACTCAGCCCACTCGGGCGTCCAAACAGCGGCCGCCTGCGCCAACTCGTCAAAACCCGTGGTATAGCGGGTCACGAACTCGTGATCGTACAGGTCCTCGGCAATCAACACGTGGACAATACCCAACAGCAGCGCCAAGTCGCAGCCCGGGCGCACGCGCAACCAGCGGTCGGCAAGCGCCGCAGAGCCACTGCGCCGCGGGTCGACCACGATGATCTTCGCCCCACGCCGGCGCGCATCGTTGAGCGCATCAACGGCCCCCGTCGTCGACGAATCCACCAGTGAACGCCCTAGGTACATGATGCAATCGGTATGCGCCAGGTCGGAGGCGGGACTATAGCCCAGGCTGTGCTCCCAACCGGTAAGTCGGCTTACCTCGCAGGCACCGTCTGCACCGTATACGTTGGGCGAGCCCAGCACATGCATAAAACGACACGCCCAGTAGCGGTCGAACGAGGGCACGCCGAGCGTCATGCCCAGCGCGCGCGGACCATGCCCGTCAACAATCCCCCCAAGGCGCGCAGCGATCTGCGCAAACGCCTCGTCCCAGGAAATCGCATCGAACCCCGAGCCATCCTGGCGGCGACGCATGGGGTGCACGATGCGGTCGCGCTCGTCAAACGGCATTGCCAGGCGATGGCGTCCGCGGGCGCACAGGGCACGCGCCGCGCACGGATGCCCCACAACCGGCAACTCGGCCACCACACGCCCACCCTCAACATGGGCCGCAAAGGCGCAATCGGCATAGCATCCCCCGCATGTCGTCACCACGGAGCGACCGTCATGCATAGCTCTCGATGCCATCTCGATTATTCCTTCCAGCTCAGGGGTTCAAACCCCACCGCACCACAGCTCTGCCACCAGCTGCCGCGACGCATAGCCCGCAGCATCCACCGCAGCAAGACACGAAGAGCCTCCCAAAAGGCAAACACCCTCGGGAGGCCCGTACGTCATTCCGGCTTATTACGCCTCGGACTTCTTGGCGTAGATAAACCAGTAGCCGAGCGCGACCAGAACCGCGCCGCCCACGATGTTGCCCAGCGTGGCGGCGGACAGGTTAAACGCAATGCCCGCGGCGTTGAGCGCATCGGCGCCGGCGACGTCGGCGCCATAGCCGCACGCGTGCATCACGGCACCCATGGGCAAAAAGTACATATTGGCAACGCAGTGCTCAAAACCGCAGGCCACAAAGGCGGCGATGGGCAGCAGAATGCCCACAACCTTATCGACCACGGTCTTGCCGGCGGTACCGATCCACACGGCCAGGCACACAAAGATGTTGCACAGGATGCCGCGGAAGAAGATCGTCACCCAGTCGACCGTCACCTTGCCGGCGGCGACGCTCACCATGGAATTGGCGACCGCCTCGCCGTTAAGCTTGTAAATGCCGGCCATGTACACCAAAAAGACGATGAACAGGGCACCGACAAAGTTACCAAGCCACACGACGAGCCATGCCCTGAGCATCTGGACCAGGGTGATTTTTTTGCTCTTGAGCGCGCAGACCATAAGCGAATTACCGGTAAACAGCTCGGCGCCGCACACCAGCACCAGCACCAGGCCCAGGCAAAAGCACAGGCCGCCCACGACGCGCTGAGCGCCCCAGCCCAGTGTGCTATCGCTCAAGAACACGGTAAAGAACAGGCCGCCGAAGGCAATAAACGCACCGGCGAACATTGCCAACAGAAAGGCCTTTGCGACCGGCAGGTTGGCCTTGGTCACGCCGGCGGCCTCGGTCTTGGCCTCAATCACGGCGGGCGCCAGGCAATCGGGAGCGGGGTACTCCACCTTGGAATCTGCCATGTCAATCACTTCTTTCCTAATCAGCAGGGACAAGCGCTCCTATTACTCTTGCCCCAAGCGGACAAAGTGGGAAAAGTCGTTGGCGGCCACGGCGTCGTACACGGCGTCGACGGCGTCAAAGACCTCCGGGGACATGGGGTTGTAGAACTCCGTGTCGCCCGGCTGAATCCCAACGAAGACGATATCATCACACGATTGTTCGATTTCCTCGATCAGAATCGACAAAGGAAGCGAATGCGTGGTGAACATCGACTTGCGGGCCACATCGCGCTTGTCGAGCAAGCGGATGGACCCGACGGGCAGCGCCATGTCGGCGGCATCGACCAAAACCAAACGCGGCGGACGCTCGCGCTTGACCTCGATGATGTCGTCCTCGGGCGTTTGCCCGCCGTCGATGGTGTACCAACCGGCGATGGGCGCGTCCTCCATCTTTTTGGAGAGCACGGGGCCGGCGGCATCGTCGGCACGCAGCACGCTTCCCGCCGTGAGCACGATACCCGCAAACGGGGCTCCGTTCACACGTCCATCTACAACGCGACCCATTACTGCAACCTTCCCGTCAGATACACGCCCGACACATCGCGCACGCGCTCAACCAGATCGCGAAACTTCATCAGAAACGCGACCTGCTGGGCATGCAGGCCAAAGTCGTCGTCGAACACCGAGATGCCGGCCTTGGCCGACCCGCGAAAACCGCGCTCGTCGAGCAGCGCATCGCAGGCCTCGAGCAGCGACGGCACCGCCGCCTTGTCGAGCTGGCACTCGCCAAAGGAGCGGATGGCCTCGAACTTGGTCTTGGCCTCCCCCTCCGGCAGCGCGTCGACGAGCGAATAGAAGACATCCACCGGCACCGACAGGCGCGGCTCAAAGCAGTCGAGCACGCCGGTGTGGTGGCCCACGGCGAGCGTGTAGTACAGCACGTCGCAGGCCTCCTGGGGAACGTCTTCCTCGGTCTCCACAAACTTACGCGTGAGCTCGTAAAAGACCACTTGGTCGGGCGCATGGCCCAGGCAGGGGTCGGCGACGCCCTCGGCGGCCTCGTCGCTTGCGCGCAAGGCATCGCCAAAGGAGCCGCCGAGCATACCGGGGCCCGCAAAGTAACCAGAGCGGTCCGTGAGCTCCATCTAGCGACCTCCGGCCAGCACCAGATCCTGCAGCGCCGAGTAGACCTCAACGCGGCGAGGATCGTCCTGCTTATCGATGAGCAGCGCCATGGCACCGCGGATATCGCCCTTGGGCGCGCCCTCGAGCGTATCCATGAACTCGTTGGCCAGGTCGCGGCCGTAACGGTAGCCGCTCATGGCGCGAGCCTCGCGCTCGATGGCAACGCGCAGCTTGTACGGCACGCCGGGGTGCAGGATATCGGCCTGCTCGCCGGCGGCCTCCACCGTGGTCTCGGCATGGAGCTTTTGGTCCAGCAGACCGAGCGCCATGGCAAAGCCGTAGATGGTCTGCGCGGGGCTGGGCGGGCAGCCGGGGATGTAGACATCGACCGGCAGAATCTTGTCCGTGCCGCCCCAGACGCAGTAGTTGTCGTAGAAGATACCACCGGTGCAACCGCACGCGCCATAGGACACCACGATCTTGGGATCGGGTGCGGCCTCAAAGGCGCGCAGGGCCGGCATGCGCATGGCACGCGTCACGGCGCCGGTGTACAGCAGCACATCGGCGTGACGGGGCGAAGGCACGACCTTGATGCCAAAGCGCTCGACGTCGAAGACGGGCGTGATGGAACCGAAGATCTCGATCTCGCAGCCGTTGCAGCCGCCGCAGTCGACACGGTAGACGTACACCGAGCGCTTGATCTTCTTAAGAAGAGTCGCCTTGGCCTTCTCGATGCTCTCGTCGAGCTCGATCTTGGTCGGGCGGTACTGGAGCCGCTCGGGCAAAAGCGTGGGTTCGGCCATGGTTACTCCTCCTTCGTTTCAAAATCCATGATGATGCCCTCGACCGGCGCCGGACCGGCGGGGATCTCGGGCGCATCGGGGTTGAGCTCGCGGTCGACATACTCCGGGTTCACGCCGTGGCCGCCCAGATACTCCATGCCGGGGCCCTGGGGCTCACCGGACGCAAGCGTCTCGTTGGCAGCCATGCCGCGCGCGTTGCCGGTCTTTACGGCCGAAGCGGCGCGCAGGGCATCGAGCTCGCGCTTGCACTCCTGGCACATACCGACGGTACGGGCGGCCTGCTCGGCCTCCATGCCGCCGGCCTTTTGCAGCAGGCGCTTGGCGTAGTCGATCTCCTTGTGCGGGGCAAACGGCTTGCCGCAACGCGAGCAGTGCTCGAGCGTATAGACGCTCTTGCTGGTGAGGTCGTCCTTGCTCATGACGGCCAGCTCAAACTCCTCGGTGAGCTTGATGGCCTCCATGGGGCAGGCCTCCTCGCAGCGGCCGCAAAAGATGCAGCGGCCGTAGTCGATCGACCAGGTGATGGTATCGGCCGCAAGGTCGGTGTCCATGCGAATGGCATCGGCCGGGCACGCCACGCCGCAGGCACCGCAGGCGATGCAGAGCTCGGCGTTGTGCTCGGGCTTGCCGCGCATGTCCTTATTGGTGGGGAACGGCGCAAACGGGTACTTGACCGTCGCGTCGCCGGCCTTGGCGTTGACCTTCCAAAGCTTCAGCATATTAGAGCGCCTCCTCATCGAGCGGAGCGGCCATGGTGCCCTCGCCCGCAAGCGGCGACTTGTCGCGCCAGACGTTCTCGAACTGTTCCTTGTCGAGCACATGGTCGCGCTTGGCGGCGACATCGGTCACCGTCACGCGGTCGGTGCAGGAGTAGCACGGGTCGAGAGAGCCGACGATCAGCGCCGCGTCGCCCACGGTGTTGCCGCGGAACATGTAGCGCAGGACCGGCCAGTTGCTGTACGTGGCGGCCTTGGCGCGCCAGCGGTAGCACTTCTGGTTATTGCCGAGCATGGCCCAGTGCACGTCCTCGCCGCGCGGCGCCTCGGTGGCGCCGATGGCGTACTTGTGCGGGGTGTACTCCCAATCCGTGGTGAGGATGGGGCCCGACGGGCAGTTCTCGAGCATGGTCTCGATCATGTCGATCGAATCGTAGACCTCCTGGATGCGAACGGCGGTACGGCCGAAGGCATCGCAGGTGTCGGCCGTGGCGGCGTGCATCTTCTGGACGTCCGGATCGGCGTAGCCGTCGAAGGGATGGTCGAAGCGCACGTCGCGGGCATAGCCCGAGCCACGCATGAGCGGGCCGACCGGCGAGAAGTCGCGTGCGATCTTGCGGTCCAAGATGCCGATGCCACTCGTACGCTCAATGAAGTTGGGCGTGGAGAGCAAGACGTCGACGAGCTCCTGAACCTCGGAGCGCAGCTGATGGATGGTCGTGAGCGTGGAGAGCTTCTGCTCGGCCAAAATGTCGCGACGCACGCCGCCGATCACGTTGAGGCCGTAGGTCTTGCGGTGACCGGAGAGCTTCTCGGCCAGGTCCATGGACTTCTCGCGGACGCGGAAGAACTGCTGGAAGCCGGAGTCGAAGCCGGTGTAGTGCGATGCGAGGCCAATGTTGAGCAGATGCGAGTGCAGGCGCTCGACCTCGAGCATGATGGCGCGGATGTACTGGGCGCGCGGCGGGACATGGATGCCCTGGGCGCGCTCGACGGCCTCGGCATAGGCCACCGAGTGGGCACAGCCGCAGATGCCGCAGATGCGGTCGGCGAGGAACGTCACGGCGTCATAGTTCAGGCGCGTCTCGGCGACCTTCTCCATACCGCGGTGCACGTAGAACAGACGGTAGTCGGCGTCGACGATCGTCTCACCTTCAACGAACAGGCGGAAGTGGCCGGGCTCGTCGGAGGTAATGTGCAACGGGCCCATGGGGACGAGCGTGGTCTCTTTGCCCTTGGTATCGGCCAAGAACTCGTAGTTTTCCATGTCGCTCGCGGGAGCGGGACGGAAACGATAGTCCATGGAGTCCTTGCGCAGCGGATACAGGCCGCTGGGCCAATCGTCCGGCAGCACCAGGCGACGACGATCGGGCAGACCCTCGGGGATCAGGCCGAACATGTCGCGAAGCTCGCGCTCGCCCCACACGCAGGCGGGGACGAACGGCGTCACGGACGGGAACGTCATCTTGGCGGGATCGACCTCGGTGCGCACGGTCACCCAGCCGGGGTCCTCCCCCTCCATGGAGATGACGTAGTACACGGCGTAACGGCCGCACAGGCTGCGCTCGTCGTTGCCGATGATCACGGGAATCCAGCCGTAGCGCTCGTAATACAGGTAGTGGACGGCCTCGGGCAGCTTGTCCTGCTTGACGGTAATCGTCAGCTGGTCCTCGCACTGCCACTCGACCTTTTCGATGCAGCCCGGAACGGCGCGGCGCAGGGCCTCGACATGGCTCTCGCAGCGACGGGCATACACCTTGTTCTCAGTTTCAATCATTCGTTACTCCACCTCGCTCTGAGCGGTCTCGGTACCGAACACAGCGCGGTACATCGGCGTCGCGTGAAGTTCCTCGGTGCTCTGCTCGAGCACGATGCCGGTCGCGGTCTCCACACCGTGCACGAGGGGCAGCGGGGTGGCGATGCCAAACCACAAGATCATGACAGCCAGGATGATTTCGGGGATAAGCATGAGCGCCGGGGCCTCATGCTTGCCCATGCCCTGGGGCGCATGGCCGAATACCGACTTGAGTGCGATACGGGTGAGCGCGGAGATGGCCACGGTAAGACCGAGGGCGACCACGACGACCAGCCACATGGGACCGGCGGTAACACCGGCGACAAAAGTCAGGAACTCGGAGATAAACATGCCAAAGGGCGGGAAGGCACCAAGACCGAGCAGCGCCAGGACGGCGAGCGCGGCGGTTGCGGGGGCAACCTCGACGACGCCCTGGATCTTGGCCAGGCTACGCGTGCCAAAGGCGTGCTGGATGTTGCCGGACACGCAGAAGGCAAGCGTCTTGGTAAAGCCGTGGAACACGCAGTGCAGCAGGGCCGCGGCGATACCCAGCGGGCCACCGATACCCAGGCACAGGGCGATAACGCCCACGTTCTCCACAGACGAGTACGCAAAGCGGCGCTTGAGGTCGTCCTGGCGAAACATCGAAAGCGCCGCCACCAAAATGGACAGCGTGCCGACGATCAACAGCAAAAGCTGCGGATACTCGGCGCCCACGGCCTGGATAGTAAAGCCGTAGAAGCGCATGATCACAAGCATGGCGCACTTAAGCAGCACGCCCGAGAGCAGGGCCGAGACAGGGCTCGGGGCCTGGGAGTGGGCATCGGGCAGCCAAGTGTGCATGGGGAACAGCCCGGCCTTGGTGCCAAAGCCGATCACGATAAACGCAAAGGCGAGGCGCATGAGCGTCGGGTCGAACTGGTCGGCATACGGCAGCACGCACGACAGGAATGCGGCCTCGTGGGCATTGGGGATCACGTCGGCGGCGTTGGCGTAGATCAGCAGCGTACCGAACAGGCCAAAGGCCACGCCGGCGGTGCAGACCATCGCATACTTCCAAGAAGCCTCGAGGGCCGTCTTGTTCTTGTAGATACCCACGAGGAACACGGTGGAAAGCGTGGTTGCCTCCACGGCGGCCCACGTGAGAATCATGTTGTTGGACAGGCACGCGAGCAGCATGGTGAACACAAACAGGCTAAACAGCGCAAAATACTGCTTGGCGCGCTCGGCGGGCATGGAGCCCTCCTCGATATCGGCCTTTACATAGGGAAGCGAGAACAGCCCCGTAAGAAAACCGATAAAGCCGATGAGCAGCACAAAGATGGCGCCCAGCGAATCGAGGTGGAACCACAGGCCAAGAGCGCTCGCGGTTTCGCCGCTCATAAGGACGTCACCGGCCGTCATAATCGACAGCACCAGGACGGCTGCGACGGAGACCAGGTTGAGGCCGGCAAACACGTTATAGGACGTGTTCTTGGGCAAAAACGCCATGACCAGCGAGAACACCAAAGGAGTCGCGAGCAGGGCGAGAATCAACGATTCCATGGACTACCCCCTCAGCTCGGACAGGTCGCGCGCATCGAGCGAGTGGGAGTCGTCCCAAATGCGACGCACGACGATGGACATGATGATGACGGCAAAGATGGCGTCGGTGGCGATACCGATCTCGATGATCTCGGGAGCGGTGGGGGCCAAAAGCGCGAGCGTCACGTGGCTGCCGTTTTCCATAAGGCAGTATCCGAAGATCTGCTTCATGATGTTGCGCTGCGAGATGATGCAGGTGAGGCCCACAAAGAAGTGAGCGAAGCTAATAGCGAGCGCAGGCGTTGCGACCTCGGCCGTGGGCAGGCTGATCTGCGTCACAACGGCAAAGCAGATCGCGACCTCGACGGCGATGATGCAGATGGCCCACGCGGGCTTAAGGCCGGCCTTGAGCGATGCGTCGCTCGGCTCGCCCATCTTCTTGTATGCGCGGTTGAGGATGTAAGGGACCAGGACGACCTTAGTGATAAAGGCAGATCCGGCCCACATAAGCAGCTCCTGCGCACCGGTGGTGGCACCGAGCGTAGCGAGCAGCCCCACGAGCACCAGCGACTGCACCGCATACCAGTTGATGGCATGTTTGATGTTCTTGGAGACGACCACCATGGTGGACGTGACGATCAGAAGGCCGCCAAGGATGTTGACGATCGAATAACCCATGTCGTTCTACCTCCTAACCGATCCAGCTGGCCGAAAGCGGGCCGCTGACGATGACCATGATGATGAGCACGATGAACACGAACGCCATCGCGCGGGGAAGCGGGGCTCCCGCAGCGACCTCGTCGCTCGGCTCGCCGGGCAGGCAATAGCCCATCCACTTGAGGAACCAGGCGAAGGTGGCGACGGTTTCGGCGACCATGATGCACACGAGCACCAGGATCGCGACGTTGCCGGCACCCACAGAAAAGCCGCCGGCGATGATCTGGAACTTCGAGAAGAACGTGTTCATAGGCGGCACGCCGGCAATGGCGAGCGCGGCGACACCAAAGCCCACGCCCGAGATCGGGTACTTCTTTACGATGCCGCGAAGCTTGGGCAGCATACGCGTGCCGAGCGTAAAGGAGAACGAACCGGCGATCAGGAAGAACAGCGTCTTGGCGAAAGCGTGGTTAAAGATGTGGCACACGGCACCATCGAAGGCCAGCTGGCTGCCAAAAACCGAAAGGCCCAGACCAAAGAACACATAGGAGAGCTGGGCGATCGTAGAGAAGGCCAGCAGACGCTTCATGTCCTTTTGCGGCAGGTACATAAGGAAGCCAAAGAGCATGGTGACCATGGCGTCGATAATGGCGACCCAGCCCACGATCTCGGGAATCTCGCCGGCAGAGACGAGTGCACGCGCGAACACGCACACGCCGACCTTAACCATCGAGGCACCATGCAGGTAGGCCGAAACAGGCGTCGGCGCCTCCATGGCCGAAGGCAGCCACATGTACATGGGGACCTGTGCGGACTTTGCCCAGGCCGCAAACAGCACGAGCAAAAGGACGATAGCCTTGAGCTTGGCGTCGAGGCCGGCAATCGCGGTAATGGCGAAGGTGCCGGTATGGGCAAACACGATGGCGGCGCCCAGATACAGGCCAAGTGCGCCAATGTGCGTGATGATGAGGGCCTTCATGCCGGCCTTCTTGGCCGTAGGAGACATGTAGTAGCTAATGAGGCCCCAAGAGCACGCACCCGTGATCTCAAAGAACACGAGCTGGCCCAGGAGGGTCGAGCTGTACACAAGGCCGGCCATGGCGCCGATGAAGGTCGCGAGGTACGCGTAGAAGCGACGACGCGGCGCGTCGGGATGCTCACGGTTATTCTCGCTCATATAGGGGATCGAATAGATCACGACAAGCAGGCCGATACCCACAAAGGCAGGCGCGAGCAGCGTGCTCATGCGATCGAAGGTGAATCCCATGACGAGGGTCTGCCCAAACGAGATCAGGGGGACCTGCGTGTCGGGCATGCCGGCGCCAGCGAAATTCGCGGCGAGGGCGATGGTGCAGACCGTCGAGACGGCGGCACCCAAAACGCTGAACCACTTGGCGTACGGACGGGGGAACAGGGCGACGAGCACCGAGGCCACCATCGGGGCCGCGATAGCGACCAAGCCGAGAAGGGACAGACTGACTGCAAATGACATTGTTTCTCCCTTCTCCTACACGCCGACGACAACGAAGACAAACGCCAGAACGGCGATGCCAACGACGGCCCAGGTCTGATTACCGAGTACCTTGAAACGCGAGCGCGAGCAGGAGTTCTCGATCACGCCGCATACGACAAAGTCGACCAGGCACTTCACCAGGAAGATGACTGCACCCAGAACGGCGGCGGCCCCCACGGTCGCGGGCTCGCCCCAGGGGACGAAGATCGCGCAGAACCAAGCGACGACCAGGACCTGTTTCATGGACATGGCAAGCTTGGCCATGGCAAGCGATGGGCCGGAAAGCTCGGCGAGCGGACCTTCCTGAAGCTCCTGCTCGGCCTCGGCCTGGTCAAACGGCAGTTTGCCGAGTTCCATGTAGCAGGCGATCGCAAAGGCGATGCCGGCGAGGATCACGGCGACCGGCGCGTCGATGGCGCCCGTCATGATGTGCTGACCCATGGTGGCGATGTCGGTGGAGCCGCACACCAGGGCGGCGGCAAACAACGCCAGCAGCATGGACGGCTCGATGAGCACGCTCATGAGCAGCTCGCGGACGCCGCCGATGCCGGCGTAGGCGTTGGACGAATCCACACCGCAGAGGGCGAAGAAGAAGCGGGCGAGCGCCAGGCTGTACATGATGGTGATGGCGTCACCAAAGACCGGGATGGGGCTTTGTGCCGTAAAGAGCGGCAGGCCCATCGCGAGCATAAAGGCGACGGCGAAAAACAGCGGCGGCATGATGCGCAGCGCAAAGCTCGCATCCTCGCTCTGGGACTCGGGGCGCGCAAAGAGCTTGGCCAGGTCGCGGTAGTCCTGCATGACGCTGGGGCCGCGACGGTTGTGCATCTTGGCGCGGATAACGCGACCGAGACCGGAGAAGAACGGCGCGACGGCCATAACGACCACGCCCTGCAGAACGGCAAGTACGATGTTGTTCATGCTCTCCCCTCCTTAACCCATTTGCACGGCGAGCACGAGGAACACCACGAGTGCCGCGACGATGTAGCAGATATAGATGCTGTAGTTGCCGCCCTCGAGCTTAGTCGCGAGGTCGGCGAGCTTCTCGACACCCTTATGCGGGGCATCGACGAGAACCTTGTCGGGTACGGGCTCCACAGCCTCAACCACACCGGTGAGCTTCTGGAAGAAGTGCGCGATGGACCAGCAGACGGCCGTGCAGCGGTCGCGCAGCGTGTAGAGAGGCTGCATAAACCAGGACACCTCGGAGGCAAAGGTCGTGGCCACGACAGGCATATGCTCGTTGGGAGCATAGCCGCACGCCCACGGCTGGGACTTCTGCACCTTGCCGACGGTCTTGAGCTTGCGATAACCGCAGGCAAGGCCGACGAGCACCACGAGCGCAATGGCGATCGCGGGCGTGGAGGTGGCAGCGCCGGAGTATTGGTTCATGAGCTCCATGCCTTCGGCGGCAAACACGCCACCGTACGGATGCAGCACGGACGCGGCGACATCGACCAGCACGGGCGCGATCACGGGAGCGCCAATGCCCAGCACGACGCAGATGGCCGCGAGCAGGCCCTGCGCAAACACCATGGGGGCGGGAACCTCCTTGGCATTGGCCGCTGCCTCGGAGCGGGGCGCGGAGGCAAAGGAGACGCCATAGGCCTTGACGAAGCACGTGACAGCCAGCGCGCCGGTAATGGCAAGCGCGACGGCAGCGAACACGGCCACGATCATGACGGCCTTGTCGCCCTGCATGGCGGCGTTAAACAGCGACTGGTAGGTAAACCACTCGGACACGAAGCCGTTGAAGGGCGGGATGGCCGAGATGGCAAGCGCGCCAACGAGGAAGCAGATGGCCGTTGCCGGCATACGACGGAACAGACCGCCCATCTTCTCCATATTGCGCGTACCCGTGGAGTACAGCAGCGCACCGGCGCCCAAGAACAGCTCGCCCTTAAACATCGCGTGGTTAAACGTGTGGTAGAGGGCGGCCATCAGAGCCAGGACGGCGATGCCGACCGAGTTGAGCGCCATGGCGGCCATGGAGGCGCCAACGCCGAGCAGAATGATGCCGATGTTCTCGACGGAGTGATAGGCCAGCAGGCGCTTGATGTCATGCTCCTGCAGGGCGAAGGCCACGCCGAGGACCGACGAGATCGCACCGAAGACCATGACCATAAGGCCCCACCAGACCTGAACGCCCGAGGCGGAGAGCAGGTCGAGACCAACCTTGAGGATGCCGAAGATACCGATCTTGATCATGCCGCCGGACATGAGGGCCGACACGTTGGACGGCGCCTCGGGATGTGCCTTGGGCAGCCAGCCGTGCAGCGGGATGATACCGGCCTTGGCGCCAAAGCCAAAGAAGGCGAGCACGAAGCACACGGATGCGACCGCGGGACTAAACTGCGTAGCGCGGAAATCCGCAAAGGCAAACGAGCCACCGGCGAAGTTGGTCATGGTGAGGAAGCTCGCCATGATGAGCACAAAGCCCACGTGCGCGATCACAAAGTAGAGCCAACCGCCATGGATGGAGTTCTCGTTCTCCTCGATCACGACCAGGAAGTACGAGGTCAGCGACATAAGCTCAAAGGCCACCAGGAACCAAAACACGTTGTCGGCGGTGATGACGAGCATCATGGACGCCACGAAGGTGTTAAAGAAGAAGCCGGCGCGGCCCTTTTTGCCCGGGTACTCATCAAAGTAGTTGAGACCGTAGATCGAACCGGCAAACGCGAGCACCGAGATGAGCGCCACGAACAGGCCGGACAGCTGATTGAGCAGCAGCTGGAAATGGGCAAACGGGAAGAACACGATGGTGTCGACCGACGTGACATCGCCCAGCACGGCCTGGATACCGGCCACAAACGAAAGCACCGCGGCGACGGCGCCGATAAGGCAGCCGGCGGTCTTGGCGGCGTTATCGGCCTTGATCAGCAGAACCGAGGCGAGCGCACCGATGCACGAGACGGCAAGCGATGCGATAAACAGCGTCATGCTATCCATTCTTTACGCTCCCTTCTGCTTTCTCGGACAAGCCCTGGGCCACAGCGGTAACGTCGACGACCGGACCGTTTTCGATCGAGCGCAGGCGCTTAGCCTCGTCGAGCTCGCGATCGGCCGCGCCGCCCATGACGGTCAGCGCCTTGGTGGGGCACGCCGCCACACAATGCGGGCCGTCCGGATCGAAGGCGCACAGGTCGCACTTGACAGCGCAGGTGTACTGGCCGGGAGCCCACGTAAGAAGGCTGCTCAGGGACTTAGGATACGAAGGCGTCGGATCGCACATGCCTGCGACACCGGCGATAGACGTGCCATCGGGATGGATGGCTCCGAAGGGGCACGCGATGGCGCACAGCCTGCACCCGATGCACTCCTGCTCCTTGACGTGGATGCGGTCGCCATCGTGCTCGATGGCATTCACCGGGCAAACCTCGGCGCAGGGGGCACCCTCGCAATGGTGGCAGGCAAGGGCGGCCGAAATACCGCCGGTCTTCACGAGCGCCAGGCGCGGCGTATCCTGAAGACCCTGCATCCGGTGGGCGTCGGCACAGGCGGACTGGCATGTTCCGCAGCCGATGCACCTCTCCGGGTTGATGTCAATGAAGCGGTTCATCCCCACTTCCTTTCAAAATAACGGGCCGGACTCCCGAACGTACGGGACGCCCGGCCCAAAAAGCCAACGAGAACGGGACTACACGATTTGGTTCACGTGCGCCTCGTCGTCGAACTTGGCGGCGCCGGGCTCAACGTCCTGAGGAGCGGCGGCGTCCACCAGAGCCTGCTTGAGCTCGGTGTACTGACGCTCGACCTCGCCCTCGGCCCAGACCTGGTCGGCGATAGCGTCGACCTGGCAGGCGGAGAACTTGTCCTCGGGCGTGTGCGAGACCGGGTCGACCTTGTGCATGGTCAGCTCGTTGCACTTGCCGATCCACCACTGGTAGGTCATATAGACCGTGCCCTTGTTGATACGGTCGCTCACGTCGGCGCGGCTGTATACCTGACCGCGGCGGCTGTGAATCGAGACGATGTCGCCGTTCTTGATGCCGCGCGCCTGGGCGTCCGCGGGATTCATGCGGACAAAACCGGGCTCATCGGCAAGCAGCGCCAGCGTCTTGCAGTTGCCGGTCATCGAACGGCAGCTGTAGTGGCCGACCTCGCGGACGGTGCACAGAATGAGCGGGTACTCATCGTCGGGAAGCTCGGAGGGCGCCTCCCAGTCGTGCGCCATCAGGTTGGCGCGGCCGTCCTTGGTGGTGAACTTGCCACCAGCGAACATGTCGGGCGTACCGTGGTCGTTCACATCGGTGCTCTTGACCGGCCACTGGGCGTAACCGCCCTCGGGAGCCATCTTCTCGTAGGTCGCGCCTACAAAGTTGGGGCACAGGCTAATGCACTCGTTCCAGATCTGCTCGGTGTTGTCGTAGTGCATGGGGTAGCCCATGCGCGTGGACAGGTCCGCGAAGATCTCCCAGTCATGGCGGCACTCGCCCTTGGGCGGAACGGCCGCGTCAAAGTGCTGGAAGCTACGGTCGGATGCGGTAAAGACACCCTCGTGCTCGCCCCAAGAGGTAGCGGGCAGGATGACGTCGGCGAGCATGGTCGTCTGCGTCATAAAGATGTCCTGGCAAATGAACAGATCCAGCTCGGAGAGCGTCTTGCGCATACCGGCCGAATCGGGCTCGGTCTGCACCGGGTCCTCGCCGTAGTTGTAGAAGCAGTGCACCTTGCCCTCGTCGACCAGGTGGCCCAGATCGGTGAGCTTGTAGCCCTCCTCGAGCGGGAGCTTTTCCTCGGGCACGCCCCAAGCTTTGGCAAACTTGGCACGCACTGCGGGGTCGGTGACTTTCTGGTAGCCAGGGTACAGGTTGGGCAGCATGCCCATATCGCAGGAGCCCTGGACGTTATTCTGACCGCGCACGGGCGCGAGGCCGGAATTGGGTTTGCCGATCTGGCCGGCAACGCAGGCGATGGAGGCGATGGTGTGCACCGTCTTCAGGTTCTGCTTCTGCTGGCATACGCCCATGCCCCAGCCAATGATGGCAGAGGGCTTCGCCGTGGCGTACATCTCGGCAGCTTGGTGGATCAACGCGGGCTCGACACCCGTGATGTCCTGTACAGATTCGGGAGTGTAGTTCTTGATGGTCTCCCACCACTCGTCAAAGCCGTTCGTGTGCTCGGCGACGAATTCCTTGTCGTAGAGGCCATCGTTGACCAGACAGTTGGCAAAGGCGTTGAGGAACGCAACGTTGCAACCGTTCTTGATCGGAAGGTAGAGATCGGCGATACGCGCGGTTTCGATATGGCGCGGATCGGCGACGATGATCTTGCAACCCTTTTCTTTGGCTCGCACGATACGCCTTGCGACGATGGGGTGCGAATCGGCAGGGTTATAGCCGAAGAGGAAAATGCAGCCCGCATCCTCCATACCGGGGATGGAGCATGACATGCAACCTGAACCAACCGTGTCCATCAGACCGAGGACAGTAGGGCCGTGTCAAGTACGGGCGCAGTTGTCCACGCTGTGGGTGCCGATGCACGCGCGCGTAAACTTCTGCATGACGTAATTCGCCTCATTGCCGCCGCCTCGCGAAGAGCCAGTGGTCATGACAGCGTTAGGACCATATTCGTCAATTATGGCCTGCATCTTAGATGCGGTGAAATCCAGTGCCTCGTCCCAGCTTACGCGCTCAAGATCCGCGCCCTTAGTGCGGCGGATCATCGGGTGCAGTACGCGAGGAGTCAAGATCTTGGTGTCGTTGATGAAGTCGTAGCCGCTCATGCCCTTAAGGCACAGCTCGCTCTGGTTGGTGATGCCGTTGAGCGGTTCGGTGCCCACGACCTGGCCGTTTTGGACCAGGAGGTTAAACTGGCAACCGGCGCCGCAGTACGGGCAGATCACTTTATGCTTCTCCATGACACCCTCCTTCCTTTTTCTGCTACCGATTACTCGGTACTAATTTGACAATCATTGGGCCTGTCGCCCCAACGCTTACGCCTCGTTTTCGATGGTGGCGCGGGCACGCTCGGCAGTCAGTTCTGCCAGGCGCTCCTCGTCTACCAGGGTGAGGCCCTTGGTCGGGCACGCCTCGGCACACGCCGGACCGCCGGGACGGTCCACGCACAGGTCGCACTTGAGCACGAAGCTCTTGGTCTGCGAACCCACGCGAACGTCGCCCATCAAGACCGGAACCTGCGTGGTCGCCACGCTCACGGCGCCAAAGGGGCATGCCATGACGCAGCTCTTGCAGCCGATGCAGTTGTCCTCGTTGACGCCGATACGATGGTTCTTTGGATCAAAGAACAAGGCGCCCGTAGGACAGGCCTTCGCGCACGGGGCATCCTCGCAGTGATGGCAAGCCACCGGTGCGGAGATCTCGTACGTACGCGTCACGCGCAGGCGCGGCGCGGCGATGTTGCCGGGGATGTCGTGCGCCTCGATGCACGCCGCCATACAGGTTTGGCACCCAATGCAGCGTGAGGAATCGGCTACGACTCGTTTATTGCCCATGTTGTTCACTCCCTCCTGAATCCCATGCCGGAGAGACCCTGTCGACGTTGCCCCGGACCGCCCGTGGTCCGGCATCGGCGTATCGAGTGCATGCGGCGAAACAGGCACTTCGATAGAATTCCTCCAACGATATACAGGTTAAATATACGCAGTTGCAGGTGGCAAACTTGAGCATAGGCCCTGCAATACGGGTGTATTGCAGGGGTTTTGGCAGGTTGGAATTATTCTCTAGAAGCTATAAAGGTGAGTGTATTACATGCGTACATCCAAGGGAGATTTCACGCTCGTTTCTGAAAGATGTAGTACGTTTGTAATATCGTTTACACTCAATTACTCTAGTGCAATAAAGTAGTGGTTGTAAGATTGGCTATTATTAGCCGATGTTGTATTTGACTATTCAAATTGCACGCTCATTAAGGGAGGCCAGTGATGTCATCGACTCAAAAACGAGCCATCCTGCAGGTGCGCATTCGCGAGGAAGACAAGCAGCATGCCGAACGTCTCTACGACGCCATGGGCACATCGCTCGCCGAGGCTGTCCGTCTATTTGTCGCGCAGAGTATTTTGATGCGCAAGCTCCCATTTCAACCGGTCGCCGTGCGCTCCAAGGACGGCACGGCCGCCTATGGACTGCTCAAAGCATACGGGGACCCCAATCGCCGCTCCGAGGAGCGCAATGCCTGGATTGAATACCTAGCCACAGAAAGCGACGAGTCGGTTTTGGGTCCCGAGGAAGTAGATATCCATGAGTAGCACCATCATCGACGAGACCGTCATCCTTCGCTACCTGCTTGACGACGACGAGGTCCTGTCACCGCGCGCCGCCAAGGTCATCGCCACGCGCACCGCACGTGTCTACCCCGAAATCATCACGCGCGTCGTGGTCACGCTGCGCGACGTCTATAAGGTTCCCCGCGTTGAAATTGCTGCGGCCATGAAAAGGCTGCTCGATGACGTCATGGTCGACGAGCCCACCGTTGTCGCCCTTGCCGTCAAACTCTTCGGCAAGACCCATATGGACTTTACCGACTGCCTCCTCGCAGCCCGAACCGCCATCTACAACGATGATGTCGTGAGCTTTGGCAAGCCCATCATCCAAGGCATGATCGACTACCGCCGCCAGAGCCAAACCGCCGCCGACGCCCGCGACCGCGCCGCCGAAGCCCGCAGCCGAAGCACCGACTCCACCATCGACAAGCTCCGCCACCAATCCCGCCACTAACCGACAGGCAACGGCATCGCCCGCCACTCAGCCCCATCCCCTCTTAAGTTGCGGTGAAATAGTTCCTGGATTTAGGCTTATTCGAGCCTTTCAGGAACTATTCCACCGCAACTTTCTGTAAGAGTGGTTTTTAGTGCCGCCGAGGGGCACTAATCAACCGTTTGCCGATATGTTTGGCTACGACTCATGACTCTGACCTGCCCCGTCAAGCTTTTGGTCAGTTCATGGCAAGGTCAGGCGGGCCAAATATGGGATAGCGTAGTGTCATTCACTCCCCCTCGAGACCATGGGGTCGAAAATGAGTCATGATAAACGCTGTACCAAACCGCAATTAGAGCTGTTCTTCCGGTTATTCGAGGCCCATCATGGCGGGCACCTGTTTGTAGCTACCAAAAAATGGGATGAACGCTGTGCCTACGCGCTCATGCAAAAAGAGATGATTATTCGACTCTACAACCATGTCTACGCTGATCCCGCGTATTGGAATGACCTCGGCGTCGAAGATCGCATCTTTCAATTGGCATCCGCTATTGCGGTCGTTGAACCGAATGCCGTGTTTTGTGGAGCAACGGCGGCACTGCTCTATGGCATCGGTTCTGCATATTCGCTTCTCGACAAGGTGCAAGTGCTGTTGCCGCGTTCCACCAGACGCGATATGTACGAATTCGTTGAATACCGACGCTGGCGGCCGGGCGACGTATGGCAGCTCGGTCCTTTTACGTTAACGAATCCATATCGCACGGTGGTCGACATCGCCCGAACTAACGCTTTTCGATATGCACTAGGCTATGTCGACGGGTTGGCTCGTGAGTACGGTGTCGAGCGTGAAGAATTGCGTGCATATGCACAAAGGAACTGCCGCGGACTGCACGGCATCGCGCGCGCATTTGACGTTTTTGAACACATGGATGGCAGATCGGATAACGGTGGAGAATCCGAAGCACGGGCGGCAATGATTCTGGCGGGAGTTGCCGCTCCCGAACTTCAGGTTGAAATCACTCGACCGGGAAACGCCGGCTATTATTTGGCAGATTACGGCTGGCAGATGCCAAACGGCTCTTGGATGCTGGCTGAGCTGCATGGACTAGGCAAGTTTGAGGACGATGCCCAAAATGATCCGGAACATACTGCGGCAAAAACCTATCGAGCTGCCCTCATGCGCGACACGAACCTGCGTGCCATGGGCCACAACGTCATTCATTTCAAGCTCTCAGACACCTACGATGTCAAAGCGTTCGGCTCCATGATGCGCGGCTACGGTATACCAACCACAAAACCCTACGCAGACTCCTGACCGGCTGTCCTCATCTTCTCGACAACAGAAGCCATCATCGACCCAGCCCGCTCGGCCTCAATAAGTTGCGGTGAAATAGGGACTGTTGGGGGTGCGGACAGAAAGTTGGACCGCGGGGCGGTCCGGACTGGAGGTTCGCATGTACAGCAGGGAGAAGGTCGAGCTCTTCCTCCTGGCGACGGAGGACGGCATGGGGCCCACC